>VGPG01000383.1 GCA_016875555.1 Chloroflexota bacterium | reverse complement strand
CACATGGTGTCGAATTGCATCTTGAGGAGTGGCGTAAGGGGTTGGGCACAGTCGGTGCCTTTAATGCATATGATGCCCTCGAGCGCACATTAGGGCGTACGTTTGACCGTGATACATGGCGCACGCGCAATCATGCTCGCTTCCTCGAATTATGTGATGCCGAACCAGTGCGTGACGGCGTGTTGGCCTTGTTCGATTATGCTGAGGCCAATGATATCACCTTGACTGTTGGTTCGAGCGCTGATCGCGCCTGGGTCACGCGCTGGTTGACCAAGCATCAGCTCATCAAACGTGTGGTGACGATTGTGACATCAGATGATGTATCACAGGTCAAACCATCTCCAGAGATTTTTTTGACGGTGGCCAAACGAATCAACGAAGATCCTGCACGCTGTTTGGTCTTCGAAGATTCGGCCCATGGGGCCACTGCAGCAGCACGTGCCGGGATGCGGTGTGTGGCAGTGCCGATTCCGGTCTTGGTAGATGCGTGGATGCCGCCGGTGACGCTCCGTTTGTGCAGCCTCGGTGAGTTGTCGCCTGCCCAACTGTTGGCTCAGGTCCACGGTCATACCGCCTCACCATTCGACGCCTAACAACAATTCCCCCATCACGGTGATGTGTGTACATCGCCATGATGGGGGAATTATGTGTGTATACGACGTTAGCGTGGTTTTTGAGTGCTAATGCCGTGCAAAAATAAATCGACCAACGTGCGGCTCAACTGCCCTGTGTCGTGACCACGCCCTTGCGCTACAGAGAATGGGTAGAGAATACCGAGCAGCACCCAGGTGCTTGCCTGCACATCGACCATGCGGATGATGCCGTTGGCTTGACCTGCACGCAAGATGGCGCGGATGCGCTCAATAAACTCACGCTCGTAGCGCGATGCAAAATGACGCCGCTCGCCCTCGCCGAGATGCTGTAACTCGAACATGGCTAACCGCATGGCTGAGCGTTGGACCGCAGTGAGACTCAAAAGCCCCTCAACGATTGCGGTTAATTGCTGAATGGTGTCACTGTGTGTACTACTGGCATGTTGAACGATGCCAATCAATTGTGTTAGTGACTGCTCCATGATGGCGAGAAGTAGAGCTTCTTTGTCAGCAAAATGATAATAAATTGCTGCTTTGGATGCCCCTGACGCCTCGGCGATTTCGCGCATTGACACTGCATGGTACCCCGACGCAACGAAGCGATTCGCAGCCTCGATGATGATTTTTTCGCGGAGATCAATGCTCATCGTACGACTCAGAGACCACGGAAGAGTCGGATGGACTCATCCCAGGGAATCGAAGCAATCATGATGGCAAACGCCAATGTAAAAAAGATACCAGCTGCGCGGTGCTTTGCCTTGTCGTCGTTGCCTTTCCGAATGCGGCCAGCACCAATATGTGCGAGGGCAATGGCCAACACCATCATGGAGATATGCTCAACTGCCCAAAAGCGCAACGTACTATCGCGCATGGCAGCGCCCATGTCACTAAATGCACTCGTGGTCAACGGACTAAAAATGCCATATAACAA
>VGPG01000382.1 GCA_016875555.1 Chloroflexota bacterium | reverse complement strand
CACTCACCTCGGCGCGTTGCGCCGTTTCGTAGGCCACCCGCGCGTTTTGGAGTTGCAACTCAGCCACCAGCATCGCTGATTCGGCGCGCACCATGGCGTCGTAGTAGGTCTGCTTCTGCGCATCACTCAGCTTTTTGTTGGTGGCAAACGGGTCACGGTCGTTATCAACCACGTACTGCCAGTTATCTTTGCTCGACGAATAGGTAATCTGGGCCTGCGTCAACGTCTATACCGCCTGCGCCATCGTCAACTGGGCGGCGGTTTTGGCAGCCGACAACGCATTACGCTGTTGCGTCAACGTGGCTTGCGCTTTTTGGACGGCCGCCTCGGCCACTGCCCGATCAGTCTCCGATGGATTGCGCATCGACTCAAGTGCCAACTGGGCCTCGGTCAACTGCGCCGTGGCGCTGGCGATATCGGCATCCGAGACACTCGCCACCACTTGGGCAGCCACGGCTTGGGCTTTGCTCAGCCCTGCTTCGGCCATGGCAATCGCCTCTCCGGTCGCCCCGGCCTTGAGCTGGTCGTATTTGGCTTGGGCACGCGCCAGACCTGCATTGGCTTGGTCGCGCCGCAGTTCGAGTACACGACTATCGAGTCGCACAAGTGCCTGCCCGGCGGTCACCGTCGCCCCCTCGGCCACCAAAATCTCTGCCACGGTGCCGGCCTGGGTCATTTTGAGCGTCACATCGCGCACCGGCACCACGCGACCATCCGCCACGGCCACATCATTCACAGCCGCTGATTGGATCATCACGGCCGTCGGGGCTACCATCTCAGCAGGCGCCTGCGTACACCCCGTCAGTGCCAACGTCAACGCTACCCCAATCACTATCCGTGTACGCATCGCTATGCCCTTTCATTCGTAATAATTTGGCCATCTGCCACCGTCACCGCCCGCCCCGCCCAGCGCCAAGGCAATCAACGTGCGTGCTAGCCGCCCACGCTGCCGAAAGGTGTTGCGCAAGGCCAGGCGCGTCGGCCGGCGCAACCTGCGGATGCGCCCAATCAAGCGATCTATTCGGCTCTCGTGCGCCGGTACCGACGTATCACCCAACAACGCCTCGCGCGCCGGCCGATGAATCACCGCCCGAATCGGCGCAGTCGCCGCCACCATTGGCACCGCCATGGCGGCGAGCATCTCAAGCAGGATAACCACCGGCGGCATGCCAAACTGCGCAATATCGACGTTGAGCTCGCCTGCCAAAAAGTTCGAGAACCCGTAGGCGCCCAGCATGCTCATCGGCACCGCAATCACCAACGCCATGCCACCAAACAGTACCGCCAACAGGTAATACATGCCACGAATCTGATCAGCCCGGGCACCAATTGCTTTCATTACGCCAATCTGACGCGTCTGCTGCAACAAAATCGCACTCATCGTGTTGATAATCAAAAACGTGCTCATCACCAATACCAACACGCCCAAAATCCCCAGAATCATCATCAACGTCGGCAAAATCACCTGCGCCGGGTGTTGGAGCGGCGGCGACGGAATATCGGTATTCAGCACCTCACGCCCACTCCGCTCAATCACGCGCTCGACCTGCATCGCCACCGC
>VGPG01000381.1 GCA_016875555.1 Chloroflexota bacterium | reverse complement strand
ACACTTGTGACAATCCCCATCAACGCTAAGTCAGCGAATGACATCTTTAAGGTATCGATGCCGTACGCAGTAAAGAACGGCCCAGCTATACCTACCACGAAGGCCCAAATAGCACCAGACAAAATCAATCGCCGATAGGCATTATCAGCCAAGGGGGCAGCAAACATGAGCCGCAGACTCACACGAGGTCGCCGTTGCATGGGCGGTTCAGCCTGAATGCGCAAAAGAATGATGCCAATGGCAGCGAAGAACAAACCAAATGCTAAGGTTGACGCATATGCAACACCTTCATTCGCATTGTTTTTGAAGTAGTCAAGCATGAATCCTGATCCGAGACCACCGACCATGGCAGCAAAACTAGCTACTGTGTTCCGCACGCCAAAATATCGTCCACGTCGATTCGCAGGAACCAAATCGGTCATCCAACTTGACCAGGTATTGACCGCAATCCCCATCAACGCGGCGGCAATCAATTGAAGTACCACAAATATCGTTAAGCTGATCGTGCTTGAGAGTGTCCATAGCGGCAACAGCGCCACGGGTATCCACATCGCTCTACTCAACCCTTCACTCCAGACCGAGAGTGAACGACGCTCACCGTGTTGTTCCTCAAGGTATGCACCTAGTAACTGAAACAGCTGGGTGATGAATGGAAGTGCGCCCATTACGCCGAGAACTAACGGTCCAGCACCAAGATAGAGCGCCAAACCAGTTACCAAGCCATTGGCAGTCACGCTGATAAACACGTTTGCCATGGCCCCTTCGACAATTGACACCCGCAATGCGCGCTCTCGTTGATTCGGGGTTAACTCAGGTAGTTGCATAGTTGCACTGTATCCTCTACGGTGTGTATGCGCAGATTACCACAAAAAGCCCCACTGATTTGCAATCAGTGGGGCAGTGGGCTAGCACTTTTCATCGTTTACGGAGTTTTTGTAGATTTGCAAACAAGGCGCGTTCTTCGTCGCTCAACTGAGACGGTAACGATACCTCAAGTCGCAAGTACAAGTCGCCACGTTGTGTCGGATTTGTGCGGAGTGGCATTCCCTGATTTGGAATACGATGAGTCGCCCCGTTTTGTGATAAAGGGGGCACCTTGAGAGTTAATGATTTGCCTCCCATTAACGGTACCCGCACTTCGCCACCCAGAATCATGTCGTACAAGTCGATGGCAACCTTATCACGAAGATCGTTCCCGTCGCGTTCATAACGGGCATGCGGCGAGATCTGCACATGAATAATCAGATCGCCGCGTCGACCACCGGCGTACCCAGGTCCACCTTCGTTCTGGATGCGAATTTTACCACCTGACTCAATGCCGGGTGGAATTTTGACGGTGATCGTGCGTGGTTGACCGGTCGGTGTATGAAATTGAAAGCGCCGTTCAGTCCCATTAAATGCTTCTTCGAGCGTGATCGTGACTTTTTGCTCGACATCTTGACCGGGAGCATTACGCATCCGTGGATCAACGCCACCAAACATCGATTCAAAAATCGAGTTAAAGTCGCCATCCTTAAATCCGCCAAAACCACCGTAGTTATACATGTCGGGGCCTGACCCGGGTGCA
>VGPG01000380.1 GCA_016875555.1 Chloroflexota bacterium | reverse complement strand
CCATTGCGCGTGTGCAACATGCGTTGCCATCTGCGCATGCGATACTGACTGCCACGCACGACGATGCGCCAGCGATGGTGCATCACTGGCAACTGTCTCACGGATGCCACGCCAAATCTCGTCGAGACGCACAATACGCTCGAGATGATCGGAGGCGTTCATGGCGGCAAAGGCCGCGCACGTGTGCGGGTAGCGGTGCGGATCAAGTGACATGTAGCGTTCCTTTGTGTGCGCGGCGGATGGACAACCACACCCAGCACAGTGCGTAGTGGCTAAAGAACAAAATGACCATCTTTGTGGATGAGTGTGCCATCAGCGAAGACCTCACCACCCGTGCGCAAATCACAAATCATATCCCAGTGCAACGCCGACTGGTTGGTACACCCAGTCTCAGGATATGCTGCACCAAGCGCGAGATGCACGGTACCACCAATCTTTTCGTCAAACAAAATGTTCCGACTGAAGCGTTGGATGCCATAATTGGTGCCAAAGGCTACTTCGCCCAGCCGGCGCGCTCCCTCGTCCATGTCGAGCAGTGAATGAAGCAACTCTTCACCCTTGTCGGCTGTGGCCTTGACGACTTTTCCATCTACGAATTCAAGCCGAATACCTGACACTTCACGACCCATATAAATTGCAGGGAAGCTGTATGTGATAAATCCATTTGTCTTTTGTTCTTCGGGGCCAGTGAAGACCTCGCCGTCGGGGAAGTTGCGATCACCGGCACAGTTGACCCAGGTACGTCCGGCCACGGCGTACGTCAAATCGGTGCCGGGGCCCACAATACGAATGTGATTGGCGACTTTGAGGCGGTCAATGATGCGTTCTTGTTCGGCACGTTGAGCCTGCCATGCAGCCACGGGATCTGCGTGATCCAGTTTGCCGGCTGCAAAGACGAAATCGGCGTAGTCATTAAGTGACATATCGGCTTCTTGGGCTTGAGCGGCCGTAGGGAAGAGGGTCAAGCACCAGCGGAAGGATCCATCGGCACTGCGTTCCATCATGCGCTTTGAGATGGGGCTCATCGCCGCCCGGCGTTTGGCCACGAGTTTTGCATCAACGCCACTCAAGGCACGGGTATTTTCATCGGCCATAATCGAGAGATGCAGATCAACCGTCTCAATTTCATCACGAGCCAATTGCGGCACATAGGCGAGTTGATCGGCGTTGGCATGTTTATAAAAAATCTCATCGAGGCCATCGAATGTCAAGCGCATCAGTGGATGCGTACCGGCGCGCACGGCCTCGCGATACACGGCACGAACAAGCGGGGCCGCCGCCATCGGCGCCACAATACGAAAGAGTTGATTGGGCGTTGCCGCCAACGAATAATGCACAAGAACCTGTGCCAAACGATCAATACGAACATCATGCATGAGACAACCTCTTCTCTTATACGGGGACATTCAACTGTCAGTCAATGCTGATTGGAACCGCTTATACCATCTCTTTGGTAGCTAGTACACATGCCATGCGCAACTCAGTTTCATTGTGGGTCGTCAACTGTGCGGTGGTATAGGATTGGTCGTCTACTAACTCGCCGATCAGATTCCGCACCATCGGTTGCACTCCTAGTGCGTTGAGCACAGCG
>VGPG01000379.1 GCA_016875555.1 Chloroflexota bacterium | reverse complement strand
GCCACGCGCGTCTACGAGATGCGACGCCCATGATGTCTGACGCGCAATCCATATTCATCCATGCGATTTCTCAGCGCTATGGCTGGGGAGCACCGTTGCGCATAACGCCGCACATTGGTGGCTATGTCGCCGATGTCTTCTTGATTGAAACAGCCACACACGTAGGATGGCTAAAGTGCTACGATCGACAGCGCGTAATCACCGACCGCGTCCTGGCGCATGCCACGTTTTATTTGCACGTGACACACTGGTTGTCCCAGCATTCTGCACTTGCAAAGCGCATCACCGCTCCCATTCCCACGCTCGATGGGCAGTTTGTCATCGATTCTGGTCATCGCTACGTGGCCATCATGTTTACGTATGTGCAGGGGATGACGCTCCGTGAATCAACGATGACGGATGCGCAACGTCACCATCTTGTTACTACTGTGGCACTCCTCCATCGCGCTACAGCGGAGGTGCCCATGCCCACCAACCGTGTGATTGAAGATTTTGCGGCACCGTGGGCACCACGCATGGCGCGCATGCTCGACGATGAGTGGCATCAATGTGCACCTGACGTTCAAGCCCTCGTAACGCCGTATCGGCATTCGCTCCAATCGCTGCTCGTGCAGTTTGTGCATGCCGAGTTGCACTACCGCATGTATCCACCACCCATGGTGCTCTGTCATACCGATATTCACGGGTATAACATCATTGTTGATGGTGATCACACCACCTTGCTGGATTTTGAAGGCCTCAAAATTGCCCCCGTTGAGCACGACTTTATGTTTTGGGTAGACGACAACGCCTGGCCCGACATGCTTGCGTGCTATCACGAAACACGCCCGCACGCCGTGCCACAGCCGGCACTCGTGCGCTTTTATCAGGTACGACGGTTGCTCGAGGATGTGTACGACTATCTTGAGCAGATAATCGTCGAACAGCCAGTGGGTGACACGCGCGCGCACATCTGTGAAAGTCTGTCACAGATGCTCGTACACGTGCCTGATTTGTCTGTGGTTGCGGAGTAACAAAGAGGCACCACGCGAGGCCATGCCTCGCCGTGGTGCCTGCATATCAGACAGCATCAGTTATGGGAGCGTGAATCCGAGCACGCGCAGATTGCCACGGTCAACCACGTAGATGCGACCTTCTGCATCAAAGGCAACACCGCTTGGATCGTTGAACGACGCATTGTCGCTGCCAGAACCACCCCAGCGCAGCACTTCGATGCCGTCAACACCACTTACATTGGCGACGTTGCGACTTGGGATGGAGGCCACGATGCGCCCGTTGTTGATGGCAACATACGGGTCATCGTACGTTTGCCCTTGCCAGCCAAGGATGCGGATTGTCTGGATGGGCGTCGCATTTACCAGACCATCGCCTGCACCTGAGCTGGCAAACACCTGGACGCGTCCGTTCCACGTATCACCAACTACAACGGTGCCATCGCCGTCCACCGAGATACCGATGGGTTCGTTGAATTGCCCAGGTTGGCCACCAAACTCACCCCATTGACCGACGTATTTCCCGTCGGTGTCGGTGACGACCACACGCTTATTACCGGTATCAGCGATATAGACAAACCCGTCGTTGCTTACGGCAACGCCACGTGGTCCGAAGAAGCCCATCTGCACGGCCGCATT
>VGPG01000378.1 GCA_016875555.1 Chloroflexota bacterium | reverse complement strand
TGATACTGGGCATATGGCGTGGGCTGGTGGTGACGTGGTTGATATGGTCAAAACCTATGCCGATCGTATCTGTACCATGCACCTCAAAGATGTCAATGCCGCCGCCGCTGCCCAAGCCTGTGCCGAAAAGACCGACTACCGTGGTGCGGAGCGTCTCGGGGTCTGGACTGAACTCGGCCACGGCGCAATCGATTTCCCAGCTATCTTTGCCTTGCTCAAACAAGCCCAATTCAGCGGCTGGTTGATCGTTGAAACCGATGTCACGCAACTATCGAGCCCCCGTGAAAGTGCCGAGCAGAGTCGAGCGTATCTGCGTTCGCTCGGGTTATAACGTCTATCTTCGTGCATCGTAAGTCAAAGGAGACAATCGTATGAGTCTGCGCGTAGGAATTATCGGCTGTGGTCGTCCATGGAAGAGCGATGGTGCCACTGGCTTTGGTATGTCGCATCAACATGCGTTCGGTTATCGTGAGACCGGCAAGTGCGAAATCGTTGCGCTCGCCGATGTCGTCGCTGAGAACGCTCAAGCATTTGCTGCGATTCATGGTCCGAATGCCACCATCTACACCGATTACAACGAGATGCTCGCCAAAGAAAACCTCGACATTGTCAGCATCTCAACCTGGCCACATCTGCACGCCCCGATGGTCATTGACGCTGCCAACGCCAAAGTGCGGGCTATCCACTGTGAAAAACCAATGGCGCCTACGTTTGGCGAGAGCAAGCGCATGGTCGCTGCCGCTGAGGCCAACGGTGTGCAGTTGACGTTCAATCACCAGCGCCGCTTTGGTACGCCGTTCCGTGCCGGCAAAAAACTCCTCGACGAGGGGCGTATCGGCACACTTGAGCGCATCGAGGCGGTGTGTGACAACATGTACGACTGGGGTACGCATTGGATCGATATGGCCTGCTACTTCAACAATGAGACAGACGCCGAGTGGGTAATTGGCCAAGTCGATTTGCGCGATCCGCAAATGATTTTTGGCGTGCCGTGTGAGCGGCATGGCTTTGGTATGACTCGCTTCAAAAACGGTGTGACCTTGGTGATGAACACTGGCTATCAGGCCGGTCCACGTTTTGGCCTGCGCATGATTGGCACTGATGGTATCATCGACGTCGGCGTTGACAACCAGACGCATCTGCGCGTCAAGGGCAAAGGCGATAGCGACTGGGTCGTTATTCCTGATTCAGAAGGGTTACACGGCGATCAGTGTGTCAAACGTGGTGTTGCCGATTTGGTCGATGCCCTGTTGACTGGCCGCGAACCCGAGTTGTCAGGGCGGCGCTCGCTGCGTGCCACCGAAATCATCTTTGCTACGTATGAATCAGCCCGCAGCCGTGGCCGCATTGATTTGCCGTTGACCAGCGAGGATTCAGCGTTGATTGCGATGTTGGGCGTCAAATAACAACATACAATTGAGGCAGGAATTGAGAGGGGAGGCACCACGGTGCCCCCCTCTGTCCATTTTCAGGTTAACTGAATCGATTGGTGCGTAACGAGTGCGTTGTCTCATCCACCACCGAGCAGCGTGCGCACCACCTGATCCCATCCAATCGCTGCAACTGTGGCTGGACCACGGCTCCCGAGGGTACGAGCAAACGCTGCATCACTGGCACATGCGTCGAGCGCTTGGGCGATTGATGCAGCGTT
>VGPG01000377.1 GCA_016875555.1 Chloroflexota bacterium | reverse complement strand
ACTGGGCAGCGGCGGCGCCCGCCAGATCCCAACCGGCTGGTCGCCTGCCCAAGCCCGCGACCAATTCGTGGCCCTGCTCGAGCTGATTGCGCCCCACGCCGAGCACAACGGCGTTACCGTGGTGGTCGAGGCGCTCAATCGCGGCGAGTGCAACCTGATTAACTCGCTGGCCGAAGGGGCGGATGTGGTCAGCGCCGTCAATCACCCCAACATCCGCTTGCTGACCGACATCTACCACATGCTGCGCGAGGAGGAGCCGGCCGACCAAATCACCGCCCACGCCCACCTGATTACCCACGCCCATATCGCCGAACGGGTTGAGCGCACGGTGCCTGGGCGGGCCGGCGACGACTTTGGGGCCTACTTCGGCGCGCTTAAGGCGATGCACTACGGCGGCGCAATTGCCATCGAAGCGCGCTACGGGCCAGACTTGATTGCCGATGTGACCCTCGGGGTGACCACGCTGCGGGCGACCTTGCCCATCTAGCCAGTGTGGAGCGGTGCGTGAGACGCCTGCGAGCCCTTGTGGTCGTGATGGCACGTGCGCACGGGGCGCGAAGCGTTTCGTCACAAAAGCGCTCCCCTACGACCCATACACCTGCTCGATGATATCCTCGATGGGCGGCTCGCTGATGGCGATGTCGCTGACCTCGATGTGCGATAGCAGGTGCGAGGTGACGCGTGGCACGTCGTGTTTGGCCACCTTGAGCGTGATGCTGCCTTCGTGATGCGCCACTACCTCGCCGTACTCGGCCACGGCCGCACGATCGGCGTTGGTCTGGAGTGTGATGGTGCGCGTCGGCGCAAAGCGCGTGACCAAATCGGCCAAATCGCCGTCGTGGAGCACGGTGCCGTGATGGATGACAATGACGCGTTTACATAACGCATCAACGTCGGCCATATAGTGGCTGGTGAGCATGACGGTGGCGCCGAAGCGCTCGTTATACTCGGCCACAAAGGCACGAATGCGCTTTTGCATGGTGACGTCGAGGCCGATGGTCGGCTCATCGAGAAAGAGCACTTTGGGCTGGTGCATCAAGGCGAGGGCGAACTCCATCTTCATGCGTTCGCCCAGCGACAAATTGCGCACCGGTTTGGTTAATAGCTCCTGCAGTTGCAAAATCTCGACCAGGGCGTCGCGGGTCTGGGTGTACTGGGCCTGATCGACGCCGTAGACGGTCTTGGCCAGCTCGAACGAATCGGCGCCGGGCAGGTCCCAGACCAAGTTGTTGCGTTGGCCCATCACCAGCGTCATCTGGCGCAGGTAGTTGTAGTCGCGCTGGTGCGGCGTATAGCCGAGCACCGACACGCGGCCGCCGGTGGGGTGGAGCAGGCCCGAGAGCATTTTGAGCGTGGTGGTTTTGCCGGCGCCGTTTGGCCCCAAAAAGCCGACCACCTCGCCCGAATCGATGCGAAAGCTGACGCCGTCCACGGCTTTGACGGTGCGATACTGGCGCTGAAAGATGCTTTTGATGGCGTTGCCCAAGCCCGACTCACGCACCGGCACCTCGTAGTGCTTGGCTAGCCCCTCCACTGTGATGATTGCGCTCATCCTGTGCGCCTCTCCCTCATCCTACTGATTGATTTGTAGATACTACAGCATTCGCGGCAACAATTCAAAACTGTTTGAGCACATCAATCAAGCGATCGAT
>VGPG01000376.1 GCA_016875555.1 Chloroflexota bacterium | reverse complement strand
GGTTACCTGGGTAACCTTCGGCGTATTTGTTGGTCAACACTGACCCTTGCGCCTCCATCACGGCACGGCTGGTGTAGTTTTCACTGGCAATCAGCTCAAGACCATCGCGCTGCCGTGTTGCTTCACCAACGAGCATCCGGGCAACTGTCGGATCGGCCTTGACAAGGGTATCGAGTGGTGACATCACAAATTTCTCCTCATACCAAACAACCTGTGATAATTATAACGCAATAATCTTTAGATACATCTGCAGGTGCACAACGTAGGACATCGCGAGCCGCAGATATCATATCGCTGTAGAGTCGCAGCAATGCTGCGACTCTACAGCGATACGCATTTCACGACCGCAATTTGTTGATGTACTTTATTGCCTCGCGACAAATCGCCTGCAACAGCATGATTTCGCGTGCATTCGGTTGGGCCCGATGCGTCATACTACGCAACGAGCGCATTTTGGCCGGCGCACTCGGACTCTTAAAGAAGTCAATCGCGCGCAGCGCCTCCTCGAGTGTCGCCACAAACTCATCAATCCGTGGCAAGGGCGCCGGCGGGTAGGTAATCCGCCGCTCTGGGCGCACCGGCGGCTCGGCCATGTGCACCTCGTAACAGACCAACAGGACCGCCTGCGCCAAATTGAGTGATGCGTACGTGGGGTCAGTGGCAATCGTCACAAATTGTTGGCATTGATCGAGTTCTGCCTGTTGCAGGCCGTTATCCTCGGGGCCAAACAACAGGCCCACCTGATGCCCCTCGGCCGTCTTTTGGACGATACTCGGCACCGACTGACGCAACTCGAGCGGCGGCACCGGCGTGTCACGGTGGCGCGCCGTGGTGCCGACTACCCACGTCAAGTCATGCAATGCCGCTTGGAGCGTCGGATAGACCTCGATGGCATCGACCACGTCTTGACTGCGGTGGGCCACTTGCTCGATGAGTTCGGGCTCGTACTCACGCGGGTTGACCAGACGCAAGCGGCGAAAGCCCATATTTTTCATGGCTCGAACCGTCGAAGCCACGTTAATTTGACGTTGTGGGTGATACAAAATCACCGTTACTGCATCACGAAATGTTGATTCAGCCACGTATCGTCCCTCACATACACAACAAACTCCCTCATCAGTATACCCAATCCCTCACAACCAACCAAGACTGGTACAATACATACAGGCGTGATGCCCACGCACAAAAGGAAACACGCATGGATTGGCGAGCCACATCGTCGGGTGCCCGGCACCTGTACATTCATATTCCGTTCTGTCATCGACGCTGCTCCTACTGCGATTTCAACACCTACGCCAACATGGAGGATCGCATCGAGGCGTACGTCGATGCGCTGTGCGCCGAGTTAGCCAGCCTGCCCCGTGCAACTGCGCCAGTCACACCGCCTGCACACCCGCACCCACTCATGCGTGCCGATTTACCCCCGACTATCTTCTTGGGTGGCGGTACGCCCAGCATGTTGCCCCTGCCGTTGATGGAGCGGGTCTTACGCGCTGCCGACGCCGTCGTGCCATTTGCTGGCGCCGAGGTCACCGTTGAGTGCAATCCGGGGACCGTGCTCGGGCGCGATTATCTGCGCCAGATTCAGGCCATGGGTGTCAATCGCGTCAGCATGGGCGTCCAAAGCCTGCACGACCCGTTGCTGCGCATGCTCGGGCGCATCCACACGGCTGATGAGG
>VGPG01000375.1 GCA_016875555.1 Chloroflexota bacterium | reverse complement strand
AGAGTGGTGCAGAGATCAAAATCGTTGGGGTGGCCACCGCTCGTCGAGGGAGCGCATACGACGCAAATGGGCTAGATCCGGCGGCCTTGCTCGGTGCGAGTACGCTCCGCGATTTGCCACAAGCGGTCAACGATGATGCGTTGACGATGATCACCACGCGTGCAGCTGATGTGCTCGTTGAACTGACGCCAACTGATCTGAGTACCGCTGAGCCAGCCACGAGTCATATCCGGCAGGCACTTGCACGTGGGATGCATGTAATTACGGCCAACAAAGGACCTGCAGCGTTGCATCTCAAGGAATTACGTGCGTTGGCGGCGAGCAAGGACCTCTTCTTGGGTATTGAGGGGACCGTAATGGCGGGTACGCCGTCGTTACGATTGGGATGGGGTGCATTGCAGGGGTGTGATGTCACGATGGTGCGTGGCATTGTCAACGGTACGACGAACTTTATTTTGACGCAGATGGAGCAGGGGCTCGATTACGCCGATGCGTTGGCCGAGGCTCAACGCTTGGGGTATGCCGAGGCAGATCCAACCGGTGATGTTGAGGGGCATGACGCTGCGGGCAAAGCGGCGATTTTGGCGAACGTGCTGATGAACGCCGGTTTGCGACCGCGCGATGTGGCGACGAACGGCATCACCACAATAAGTGCTGCCGACGTCAAGGCCGCTCAAGCTGCTGGTGAGCGGTGGAAGTTAATTGCTGAGATCAAGCGCACTGCCTCAGGAGTAGCGGCCAGCGTGCAACCGATGCGGTTGCCTATCACACATCCACTCGCCGGTGTCGCCGGGGCAACGAATGCATTGACCTATACGACCGACGCCGGTGGTGTTGCTACGGGTTTTGCGGTGGTTGGTGATCTGTTGGCGATGCACCGCGGCGAACGCGAGCGCGCCAATACATAAACCCGGTAAACGCTAACGCAACAACGGGTACCAAATACCACGGCACCGTAAAGTGGAAACGAGCGGTCAAGGTGTAAATCAGGCCGCTCGTGACTAACAAGGCAAAAAAGAAGGTCGTGACACTTTTTTCGGTTTGTGATGGTGGTTTGAGAGTCATCGGTACTTCTCCGTCATGGAATCTTCCTGACTGTATTATACGGGTATGGCGTAGCAGATTCGAGCAAAAATGCCCTTTCCGACCACGATGTTGCGCAATCCACGCTTTTTTGTGGGGCGCTGGATCGAAATCCAACAACTTACCGAGTCCATGGAGCGTCGAACGCCAGCATTAGTCATTGGTCCGACTGGGAGCGGCAGGTCGTCACTACTCTTTCATGTGGTTGAGGCTGCGCCCGTGCTGCTTGATCAAACGGGCATGCGTGCCTACTACATCGACATGGCAGACTTTCCCGATATAGATGCATTACGAAGCACTGTTGCAGCTGCGTTCCAACAACAGCCGAGCCGCTGGCTGATGATGCTACCGGAGCTACAATATCCACCACTGTTGGCCTTTGATAACGTGGATGCGCCGCATCTCGCTGATACTGTGCAGCAGTGGTGGGCTGAATTGTTGCCGGCCATCCGCAATGGCACGTTACGCTGTATTGCGGCATCACACATACCAGATCCGTCATATCCGTGGCGTGAAGTGCTGATGCGCGCCGTTGATGTTGCCATGCTCAACGAGTTGGTAGTCGCAGTGCTCGGCGAAGATGGCCCACGCCCCACGCGTAATGAACAAACCTG
>VGPG01000374.1 GCA_016875555.1 Chloroflexota bacterium | reverse complement strand
ATGTTGAGGTGCTCGCCGGGGAGTACACCCTGACGGTGCGCTGATTTGGGGTACAATTGAGCACAACACGGTCATTGAAAGTGGAGGATTCATCATGCGTCAGGCCCAGATTGCGCGCACTACCGGTGAAACAAGTATTACGCTCAACATCAACATCGATGGTTCCGGGCACTGTCATGCACAAACCGGTATTGGCTTTTTGGACCATATGCTGACGCTGATGGCCAAGCATGGACAGTTCGACCTTGATGTGACGGCAAATGGTGACTTACATGTTGATGATCATCATACTGCTGAGGATGTGTGCATCTGCCTCGGTCAAGCCATTGACAAAGCACTTGGAGATCGACGTGGTATAGTGCGCACCGCACACAGCTATGTGCCCATGGATGAAGCATTGGGATTTGTTGCGATTGATCTTGGTGGGCGTGCGTATTGCGTCTTTTCGGCAGAGTTTGTGACCCCACGCGTCGGTACGCTCGGTACTGACCTGCTATTCCATTTATTCGAAAGCATTGCCTATCACGGGCGTATGAACGTGCATGCGCGTGTTGAGTACGGCCGCAACGATCATCATAAGGTCGAAGCGCTTTTTAAGGCGTTTGGTCGCGCGTTGGATGCAGCAAGTCGTATTGATCCACGCCTCGGTGATGCAGTGCCGAGTACCAAAGGTGTACTCTAGTTGACGCAAAAGTCGCCCCCACGTCAGCACATGACGTGGGGGCGACTTTGTGATTGCCGCGATGCCATGGTTAGGTGTTTGGGGCGTCAGGAGCTTTGGGCCAAATAAACGCCAGTGAATAGGCGCAGAAGGTTGCGGTGATAATCGTACTCACACACAGGCTGATTGGCCAAATCATGGTTGCTGTCACGTTAATCACCACAAAGTAGCCAACACAGTAGATGATTGGTGTTACAAGTGCAAGCAAACGAATGCGCTCACTTCGAGTCCGATGACGCAACACGTACAGCATTCCTTCAATGACAATTCCGGACAAGAGTGCACTCCAGCCGAAACGATATTCGTCGCCCATGAGTGCAATCATGAGCGCGTTAATTACGAGCACGGCCGTGATACTCCCGTGTGGCAGTTGACGATCGTGCATCCACAACACCACCCCGGTGGTCAGGATGGCATGCAAACAAATGCTCACGAGCCCGACGAGTACCCCCGTCTGCCCAATCACGCTACGTTCGGGCCAAATGATGCCATACGGATGATTGTATTGCAACATAAAGACGACCACAGACCATGCTGCAAGAATACTCAGTATCACTGGCAACTGATTACGCTGCCGATATGCAGGCCAGGTGCGTGCAGGCGCCGCGCAGATGACAAACATGCTCGAGGAGAGTAATAGATGCGGTGGGCTGAGCAGAATTTCGATGCCGGCTTCAAAG
The DNA here is from genome assembly GCA_016875555.1 of Chloroflexota bacterium. Taxonomy (GTDB): domain Bacteria; phylum Chloroflexota; class Chloroflexia; order Chloroflexales; family Roseiflexaceae; genus UBA965. Next base: position 299 of record VGPG01000374.1, on the reverse strand, counting down.
CCGAAGGTTGAGTGCCACCACAAATCAGCGACACCGCCCATGGCAAATAATGGGGCGGCCACAATCGCACTGCGGTATGCGCGTGGTACGTCTTGTTGCCACACATGCCCGCGGATATACGCCGCCAGCACAAATGCCGCTAGGACTGCAGAGACCGCCACAAACCCCGAATAAAATACTGCGTGCCACGGCGTAAAGAATGTGTTGTCAACCATGCCGTGGTTGTGTGCCCAGCCATCTAGATAGAGTCCAGCCAAAAACCAGATGCTTGTGGGCATCATCAGCCACCCCATGATGTG
>VGPG01000373.1 GCA_016875555.1 Chloroflexota bacterium | reverse complement strand
ACAACCACTCAAGCGCCGCATCTACATCGCTCGTGTATGAGAGTGCACATTCTGAGGTTGCACCTTCTCCACACATAGCCACAGGAAAGCGACTAAACACCTGTACAGCGATAATCTTTGCACCAGGTGCAACACCACGAATTGTTTGGGTGCCATCATCATGGGGTGTCGAAACGGATATCACATTACCAGCCACAGTCCCAGCTACGTGCGTACCGTGGTCACAACCATCCACGTCTGATGGACATGGACCACCGCTACCTACGGCAGTTGAAGTGCCTGCACCACCTGGACAGAATGAAGTACTGCCAAAACCATCCGTTGTCGAAAAACAGGCATCCCCTACGACTTGGCCACTCAAAAACGGATGCGTCGCAAGTACACCCGTATCAAGTACGGCCACTGATGTACCAGTACCGTCATATCCACTGTCGTTGGCTATCCGTGAGCCAATTAACTCAGTAGAGGCAAACATGCTCGGTGGGACTGGTCGGTCTATCGCCACCATTTCAACTTGGCTGTCCGCTGCAAGTTGTGCAACATTGCCACGTACCATCGACATATACACAATTGGAAAAACCTTCGATCTGCGCTTCACACTCACAATGCGCACGCCTTGGCGCCCCACAAAGCCATTTTGAATGGTACGAATTTGCGCACGCCGAAACGTAATCGAACTCCGTGGCTGTATCGCACTCTCGATTCCATATGGATTTTTGAGCGTCACAATCACTGGTACGACGTCACCCGCATCGCCTTCGTTCATAATCGACTGTACTTGTGTCGCAAGTGTCGATACACGCGCATCTGATGACGCTGTCGAATCATCCCCTCGCACTACCTGTTGGCCAATCGGCAAGCTCAACAACATGCCGACCATCAAGACGCCCACAGGTTTGTTCCACATATTTGACCCCTATTCTCTAAATCACATACAAGTATGGCATCTGAATGCTATTTATTGATAATTTTTATTCTGGCGCCGCCTACAATCTATTGCGAATCAGCCGATTGGCGATGGTGTAAGGGACTATCATGATAGCAACGGCCATTCAGAACGTGCAAGCGATTCACCGACCATTGCCGTTCGCCTCTCCAGTACTCGTGAGCCAAACTTTTGCATCACCCTGCTAACATGGCGTTCGAGATGGACGCGCCAAAAGCGGCGCGCCCGGGAACTTGCGGAAATGTGCTGTGGTGCCGCCCTTGGGAACGGGGTGACCTGCCGCCCCAAATCTGCGTTCCCCCTGATGATATTGAGGAAAGAAAGAAACTCTAACGCTCCGAAAATCGTGTCTGCCCGAGGGATTTGAAATGTTGACCTACATTATCGGACTTGCTCTCTTAAGCGCAGGGTTCTCCAGTTTTATGAAGCAACTAACTCCGCTCGACAATACCCCTGCATTAAACTTCATTAAAACATCGTCCACCATGCTCACGCTAACCTTCTTTGGAATTGGTTTTTTTTATTTTCCTTGGTATGCCCCATTTCTTGGACTTTGGGTTGTTTCAGCACTCATTGACCTCGTATTCTTTCCGCTTCTGAGCATGCTAATACTTAAGGAACAACTCGCCATGATTCTTGGGCCTGTCCTCTGCGCCTATGCTCTTCTGAATGTTTAACCCAGCGTAATGGGGCAACATACATGATGATTGAAATTGGAATTTTCGCAGTTGCTGGACTTCTGAACACCCTCAATTTTCACAGAAAGTTCGGT
>VGPG01000372.1 GCA_016875555.1 Chloroflexota bacterium | reverse complement strand
AAACGGCGCGAAACAACCCCCACTCCTGCCAGGTGCCGCCAATATGGGGCGAATGGACGGCGGGGAGTGCTGCAAGTTGCGCGGCACGCGTGCGGAGTTGATGGGCATCGAGCGCCTCAAAATGGGCGATCTGCTCCGTCACATCGTGGGCGACAGGCGTGGTGTCGTCGACTTGGCATACGTAGGCAAACGTCTGAAAAGCGACGACGCTCTGGTATGTCACCTGAAACAACGGTGTGATACGACTCGGCGTCAATCCCGTCTCTTCGGCGATTTCACGCATGAGGGCATCCGTGAGCGCTTCGCCAGGATGAATACCACCCGTCAGGAGTCGTGCGATGAGGCCGGGATAGTATTGTTTGGCGGCACACCAGATGCGCCCGTCGGGACGCTGGAGCATCATACACACCTCGCCGATGCGACCGTCGCGGGTAAGAAGGCGGCCAACATCGGCGGCAAGTGGTGCATGTATGTGATGCGCAAAGGTGGGTGTCATCGCCGGTGCGTCTCAATCGCTCGTATCTACTCACCCTTCATTATACCGACTGTCTCTACCAGATGTGTGTTATTCGGGCTCGAATTCTTTCATGATGGTGGCCAAGGCGCGACTATCATCACGGCGCGATGCTTCGAGCTTTTGGCGCATGCCCACGCGATCGGCGAGCGGCCGGTTTTGCCCTAACTTAAACTTCCCCTCAAGCGTGGTCACCGTCATGCGGTAGGCCACAATCCCGGGCAGCATGTTGCCGTGGCCCTCTTGGGTGAAATCGGGGTGCTTACGGTCGTACAGATGCGTCAGGTCATTAAGCATGGGCATGACGGTATCGGGGTCGGGCATGACCGTGCAGGTGCCGCTGGCGTGCACCACCGTGTAGTTCCACGTCGGTACGGCGTTGGGACTGGCGTACCAGGTCGGCGAAATAAACGCATGTGGCCCGCGGAAGATAACCGTCGTCGGGGTGCCGGCCTTGAGCAACTCGTTGTGGTCGTTGGCCCGGGCTAGATGGAACGATAAATGAATCTGGTCATCGTCGGCCTCGACCATCACCGGCGCATAACTAATCGCCGGCAAGCCGTCAGGCCCGTTAGTAACCAGGGTGGCAAAGTCATATTGTTGCATGAATGCAATCAACCGCGGTCGGTCATTCATGCGATTGGCAACAGGGATATACATGGTGATTACCCTTTCAATATTGCATCAATGCCGAGCGAGGCCAACTCGGCGTCTTCGTCCTCGGTTAATCCGCTGACGGCCACGGCGCCGATGCAGGTGCCGTTGTGCATGACGGGCATGCCGCCGCCCCAGCCAATAAAGCGTGGGTCGCCGTAGTAGGCAATGTCAAAGCCTTGATCGGCGCTACGAATCTTGCGGCCGATATCGCGCGTTGGTTTGCGCGCGCGCGCCGCACTAAAGGCCTTGTTGGTGGCGATGGTGACCGACTGGAGCGGCGCACCGGCCATGCGGATGAGCGCAATCAGCTCGCCGTGGGCGTCAGCCACGGCAATCACGCCTTTGGCGCCACGGGCTTCGAGCACGGGCAGAATGGCGTCAATGGCCTTTTGGGCGTCATGATGATCGAGAGCAGTGTGTTGGTACATCGTCAATTCACTTTCTAAATGGTAATGTGCACGCGTTTCCCCAGCTTAGCCGACTCAATCGCACCAAAGACCATGGCTAAGCTCTTGATATTGTCGCGGCAATCGCCCATGGGAGTGACGCCGGTGCGATGACTGTTGATGAAAT
>VGPG01000371.1 GCA_016875555.1 Chloroflexota bacterium | reverse complement strand
GCACGCCAATCAGCCTCCCACGAGGTATGCAAGCCCTCAGCGGCCCAGCAGCCGCGATAGGTGAAGCGGGCGCCATTCGCCATCTCAAACAGCGCTACCGCACCAGCATCGCCCTTGTACCAGCTCCAGCGCGGGTTGAACTCTTCGCAGTAGACCGAGACTGGCGTAGTATCGCCGAGCAAATAGCGGGCTGCATCAAAGGTGTGGATGGCCATGTCGAGTACAAGCACATGTGCCATCTCATCGCGGAATCCGCCGAAGTGTGCGCCAATATAAAAATCTGCATTGAGAATGCCCGGCTCGCCGATGTGACGCATGGCGTCGCGGTAGGCCCACAAGCGCGCATCGTAGCGCCGACTCTGGCTGACCATGTAGCGCACTCCGGTGCGTTCGGCGGTCTCAACCATGGCACGTGCTTGATCCATCGAGACGGCCATCGGCTTTTCACCAATTACCGGGATACCGGCATTCAAACAGGTAATGGTCACATCGTGGTGCGCCTCGGGAATAGTGACATCAACCACAAAATCTGGCTTGACGATGCGCAACGCTGTCACTAAATCATCGCCGTAGTAGTCGGCGATGAGCCCGAGTTTGTGCGCGGCATCGGCTGCAGCACCTGGGCGGATATCGATCCAACCCGCCAAGCTGACATCAGCGTTTGCGACGAGATTTTTGGCCCATGTTTGCCCCATGCCACCCGCTCCAACCAGTAATGCACGTAGTGTGGTCATTCGCTATGCCCTCGTTGTCTATGCATGTGCAGTAACTCCTCTATTGTAGCATCACCACCCGTGTCATTTGTGCCATCTCCATCATATGCGTCGAAATTGCTGTTTGATTACAATGACCACATTTGTGAATTTTGACCGACTCATAAAAACCCACATTTGTGCACGACCAAAACCATATAATTGGAATTGGGAAAAGCAAAAGGAGGATTTATGCACGAAATGGATGGGAAGGGAGTAACGGCGCTTGACATCTATCAACGTTGGCTGCGGGGGCGTCAGCGTGAATTAGAGCAGGCATACCAGCTCTCTCGTTGCGATTGGCGACTATCGCAAGATGAAGGGACCGTGACGTACACCCGTCATGGTCAGATCGTAGCGGTGGCTACGGTCAAAATGATTGGTTCGTTTTGTGCAAGCAATGCGACCTGGTTGTGGGCGTGGGCGAATCCAGCAATCGAGCGGCAGTTATCCGTTGCACCGCATCAGATTGCTCAATGGGCGGGCGTGGTCGGTATCGATTCGGTGACCAAGGCCATGATTGATGTGCCAAGGTTGCCGGCGTTGTGGGCCGATCAGGCGCATGCATGGCAGTTTGAGGCGATGAGTCAGACGGCGGTGAGTCGTTTGGTCAGCCTCGTTGCGTTCCACACGAGTGGATTGGGAGTACACTACTACACCAACTGTGAACGCACAGTACTTGGGGGAGCGGTGATTACTGGTATATACCGTCCGGTGCGGAGCGTCTAGTCAATTCAAGCCATGGTCGCTCGAGTATTGCGTTTAACGAGCGGCCATGGCGTTTAAATCGAAAACAAGCAAGGTAAGCATGCGCACGGTACACCTTCATCAACAGGTCGAAAAGATGATTTTGCGACCAATCAACGCCCTCCCATGCCCCAGGTAAGGGCGTCCGACAAGGCGCCTCGATTCTGCTGCATACGCAAGGAGCCCGCACGCCGGATAGGTTTGGGGATGGCCCAGGTGCATCGACTGGCATGCAGTGATGGGGGCGGGTGGGCGGCCG
>VGPG01000370.1 GCA_016875555.1 Chloroflexota bacterium | reverse complement strand
GCTTTGAGTATACCAACTCCGTACGCCGAGGTTCCAGCATGAGCGAGGAGTATCTGCAACAACGCATGCATCGCGCTATGCAAACCAAGAAGGCCAAAGAGGTGGACTTTTATCAGACACGTACCTCCAAAAAAGACCAAACCAATGAATGATTGGGCAAGGTCCATCGTCGATTGAGAAAGACGAAAAAGCATCTTTGAGAAACCAAAACACGTTGCAAAAACCAAAAACCCCCGAGAGAGCATCCTCTCGGGGGCACGTATATCGTCAGTGCTAGGCTACTCGCGATCCCAGGTCATCACCCGCCATTCTTCGAGGGTAGCTAACAACGCCAAGCGCGGGCGTGCCGGCAAATCGGCGGCCAAACGTGCGAGGACCTGCGGGCCCAACCACCGATGTACCACACGCCCGCCATAGGCATAGAGGGCCGCCCAACAAAAGCGTACATAATCGGCAATCCACTGCACAATACCGGCCCGCTTGAGCACACGAAAGGCGATACCCACAATGGGGCGATATGCAAAAAACATGCCCAGCACCATTTTGTGATAATCGCGCCAACGCATCTCATCGCGAAAAAACCGCGTAGCAAAATCGGTACCCTCGCGTTGTAATATGGCCATGAAATGATGCTGCAACCGGTTCACGTCATCATCGGCATCACCCCACGGTTGCATGAAACGACTAAACACCCAATTCAACGATACGTTGATTTGATACGGTGTCACATGGCGCAGACCAGCAGGATCATCGATACCGAGTGTCAACGCCTCGTGGAGTAGCATGGTGGTGCGCCCAAGATTACGCACATGTGACCCAAAACCACAAAAGGTCAATGGTGACTGCTGCGCTGCCGCATCACCGATTGGCACCACGCCAGGCAACAACGGTGCTTCGAGACGACGCAACGAATGGCGTGCCGGGATGTATCCGTACACCGGCTTGTGATGATGCAGTGCACCATCACTACGCTTATACTGATTGAGATGGATGAAGTAATCCTCAAAGAGCTCAAGCAACGTCGGCGTCGGTCGCGCATCAACTGGTACACCGGGTGTCAGCGTATCGTAGTAGAAGAGATAGATGGTCAGTTCGTTCCCACGACCCGGGAACCCCTCCCACATGTACTGCTGCGTTCTTTGTGCGTCAGCAATCGTCACAAGAATGTCGCCAAGCTGCGGATTGTGTTCATCAGGAGCATCACCAATCACAAACCCCTCAGCCACCGTGCCAACCGTGGGACAGACGCCGGCAAATGGGCGTCCGCCAAATCGTTGCAGTGCTAACGGCGAAATCGTACCCATGCCATCAATCACGATGCGTGCCGCATATGATTCGACATGTTCTGCATCATCGCAAACTGTCACGACCACCTGTTGCGGACCACTCTGACTACTCATAACCTGCTGAAAACGACGGTAATCGCGGATTTCTCCACCTGCCTCACGCAACTTCTGACGTGCCAAACGTAGCAACGCACCTGCATCGAGCGCAACATTCAAGACCTCAGGGAGATGGAGGGTCACCGGGGGTACATCAGATTTATGAAAACACACAATGCCGTCGGCGTATTCGTTCATGATGATGGGAGTAAGTTCATCCCAATCACAAAAACCCGTATCCACGAGGGCTTGCAGCTCATAGCGCGAGATATTCCACTCGCGGTGCACACATCCGACCTCGGTACGATCAAACACCAAGACACGCCATCCTCGGCGCGCCATGACGACCGCATGAATGAGCCCCAACCCCCCCCCCGCATAGACCAAATCACCAC
>VGPG01000369.1 GCA_016875555.1 Chloroflexota bacterium | reverse complement strand
CCCATGGCGTGCTCACGCACACCGAACCAAATCACCGATCCGGCGTAGTTATCGCGTTGGAAACTGCCCTTGCTAATCTTGGGCGTCTTGTTCGAACCAGCGAGGTCAGCCGAGCCACCGAGCAACCACGGAATGCGTGTGCGCAATGCCTCAAGCACCTTGCCAGAGGCATCGCGTGAGGCCATCTCGCTGCCCGAGACCAACTCAACCAGACCGTCATCCCAGCCGGCGGGCAAGCCGCCATCCCAGGCAGTGCGCAAGTTGGCCGCCATATCGGCGTGAGCAGCGGCATAGACGGTCACATCCTTTTGCCAGGCCTCGTAGGTCTTGGCGTTACGGCGCTTGACGTCGGCCCACAATTGCGTCACCACGTGTGGCACATCAAATGTGGCGTCAGGGTTGAGTCCAAGTGCTTCTTTGGCGAGGCGCACCTCGTCTTTACCCAACGGCTCACCGTGGGCGCGACTTGTACCTGCATAATTAGGGCTACCGTAACCAATCACGGTGCGCACGGCAATGATTGACGGGCGATTCAGATCGGCACGTGCCTCATTGAGTGCAGCTTCGATGGCATCACAATCATTGCCGTCTGCGACTTTGAGGGTCTGCCAGCCATACGCATCAAAGCGGGACATCACGTCTTCGCTGAACGCCAGCGACGTCGGGCCATCAAGTGAGATAAGGTTGTCGTCATACAAAAAGATAAGTTTGCCCAAACCGAGGTGCCCGGCGATCGATGCTGCTTCGGAGGCGATACCCTCCATCAAGTCACCGTCGCTGACCAATGCATACGTCCAGTGATTGACCGGCGTATGCCCATCACGGTTGTAGGTGGCCGCCAAGAATGCCTCCGCCACGGCCATACCAACAGCGTTGGCAGCACCTTGGCCGAGTGGCCCAGTGCTGACCTCGACGCCCGGTGTGACGCCGACCTCGGGGTGCCCGGGGGTAATTGAGTTCCACTGACGGAATCGTTTGAGCTCGTCGAGCGAGACATCGTACCCAGCGAGATGCAACAAGCTATAGAGCAGCATCGAGCCATGCCCAGCCGACAGCACAAAGCGGTCGCGGTCTGGCCAGTGTGGGTCGTTGGGATTGAACCGCAAGAAGCGTGACCACAGCACATGTGCCATCGGCGCAGCCCCCATCGGCAAGCCAGGGTGACCCGAATTGGCCTGCTGGATGGCATCCATCGACAAGGCTCGGATGGTGTTAATCGCACGTTGGTCGATTTCGTTATATGGCATATGCCTCATCCTCTGTAATTACTGACGGCTCTTCCAGTCGGCCAAAAACTTCTCGATGCCGCTATCGGTCAGCGGGTGCTTCATGCTCTGCTCAAGCACCTTGAACGGGCAGGTGGCGATGTCGGCACCTGACAGCGCTGAGTCAATCATGTGGCGTGGGTGACGAATCGAGGCCGCCAAAATCTTGGTGGGAATGCCATGTTGCTTGTAGATGCCGCTAATCTCACGGATGAGTTGCATGCCGTCGACGCCCATGTCGTCAACGCGCCCGATGAATGGGCTGATGATGAATGCACCTGCACGTGCCGCCAACAAGGCTTGAGCAGCATTGAAACAGAGCGTCACATTGGTGCGGATGCCGTCTTTGGCCAACGCATAGACCGCCTTAAGGCCCTCAGTGGTAACTGGCACCTTGACGATGACGTTGGGGTGCCACGTGGCAAACTCACGGCCCTCGCGGATCATGCCCTCAGCATCGAGCGAGATGGCTTCAGCACTGATTGGACCGTCAACCAACTTGGTAATCTCGGTAATCAGGGTTTTGTGGTCGATGCC
>VGPG01000368.1 GCA_016875555.1 Chloroflexota bacterium | reverse complement strand
ATCGACTCACTGTGGCCGAACTCCGCCCGCTGGCCGTGTCATCTGACGAATTCACTGACGCCCTCGGGCGCTACGTGGCGGCCGATGGTGCCGCCAATCGCACTGCACAGACCATTGCATCTGCGGTATCGGCACCTCCTGAACGCGAATTAGCCAGCGTGCCGTTTGATTCGGTGCGCAAGTGGAGTATGCGTGTGACGCCCAGTGGAGTCTGGGTGCTCGGTGCGCCCGATATCATTCAGCCACATTTGGTCAATGAATGGCACACCCCGCTTGCACCCGATGCCACTGCGAGCGGCGCTCGGGTGGTGGTGCTCGCTCGCGCTCCTCTTGATGCAATTGATGTGACGACCATTGCTGATGCCCCACGGTTGCCCGATGGGTGTGTGCCTTACGGTGTGGCAGTGCTGATCGATGAGCTCCGCGACGATGTGCAAACGGTGATTGATCAATTTGCCGCTGCCGGCGTCGCAGTTTTTGTGTTGTCTGGTGATGACCCGGTGGCTGTCGCGCAGATTGCGCTCCGGGCCGGCATCGCATCGTCAACGATTGTACATGGGCAGCAGATTGACGCACTCGACGACGGTGCACTCGATGCGACGGTGCGCCATGCGCGCGTATTTGGTCGGGTCACGCCCGATCACAAACAACGCATCATCGCTGCCCTGCAACGTGCCGGTCAACGCGTCGCCATGGTCGGCGACGGCGTCAACGACCTGTTGGCGCTCAAACAGGCCGATGTGGCCGTGGCCATGCAATCGGGGAGTGCGGCGGTGCGTCAGGTTGCTGATGTAGTCTTGCTCGCCGACCAGATTGCCGTGTTGCAACAGATGGTAGTGGTCGGGCGCCAAATTTTTCAGCGGATGAATGCCGTCCTCAATCACTTTTTGTTTCGTGTGATGATGAGTGCGCTCGTGCTCGTGGTCGGATTGCTCTTTGGGCGCGTGCTGTGGAGTCCGATTGACAGCACGTTTTTGGCTTTGATTGGCGTTGCACTGCCAGCGGTATTGCTGGTGAGCTGGCCATCACTTTATATCCCTGTGCGCCTGCAGTCACGGCGCCAGCTCTGGCGCGATGCAATCTGGTATGGTGGGGTGCTGGTCGTGCTGAGTATCGCGGTGTTGTGGCTCTTGCCAGGTTGGACTTCAACGCTGTTGCTCGGTGTATGTGTAGCGTTGATTTGGGGGCGTTTGCTTATCGGATATGCCCGGGCAAATGCGCCGGATTCGTGACAGGCGATTTAGATTTAATGGTATGATACCTGCATGCTATACCTCGTTGCCACACCAATTGGAAATCTCGGCGATATCACGATGCGTGCGCTCGAAACGCTGCGCACCGTCGATATTATTGCCAGTGAAGATACGCGCAAAACGTTGATTTTGCTCAACCACTACGACATCCACAAGCCGATGCTCGCCTGTCACGAACACAACGAGAAGCAGGTCACCGAGCGTCTCATCGGCATGATGCGCGAGGGTAAATCGGTCGCTTTGGTCAGCGATGCCGGGACACCGGCCATCTCAGATCCTGGGTTTGTCTTGGTGCGCCGAGTGCTCGCCGAGGGCTTGCCAGTGACGGCGATTCCCGGCCCAGTTGCGCTAATCCCCGCCTTAATTGTGTCGGGGTTGGCCGTGCATGCGTTTACCTATCGCGGCTTCCCGCCGCGCAAATCTGGTGCGCGTCAGCGCTGGATGGCGCAGGATTTGCATACGCCACATACGCTTATTTTCTACGAAAGCCCGTACCGCATTGCTGCGCTTGTCGATGACGCCTTGACCGTCTACGGCGATCGCCAGGCAGCGTTGGCCAATGATTTGA
>VGPG01000367.1 GCA_016875555.1 Chloroflexota bacterium | reverse complement strand
GGTACCAAACCCTCGGGGACTGGCAACGAGACATCGGGATTGGTGCCGATAAACTTGGCGCCGGCGCTGATGAGTAAGGTGGCTTGACGTAGTTTGGCGTAGGTGACCTCGGTGTCGAGCCCGACAATTACGTAGGCGGGGTGCTGATCGTCCTCTACGAAGTAGCCATCGCTGAACAGTGCGGTGCGGAGGCCGTTCATACCAATACAGAATATTTTGGTCCCTTGTGGTACGAGGCCCTCGAGATATCGCCGTGTGGCTACCGGTGAATTGATGATGTGTGCGGCCGGGAACTCGATGCCCATGCCGGCCAGCTTCTGCGAAAATTGCTCGGGCGTCATGGTGGCATTATTTGTGATACAGGCAGTCTTGATGCCGTGTTGGCGGCAAAACTGAATCAGCGTATCAGCACCGGCGAGGCGTTCATGCCCGCGATACAAGACGCCATCCATATCGAGGAGTAGGGTGTCGTAGTGGCGCAAATCCATCGTATTCTCCTACATGCGCTCTGGTGCCCGCACGCCGAGGAGTGCGAGCCCATTGTGCAGGGCTTGGGCGGTTGCAGCAGTCAGTGCCAACCGTGCTTGGCGGAGCTCTTCGTCATCAGCCTTGACGACTGGGCAGTCACGATAAAACGCAGAGAAGGCGCGGGCGGTGTCGTAGCACCACTCGGCCAGCACAAATGTGGCATAGCGCTCAGCTGCCGCGCGGACTGCGCCGGGCATCTTGGCGATTTGACGGACCAAGTCGAGTTCAGATGGATGCGTCAACACGGCCGCATTGCATGCAGGTACCTGCATGCCGGCCTGTTCACCGGCCACACGGCGAATAATCGAACGACAGCGCGCATACATGTACTGAATATACGGTGCACTGTTGCCTTCGATTGCTAACATACGATCCCAGTCAAGCGTGATATTACGCCGTGGGTCTTGGTAGAGGTCGTTGTAAATCACAGCGCCGACACCGACCATCTCGGCTACGTTGGCACGCTCATCCTCGGGCAAATCGGGACTTGAGGCGTCAACCACGGCACGGGCACGGTCGCGGGCATCGTTCAGCAAATCGGTGAGATAAATCATATTGCCGGCGCGGGTTGAGAGCGGTTTGCCGTGCTGATCGAAGATGGTACCGAATTTGACGTGAATCAAATCGGTATCTGCGGTGGTGTACCCCATGGCACGCGCCAGTGCAAAGAGCTGGCGGAAGTGCAGTTCTTGGCGTGCATCGACCACATAAATAATCTGGCTCGGCGCAAACTCGGCCATGCGGTACTTGATGGTCGCCATGTCGCGGGTGTGGTAGAGCGTGCCGGAGTCGCTACGTTGGAGCAAGAATGTGGGCATGTTTTCTTCGAGTTCACTGACTACCACTGCACCGCCTTCGTCGCGGACGGCATACCCGCTGGCCAAGGCATCCTTGATGACTCCTTCGTTCATGGGCGCGTAGAAGCTTTCGCCATAGGCATGGTCAAAGCGCACACCCAAGCGGTCGTAGTTGTACTGATTGGCGGTGAGGGTCAAGTTGACCATCCATTGCCAGAGTTCGACGGCAGTGGGGTCGCCTTGCTCGAGTTTGAGTGACCAGGTGCGTGCCTCTTCGTCGTACTTGGCGTCTTCTTTGGCCATGCGACTGAACTGTGCGTACAACTTGTCGAGTTGTGCGATGGCCTCTTCGTCGTCACCTTCGGGTTTGCCGAAGTGCAGAATTGCGGCGATGTTCATGCCGAATTGCTTGCCCCAGTCGCCGAGGTGATTATCGCCGACGACCTGGTATCCGAGATACTTGAAGATATTGTAAAGCGCCTGACCGATGATGGTTGAG
>VGPG01000366.1 GCA_016875555.1 Chloroflexota bacterium | reverse complement strand
CATGATTTTTATGCCTCAAGATGCGTCAGTGCGCGAACAACTCCACCAGTTATTTGTGCAACATGCGCGTCATCATCATTTGACGATTGTGCACTGGCGTAGCGTCCCCATCGATCAGAGCTATTTAGGTGAGCGGGCCGCGGCCTCGTGTCCATTCATCGAGCAGTGCTTCATCGTGCCGCAATTCCCGGTAGTTGACGCACAACGCTACGAGCGCACGCTCTACCTATTGCGTCGTGATATGGAGGCAGCTGCCGAGAGTATGGGGTTGGCAGGATTTGCCATTCCATCGTTGTCCCACCGCACCATCATCTACAAGGGGCTCGTCACCGCCCAGAACATGGCAAACTTCTACAGCGATTTACGTGACCCGGCGTACACCACCGCGGTGGCAGTCTATCATCAGCGCTACTCGACCAACACCTTCCCCACATGGGAGCGTGCGCAACCGTTCCGCATGTTATCGCACAACGGTGAAATCAACACGCTCAACGGGAACGTGATGTGGATGCAAGCACGTGAAGCAGCCTGGCGCGCCGCCGGATGGAATGGTGCTGAGCCGGTGCCAGTCAAATCAGACCTCGGAGCACGTGTGGCAACCACCGGGCCCGTCATCAATTTGAGTGGCAGTGACTCATCCATGCTCGACAATGTGCTGGAGCTAGTTGTGATGGGTGGGCGTGACATCCGCCACGCCCTGGCCATGCTGGTACCCGAGGCGTGGGAGCGCATCAGAGACATGGATCCGAGCTGGCGCGCCTTCTACCAGTACCACTCGACGATTGTCGAACCGTGGGATGGTCCAGCGGCGTTGGCGTTTTGTGACGGCAGTGTGGTCGGATTGTCGCTGGACCGGAACGGTCTGCGACCGGCTCGCTTTTTCCAAACCGAAGATGGGCTCATCGTCTGCGGTTCAGAGGTGGGCACCGTTGACATTCCCGAGGCCAAGATTATCCGCAAGGGCAAAGTTGGCCCCGGGCAAATGATCGCAGTCGACCTGCGCCGTGGTGTCTTCGAAGAAAATAACGCCATCAAGAGTTCGCTTGCCGCTCGGCGCCCATACGCCGAATGGCTCACCCAAGAGATGCAGGTGTTGGCACCGGCGTCGTCTGCACGCTACGGTGGCGGCATGAACGCCGTTGATGGTGACAAAGAGGCCCAAGCCGCACAGCTCGGCGAATTCCAACAGGCATTCGGCTACACGGCCGAGGAACTGTCCGTCGTATTACGCCCGATGGCGCGTGACGGTCAAGAGCCCGTCGGTTCGATGGGCGATGACACACCGCTGACTATTTTTGCTGAGCGCAGTCGCCCGGTTTACAGCTATCTCAAACAGCGCTTTGCCGAAGTCACCAATCCTCCGATTGACCCACTCCGCGAAGAGTTGGTGATGTCGTTGGCTACCATGCTTGGTGCACGCGGGCATTTGCTCGAAGAGACACCACAACACGCACATTTGCTCCGACTATCGGGACCGGTGTTGAGCGACGGCTATCTTGAAACCATACGCACACACAGTGACCCGGCCTTTGCTAGTGCCACCATTGATACGACATTCAAAGCCTCGTTGGGTCCCGATGAACTCCAGAACGCGTTGAACACACTCGGTACCAAGGCGTGTCAGGCGGCGCGCAGTGGTGCGAGCATCATTATCTTGAGCGATCGCACCGTCAGCGAGCGCAAAGCACCGATTCCATCGTTGTTGGCCGTGGGCGTAGTCCATACAGCCCTGGTCAACGCTGGTCTACGCCGGAGTGTGAGCATTGTGGTCGAAAGCGGCGACATGCGAGAAGTACACCATCTGGCCTGTCTGATTGGCATGGGAGCCG
>VGPG01000365.1 GCA_016875555.1 Chloroflexota bacterium | reverse complement strand
TCAAGGCGACGCCTGACAGAATGGTTGTGTATGCCCATGCGGCGGCAAGAAGCTGTCCAACCCCTAGCCCGGCGACGATTGCACCAGCACAAAACGCTGCATGCACGTAGTTCATGACACTTTTTTGGCGCTCACGCTCCCAGTCGAGTGTCACGCTGTTGATGCCGAGTTCTACGATGCCATACCCCAATCCGTAGAGCACATTCACCAGTGCAAAGTGCAACGGTGACCCAGCGATCGAGAGACTGTACGGCGCTAGTGCGAGGAGCACAAGTCCGATAGAGACACTCGTGCGCTTGCCAATACGTTCGATGAAGTTGCCGGCGAATAGCAAGATGAATATTGAAACCATGGGGGATATCAATGACAACGTGCCAAATAACGCATCGTCCATGCGCAGAACTGGGAGAATTTCTGCCCAAAGGACTCCAGTTGTGCCAATACTAATGCCAAAAAAGACAAAAATTGCCACAATCATGGTCATGACAATAAGTGGGTTCCAACGCTGTACGTTCGTCACTTTTTCCCCCATTTTGCTGTGTGGTGGTACAAATTAGTATACACGACGAATTCACCGGTTGTAGTAGATTCAATGATTGCACGCATTCTATCCTCATGTACAATACCTCAGGGAGCGTGTATCGTAATCAGATGAGGTACAACCATGCGATTTGGTGTGATTGGTGGTGGTGGAATGGCCGGGTATCATGCCCTCAATATCACACGCATGACCGGATCCACACTCGGAGCCTGTGGTGCGCCCGAATATAGTCAGTTTACGCGAGATGTGGCTGCACGCGTCGAAGCACCGTGTTATGCAACTGCGGCGGAGGTCCTTGACCGATCAGATATTGACGCTGTGGTGATTGCCACGCCCACCGATACCCACAAAGAAATGACGATTGCCGCATTGCAGGCAGGCAAACATGTCTTTGTGGAAAAACCAATTGCGCGCACACTTGCTGATGCCGCCGCCATGATTGAGGCAGCGCAACGGTATCAACGCAAACTCATGCCTGGTCAAGTGGTGCGCTACTTCCGTGAATATGCCGCAGCCCGTGATTTGGTCATTGCCGGCGAGATTGGCACGCCTGCTGTGGCCCGCACTGTGCGCAACGGCGCAGTTCCTGGTGGTGGCCGCCATTGGTATGGCGACCTTGCCCGTAGTGGCGGTGTGGCGCTCGACCTGCTCGTGCACGACTACGACTGGTTGCGTTGGACCTTCGGTCCGGCCCAGCGTGTCTATGCCAAATCTATGAAGCATGCGGGTACTGACGGCAAAGATGCCATGCTCACAATTGTACGGTTCGCCAACGGTGTCATTGCCCATTCTGAGGCGAGTTGGGCCTATCCGAGTGGCTGGAATGCTGCGTTTGAGTTGGCCGGAAGCGGGGGCCTGATTAACCACGCTGACGGCGCAGTGCGCGACATCACGCTCAATGCTGCTACAGGCAGTGGCGCGACGCTTGCACTCGATAGCGGTAGTGAGGATGCCTATTTGCACCAGGTGCGCGATTTTGCTGCGTGGTGTGCCGGTGGCCCAGCCCCACGCTGTGTCGCCGAAGACGGCTACGAAGCCTTGCGCTTGAGCCTGGCTGCCCTCGAATCCGCCCAAACTGGCAAAGCCATCACGTTGTAGGAGTTTGACTATGACCAACACACCATTGCGCGTTGGGGTGGCGGGCGTCGCACACGTTCATGCCCCCGGCTATATTATCGAGAGCAAAAAAATCACTGGGGCTCAATTTGTCGGTCTCTGGGATGAGCAACCGGCTCGAGCGCAACACGCCGCCCAAACCTACGATACCCGTGCCTTTGCGACGCTCGATGAGCTCTTGTC
>VGPG01000364.1 GCA_016875555.1 Chloroflexota bacterium | reverse complement strand
GAATTGATTTTCGACCTCAATGCCGGCCATTACCCCTACGATGTGGTTTTGGAGCGCTCCATCCACCACTCACGCGCACTGTATGCGTTACACGCCCTCAACGATGCGGGCATCCCCACGGTTAATACCGCCCATGTCGCCCGCATTTGTGGCGACAAGTTCTTGACCACCCAAGCGCTGATACAGCACAAGGTGCCTACGCCGCGCACGCGCATGGCATTCACTCCTGAGTCGGCCATTGAGGCGATTGAGGCGCTCGGGTACCCCGTCGTCCTCAAACCAGCCATCGGCTCGTGGGGGCGCCTCATCGCCAAGGTCAACGACCGCGAGGCGGCCGAGACCATCCTTGAGCACAAAGAGATTTTGGGATCGTACCACCACTCGATTTTCTACATTCAAGAGTACGTCAAAAAGCCCAACATGCGCGACATCCGTGCCTTTGTCATCGGCGATGAGTGCATCGGTGCCATCTACCGCACCAGCCCTCACTGGATTACCAACACGGCTCGCGGTGGCCAAGCCAGCGTCTGCCCGATTACACCTGATCTGGCCGAGATTTGTATCAATGCAGCACACGCCATCGGTGGTGGAGTGGTTGCCATTGACCTGCTCGAAGATGGTGACGGCCAATTGTTGGTCAACGAAGTCAATTACACCATGGAGTTCCGCAATAGCATCACACCTACCGGCGTGAATATCCCCGGGCGCATCGTTGATTACACCATCGAGGTCGCCCAAGGCAAGCGGAGTGGTCTATGACGCACGACCGACCGTGGCGCGTCCTCGGACGACGCACCATTCATGAGAGTAGTTGGGTCAGTCTGCATCAAGACGATGTCCAACTGCCTGACGGGAGCATCATCGTGGGCCATCACGTGGTCGACTACCCCCGCCCCGCGGTGGGGGTAGTGCCAATCCGCGCCGATGGGGCGATTCTGCTCGTCGAACACTACCGCTTTATCGTTGATCGCACCCACTGGGAGATCCCGGCTGGCCGGGTTGACGAGAGCGAGGATCACGCTACTGCGGCAGCACGTGAGCTGTATGAAGAAAGTGGGGCTGTCGCTGATAGTTACACCTATCTCGGCAGTTACCACCCAGCCAACGGCAGTAGCAATCAAACATTCTACGTACATGTGGCGCACGGTGTACGTCAGGTAGCCGAGATAAGCGACACCAACGAAATCATGTCGGCGCGCTGGTTTCGTCAGGCCGAGATTTGGCAGATGCTCGCCGAAAATGAAATCCGCGACGGCCTGACGCTCACGGCGCTGTTGTGGGCCGACGCACACACCCGTGGCCTCTTTCCACCACGGAGGAATCCATCATGATCCGTGTCTCGATTGTTGGCGCCAGTGGGTATGTAGGCGGTGAACTGTTGCGCCTGCTCTTGCGCCACCCACAGGTAGCAATCCATCAGGTAACCTCGGAGCGCCTCGCCGGCAAACCGATCAGCACCTCGCACCCACATCTGCGCGGAGTCAGCGATTTGACCTACACCAGTCAGAGTCAACTCGAGGCCTGTGATCTGCTGATTCTGGCGTTGCCACACGGCTCAGCCGCCAAAAAGATCGACCACTACGCCAGTGTGGCGCCACGCATCATCGACTGCTCGGCAGACTTTCGCTTGCGTGATGCAGCCGATTATGACCGCTGGTACGGTGAGACACACACCAACCCGGCCTGGCTCGAGCGCTTTGTGTACGGGCTGCCCGAGCTCAACCGCGAGGCCATCAGTCAAGCCACCTACGTCAGCGGCGTCGGCTGTAACGCCACCGCGACCAATTTGGCCTTGTTGCCGCTGGTCAAAGCTGGGCTCCTCAGTGCCAACGATGTCGTCATCAGTGAG
>VGPG01000363.1 GCA_016875555.1 Chloroflexota bacterium | reverse complement strand
AGACGGCCGGCACCAGGCGATTTTGGCTATGCAGATAGGCATCGTGCCACCATGCGTTGAGGCGATCGGCGGATGCATCGAGCAAGGCGGCGCTCACGAGGCGATCGCGCTTTTGGTGTTGATTGACTTGGCGATTAGCGGGCACGAGATTCCACAAATCGCCGTTCGGCCATGCCGCCCACGGGAACACGTGGTCGATGTCGAGCGTATTCATGTTCAAGCGCTTGCCACTCCAGATGCAGTAGACCGGGTGATTGCGCTCAATCAGGCGCTCGACTTGGGCCCGGGCACGCAGCACGGTGCGCCCGGGGTCAATCCACTCCATGGCACGATTCATCTGTTGGGCATCCAAGATACGGCCTTGTGATTGTGCATAGGCGTTCATCAACTTCTGCCACTCCCAGATGATGGCCGGCTCAAGCCAGGCACTAAAGCGCATCATGCTCAGCCAAATGTGGCGTGGCAACGTAAACGAACCATACGACCACAGCAGCTGATCATCAATTGTCAATGTGGTCTGCGCTCTGATGGCCCGCCCACGGGCAACCTCGAAGATCTGTCGATTATCGTCGTAACGCGTATAGTTGACCGGCATCTTTTGGATGACGTCACACACATCTTTGATTGCGGTATGCAGAATCGTCGCCATATCACCGCTAAACTGCATACCGATGCGCAAATCGCCGGCAATATGTACGGGCAATGCGCGATAGGCAGGTGTCGCAAAGGCGCGCAACTGCGGATCAGCACTTTCACGCAGCACCAACTGCATGCGCTCATGCAGCTCGGCGTGAAGCAACGCACTGTCACTGGTGGTGGCCAACACTGCCTGTGCGCAAGTCAGCCATCGCCTCAGCCGCCATGCAGGACTTCTTCAAGGAGAAGCCAAACTTCAAGACGGCCGTCGATCAGTTGGCCATGACACAGCCCCAAGACTCAGCCCGCGTCTTCATCCCGGGCGGCGACCAGATCATCGGTAAGGGTCTTGAGCGCATCATGATCGCCGGCGAAGACATCGCCACCGTCTGGGCCGACGTCAAGTTGACCCTCGAAGAGACCGGCGCCCCAACCGTCGAGGCCCTCAAGGCTGTCGAAGGCTAAATCCAACTTAGACGCGCACAATGTGGGGAGTGGTGGAGTAATCCGCCGCTCCTCACTTTTTTGACCAAATCTTGACGACATCTACAATCACCATAAACCTTGCCCAACTATCATGAATCGTGTTGAGCACTATCCACGAAAGGCAAGGTATCAATGAGCAAATCACAGACACGAAACCGCATGAGCGCACTCATCGATAGCATCATGTTTGGCGTATTTATTGTGACCACGGCGCCACAATTCACCGGCATCTCGCTCCACGAATGGCTCGGCATCGGACTCGCCGGCATCACCGTCGTGCACTTGGTACGCAACTGGGAGTGGATTATTGCCACCATCAACAGACTCCTCAGCACAGAGCGCACGCAGAACAAAACCAGCATCATCCTCAATATCGTGTTGTTTGTGCTGTTTACCCTTGTCACCTACAGCGGTATTGCCATATCCGAGGATATCATGCCGTGGTTGGGAATCACGTGGCTCGAAAACACCGATTGGCGGCGC
The DNA here is from genome assembly GCA_016875555.1 of Chloroflexota bacterium. Lineage (GTDB taxonomy): Bacteria > Chloroflexota > Chloroflexia > Chloroflexales > Roseiflexaceae > UBA965. Next base: position 313 of record VGPG01000363.1, on the reverse strand, counting down.
CTGCACGACCTTTTTTCTACCCTCACTGTGGTGACCATGGCCGCACATATTGCACTCCATTGGCAATGGATTGTTCAGCTCTTTCAAAAGCGTCAACGCAACAAATCACATACACACGTCGAGGCAAACTAATGGACAAACACATCATCCAAGCCACACTCATCATCGGCGTTGCCGTCATGATTGCTCTCATCGCCGAAGGCGCCATGCTCGTTGTGGCATCACCCACACCCGACATCACACAAATTACCCCCGAGTTCGACCACGTCGAGCCCACTGGCGCAATCGCGGCGCTCCGCATGTTGGTCACGCT
>VGPG01000362.1 GCA_016875555.1 Chloroflexota bacterium | reverse complement strand
CGCCACATTGCCCGTCGGTGGCTCGCTCAAGGCACCCTCACTAAAGTAGATCTCAGCCGCCGGACTCGTCGAATACGACACGACCAATGGGCGTGGCCCCTTGCCACTCGACCCGCTGAAATGCGTGTAGTAGGCGGTTGACCAGTCATCAGCGACCAGCACGTCGTTGGCGCGCAAACCACGCCAGTACTCCTGCCAGCCATCGGCACCAAACTCGGCCACCGTAGCCAAGAAGAAGGCCAAACCAGGCGATGACGTAGCTGGATTCTCCACGATCAACTTACTCTTCCACTCGGGTTTGAGCAAATCAGCCAAACTCTGCGGTGGCTCGAGCCCAGCCGCCACCAAAGCGGCTTTGTCGTAGTTAATCAGCACATAGCCGAAGTCGATGGGTACCAGTGGGCCGCTGGCATCGGCGGTAGCCTCAGCACGGAATGTGGTACTTGGCGTGTACGCCGCAAAAATATCCGCCTCGATAGCTCGACTCAAAAAGGTGTTATCGACGCCGAACAATACATCAGCCTGTGGCGCATCCTTGGTCAAAATCGCCTTATTAAGTGTTGAGCCGGCGTCACCGGCATTGACAATCACCACATCGACATTGTTGGCCTGCTCAAACTGAGCAATCACCTCTTCGCTAATCGCAAAGCTGTCGTGCGTCATCACATTCAACGTGACCACCGCACTCGTGGCAGTCACATCTGCCGCTGGTGCAGCAGTCGGCTCAGCGGGTGCTTGAGCGCCACAGGCCATCAGAACGAGACTCAACACCGTCATCCACACAAGGCGCACAAAAAGACGAGACGACATAGAAACTCCTTCGTGATGTGCTAGAGCAAACAAGAACGCATCGCTTGCAGAGGTCTGCGTGCGATGCGTCGTTTATACGCTTGCTTTCCTCCGCCGGTATTAACCGGATCAGGTTCAAAGGGTCAGCGACATTTGGGTCACATCTCAGCCAAGCTCTCTTGGCGCCCCTAGCACATATTCAATTGCGAACGGCTCTATTTTAGCAGTGTGTTAACAATGTGTCAAAATAGCACACCTACTGTTCGCAGGCGATGCCGTCTTTGTCACGGTCACGCGATTTATAGGCGTCATACAGCGGTTTGTTATATACCGGTGTGTAGCGTGTTTTGCCGCCTTTGTTCTTTGCTCCAGGCAGTGCAACACCACCCTTGTAGACCTTGTTCAGCTCGGTGCAATTCTTATAGGTCACTACGCGCGCATGAACGACCGGTGCCAAAAGTAACGTTCCACTCATGACTGCAACAATAAGTTTCTGCATACACGTCCTTTCTGCATCACGCTTCATGTATTATACGCAATACGTCAGTTGCCACCTATATTATAGTGAACCAACACACCGACTATGCTGTGCTAAGATAGATGAACCTCAACATAAATTATCAAGGAACTAATCCCATGCCCAAACAAGGTAGTGCCTTAATTGCCCAGATGAACGCCCTGCACGTCCCCGCCGGCAGTGTGGCCTTATGGTGGTTGGGCCAAATGGGTGTCGCCGTCAAAGGCCCCGATCAGCAGATTATCTACATCGACCCCTGTTTGACCGACATTATCAATCTCAAGTGGCCCGACCCGACTCGCGGCCCGACGCGAGCGATTGACACGCCACTCCAGCCAGACGAGGTCACCAACGCAAGTCTTGTACTGTGCTCACACGAGCATATCGACCATACCGATTGTTTTACGTTGGCCGGCATTGCGAAAGCTTCGCCCCGGGCACGCGTTGTGGCAACCGGTTGGGCGCAAGGCGAACTCGACGAGGCAGGAATTGCACCAGAGCGCCGTATTATTCCCACGGTCGGCCGGGCAATTGACGCCGGTGTGCTCAAAATCAACGCCATCCCGGCCGCCCATTACACGCGCGAATACGATGCCACCAAGGGCGAGCGCTGGCTGAGCC
>VGPG01000361.1 GCA_016875555.1 Chloroflexota bacterium | reverse complement strand
GCCGTAAACTCGCTTCATCATCAAGCACTCGACCACATCGGTACCGGGTTGCGCCCAGTGGCGTGGTCAGATGACGGCATCATCGAGGCGGTAGAGGGCACAGGCGCGAACTTCATGGTAGCAGTACAGTGTCACCCCGAGACATTGCGTGGCGAGGCCGATCCGCGTTGGCAGGCCATGTTTGACCGCTTTGTGGCGCGTTGTCGAGGGTAGGTGGTGCCGCTATGCAAATCATCACACTTCCTGCCTTTCGGGCTGTCGGGATGCGCATACGCACCACGTCGTTCAGCAACGACATTCCTGCGTTATGGCAACGCTTTATGCCCTTCATGGAGTCCATCACCACGAGTACACCGGGAGTGTCGTACGGGTTAATGGGCGATCATCACGCCGACGGCACCTTCGCCTATATGGCTGCATTGGCGGTCACAAACGATACCGTCGTCGACAGTGCGCTCGATACTTGGCACGTACCGGCACAGCGATATGCCGTATTTGCGACGCAAATGTCCCACCTCGGCGAGACCTTCGGCCGCATTCACGGCGAATGGGTGCCAGCCTCAGGACATGCGTATGGGGTCGGGCCGTCATTTGAGTATTATGGACCGGAGTTTGACACACCGGCACACACACTTCATATTTATATTGCAATCCAATAAGGAAGACGAGGAGAGAAGGTATCATGGCCAAGCGACCTGTAATCGGCATTCCGTGCACCCACTCACAAGATGAATGGGGGACGACCGCCTACGGCAATTCACACACCTATCTCAAGGCCGTTGAGGCGGCCGGTGGCGTACCCGTACTATTACCGTTATCCGAAAGCAAAGAAGTCCTCGAGGTGCTGTATGGCACCATTGACGGACTGTTGTTGGCCGGTGGCGTCGATATTACTCCCCAAAGTTATGGGCATGCACCGCATCCACACCTCGGAACAACGAGTCCGTTGCAAGACAGCACTGAGATGTATTTGACACAGAAGGCGGTAGCCGACGGTAAACCAGTGTTGGGGATTTGTCGTGGGCATCAGATGCTCAATGTGGCACTCGGAGGCACGCTGTACCAAGACATCCCGAGTGAACTTCCTGCTGCGCTTGACCATCAGTTCTCTGCGCACGCCAAAGATGGCTCAGTACTAGCGCACGACATTCAAATCAGCGAGGAGAGTTGGTTGGCCGAGGTGCTCGAACAGACGGTCATCAAGACGAACAGCATGCACCATCAAGCCGTACGCGATGTGGCCCCCGGCTTACGCGTGGTCGGTAGCAGCAGTGACGGCGTGGTTGAGGTCATCGAATCAACCAATGAGCACTTTGCGGTGGGCATTCAATCGCACCCCGAAGAGTTGTGGAACACCACTGAGACACGCTGGACCAAATTGTTTAATGCCTACATCCAAGAGGTTGCCAAGCGGTAATCCACACACGGACGAGGGCGATGCAGTGCATCGCCCTCGTCCGTGTTTATGCGCGCGTTATTCGGCTAATGCTGCGATGATCGGGCTCAACTCCTCGACGGTCAGACCGCCTTCGAAACGCGCTGTAATCACCCCTTGTTCATTGATCAAAAACAACCACGGCTCAGACATGAGCCCCCACGCATAATAGGCGTCGGAGACGCCGACCTTGCGCTCTTCATCGGTCAAACCACGTCCCTCACGCATTGCCGTTTGGAAGATGGTGTTTTGCTGTGCAAATGAGTCACCGAACGGATACCGATAAATCTCACTGTGAATGAATGTCACCGACGAACCGTATGTGTTGTGTAACTCGCGAAAGACCTTGAGACTCGGACCGCACACCGCTGTCCGACAAAAACCTGGTGTCGCGAACAAGACGGCAATTGGCCTCTGTTGCGCCAACGCGTCAGCTAGGCTCATCTGATACAGCTGTGGATCAACCTCGGTACTTGAGACCAGATAAGCAGCGTCAGGAACCGAATCGTTGGACAACGT
>VGPG01000360.1 GCA_016875555.1 Chloroflexota bacterium | reverse complement strand
CCGCCGGATTAACCTTTTTGACAACATTACAACATCCTGCCGCCATCCTTGGCGGCTTTTTGTTGCTCTACATGGCCTGGCAAACCGCAACCAGCATCCCCAGCAAACAAGCCACGGCGCGCCATAGCAACATGTATCTCTCAACACTCGCGTTGACCATCACCAACCCGATGACGATTATCGTCTTCCTCGGCATGTTTGCTGGTTTGAGTGGCGTCAATGCGCTCGATACCACCGCAACCATCCTGCTCGTCATCGGCGTCGGTCTCGGCTCAACCATCTGGTGGTTGATGCTGGCGCACATCACGGCGCGCCTGGGGCGCGACATCAGCCCCAACGGCATGCGCTGGATTAATCGCATCTCAGGCGTTCTTATCGGCGCATTTGGCGTCGCAGCAATATGGAGTGCAATTGTATGAGCAAGCAGAATCGTCACCACCATGTCGAAACCCAGGCGGTACACATGGGCAACCAGGTTGACCCGGCTACCGGCGCCGTCGTACCACCAATCGTACTCTCAACGACGTTCGAACGCCAGGGTGACGGCTCGTTCCCCCATGGCTATATCTACACCCGTAGCCAAAACCCGAACCGCCAGGCCCTCGAAGAGTCGTTGGCCGCTCTCGAGGGCGGCGCGCGCGCCATGGCGTTTGGCTCGGGGCAAGCGGCCACCAATGCCATCTTCCAATCGCTCAAAGCCGGCGATCACGTGATTGTGCCCAACGAAGCCTACTTTGGCACACCCAAGTTGGTCCGCGAGGTCTATAGTCATCTTGGCATCAATGCAAGTTATGTCGATATGACCAATCTTGCAGCGGTACAGGCCGCAGTGACCCCGCACACCAAAGTTATCTGGATTGAGACGCCATCCAATCCGTTGCTCTCGATTACCGACATCGCCGCCGTCAGCGAGTTTGCCCACCGCGCCGGCGCCTTGGCCGTCATTGACAACACCTGGGCGTCGCCGTTAATGCAACAGCCGTTGGCGCTTGGCGCCGACATCGTGATGCACGCAACCACCAAGTACATCAGCGGCCACACCGATGCCCTCGGCGGCGCCTTGATTTTTGCCCGGGACGACGAATTCACTGCCCGCGTCAACATGGTCCAGACGCTGGGCGGCGCCGTGCCGTCGCCGTTCGATTGCTGGCTGATTATGCGCGGGATCCGCACGTTGCCGTTGCGCGTGCGCCAGCAAACCAGCAACGCCCAACGCGTGGCTGAGTTCTTGGCAGATCACTCGGCCGTCGAAACCGTCTTCTACCCCGGGCTCGCCAGCCACCCCGGTCACGCCTTGGCAGCCCAGCAGATGCGCGGTGGATTCGGCGGCATGTTGTCGTTTAATGTCCGTGGTGGCGCCGACGAGGCCATGGCCGTGGCCGCCAATCTGCAGCTCTTTACGCGGGCGACCAGTCTGGGCGGTATCGAGAGCTTGATTGAACACCGGGCCTCAATCGAGGGACCGACCAGCACCACCCCGCAGAACTTGTTGCGCGTCTCGATTGGCATCGAGCACGTCGACGACTTGATCAACGATTTGCGCCACGGGTTGCGTGCGATTCACTAAGGGTTCAGACGCACCATGCGTGCGTTAACCAATAGATGCAAGAAAAGGAGATTGTCATGGCACATGTTGCAGTATGCCCAGAGTGCGAGGCCGATATCCAATTCAAGGCCGGGACGGTCGAGGGTGAAATTGTGGTATGCCCAGATTGCGCGGCCGAGCTCGAGGTGACGTCAGTCAATCCACCGGCGGTCGAGTTGGCACCCGAGGTTGGTGAGGACTGGGGCGAGTAATTATCCGGCTACAAGGAGGATGCTATTTATGCGCATCGGAGTTCTTTGTTCTCGCATTCGTGTCGAAGAAAAATTGATTTTTGCTGAGTTGGATGCCCGCGGCATCGAGTATGTGCGTCTCAATGACGACGAATTGATTTTCGACCTCAATGCCGGCCATT
>VGPG01000359.1 GCA_016875555.1 Chloroflexota bacterium | reverse complement strand
GATAACGGCGAATCGTGCCCGGTGTTTCGGAAAAGGCGTACGGCGGACCGACCACGCGCACATCGCCGGCCGTAGGGTGTGCAATCGTCTGGATTAACCCGAGTGCCTGCACCTGTGGATCCTCGAAGGCGGCTTTGATGTCACGCACCGCGCCAATCGGGATACCAGCCGGCTCAAGCAACCGCTCAAGCTCAGCGACGGTGAATTGAGCGAACACCGCATCAAGCTGTTCATTCAGCGCTGGGCGTTGCTCAGCACGACTGCGGTTGGTGGCAAAGCGGGCATCGGCTTTGAGGTCGGCCAGATTGAGCGCATCGCAAAAGCGCCGCCACAAATCGTCGGTGCCGACCGCCAAATTAAACCAGGTGTCTTTGGCGCGGTAGACGCCGTAGGGCGAGATGGTCGGATGATGATTGCCGCTCGTCGCTGGCGCCTCGCCCGTGGCAAAGTAGCGCGCCGCTTGATAGGTCATAATCGCAAGTTGCCCCGAGAGCAACGACGTGTCGATATACTGGCCAACGCCAGTCGCTTGGCGGTGGTAGGCGGCGACCATCACCGCATAGGCGGCGTGCATGCCGGCCACGAGGTCGGCGATGGCAATGCCGACGCGCATCGGTGCGCCACCGATTTCGCCGGTGACGCTCATCAAACCGCCCAGCCCTTGGGCGATTTGGTCGTAGGCGGCGCGCTCGCGGTCGGGGCCAACTTGGCCGAAGCCCGAAATCGAGCAGTAGATGACGTCAGGACGAATGGCCTTGCAGTGCTCGTAGCCGAAGCCAGAGCGATCCATGGTGCCCGGGACGAAGTTTTCGATAATGATATCGCTCTGTGCCACTAACTTGTGCATGATGGCGGCACTATGCTGGTTGCGCAAATTCAACGCCATACTACGCTTATTGCGGTTGACGCTGAGATAATAGCTACTCTCGCCACCCTCAAACGGCGGGCCCCAGGCCCGCGAGTTATCGCCGACGCCGGGTTGTTCGATTTTGATGATGTCGGCACCCATGTCACCGAGCATTTGGGTGCAGTAGGGGCCGGTCAAGGCGCGCGTCAAGTCGAGCACGCGCAAGTTTGCTAGTGGCAACGTCATAGTTCACCTTTTATGTCGAGTCAACACAACCACGCTGTTGTGTGCGCTACCTGATTATCCGGTATTTTTGAGTCCAGCAGCGAGACCACTGATTGACAGCAAAATCGCATCCTCGACCTCTTCGTGCCCCTCCATATCGGGATTGGCACGCAGGCGTTTGAGGAGTTCGACCTGCACATACGAAATCGGGTCAACATACGGGTTACGCTGCATAATCGAGCGTTGTAACACCGGACTGCGCGACAACAGTTTGTCGCTATCGCTAATCATACACACTGCCGACACGCTGCGGTGGTACTCTTGTTCGATAATCGCCATCATCTCGCTGGCAAGCGCCTGATCATTAACCAATTCGGCGTAACGTTGGGCGATATACATGTCAGCCTTGGCCAGAATCATCTGGGCATTGTCGATCATCGAGCGAAAGAAGGGCCACTCGCGATACATCTGCTGTAACAAGTGCTGTGCCTGGGCTGGCCCGTCTGCATGCCCCTCCACAAATTGGCTGACCGCACTGCCGAGGCCATACCAGCCCGGAAGGGTAAATCGCGCTTGCATCCAACTAAAGACCCACGGAATCGCCCGCAAATCCTCGATACGCTGACTGTTGCGTCGCGCCGCCGGGCGACTGCCAATCTTGAGCCGGCTGATCTCGGCAATCGGCGTAACTTCACGGAAAAAACGGACGAAATCGGCATGTTCGTAGACCAACCCGCGATAACTCTGGCGCGACGTGGTCGCCAACTGCTCGAGCGCGTTGGTCCAGGCGGCCGGCGGATCATTCGGTTGTGCGAATGCTGCCTTGATGACCGCATGGAGCACTTGCTCGAGGTGCCGTTTGGCAATCGGGGCAAGGCCGTAGCGATCCGAGATGACCTC
>VGPG01000358.1 GCA_016875555.1 Chloroflexota bacterium | reverse complement strand
GGTGGCCTTGCGCAAAAACAAGGCGGCATCGTTGTTCTGTTGCGGACTACTCATTGAATACTTCTCCCTTTTACGTGCGAATTGCTCTATGACTATGCCGATACAACATCGACAGAAGTGCCACTTAACCAGTCGTCAACGTATAACTCTTGATCATGCTCGGCGTTCCACCAAACCAGCCCTTTTTGGGGGCAGCATTGAGTTCGATGAGTGCGCCTTGTAGTACGCCCTGTTCGTAGAGACTGCCCGGGTTGATTGCGAGTGTTTGACCAATACGACTCGTTCCTTTGCCTTCGTGGATGTGACCATGGAGCGACATGAGTGGCTGATGTTCCTCAATTAATCGGCGCACCGCTGTGCTCCCTGCTGGCACGAGTGAATTGCCGGCGTTAATGAGATTCAAATTGGCATCAAGTTCAGCAACATCATCAAGATTTGAGCCATACGGCGGACAATGAAAATTAAAAATGGTTTGTGTGCAATCATGCCCGGCGGGGATCATTGCGGCGAGATACTCGTATAACCGATCTTCGGGTAATTCACGATCCGTATGCCACGGCGTGACATTGGCCCAGCCCGACGAAATCAACGAAAATCCCTCGCCCAGGTCAAGGCAACGCCCCTCTGCAAGGGTAACGTATGGCGATGTGCGTAGGACGTCATCAATGTGAAAAGGGTCATCGTTGCCCGGTGATACATAACACTGTACGCCACTGCCAGCGAGCTTTTCGTTTGCCAACGAAAGCCATTGTTCGAGCGACGCCAACATCTGCTGATGAAACATTCGATCGACCAGTGTCGGGTCGTTGCGAAAGTCTTCAAGTTGTTGCGGCGTGACGCGGAACGGGTAGTACCCACGGCTTGATACTTTGCGCTTCATGTCACGTACCGCTGCATCATCTTCAAGTACAAACTCTTGTTGGAGAAGCGTGGCATGGTAGGTGCCATCTGGTCGTTGTGCAATTGGCACAAGTGCCTTGCCGGTCATATCGCCACCGAGAATCAGATGGGTGACATCATAGAACTTTGCTGCATTCAGAAACTTCTTCCAACAGACATCCGATCCATGTATGTCGGTAGCGAAAAAAAGCCGCATGAATTAAACCCTCGTCTTAACCAAATCTTGAACAGGAATTAACCAAAAATATACCGTAATTATGTCTGTGGGTCAATTATGCCAGAACGCAACCTGTGCGGGTTGGCGTTTGGGTCGTGTTTTTATGTCTGTCTGACCACATATTTGCATATGATGACGATTTATAATAGCAACAGAACGTATACAAGAAAGCACCATCATGACACTGCAACATTTTCATCTTGACGAGATACACTGGCATGCTGAACGACCTGGGAACACGCCCATCTTTCTGAGTAATCGTCACGGCTATCTGGTAGCCGGCATCGACGGACGCATCCATTCATATGGCGATGCACATCTAGTCGGCCGCATGGGTGGGTTGTGGTTACATCCGGTGCGCGTCATGCATGGGTGGCAGTTGCTCGTCAATCAGCAACCGCTGACTGCGACTACGTGTCATGTGCATGCCGATGCTATAGAGCGTGTCTACATGAGTAATGATGTCGTTATTACCTCGCGCGAGCAGATGTGCGAAGAGAGTCCCGGCCTAGACTTGTACGTGATGGTGGCGGGTACGCTCCACACCGCATTAACACTTGCCATTGATCTGGATGTGCGTGGCTGTTGGTTTGGGGGCGTTGTCGATCGTGGCGCAACAGTGCAGATCGATGGCACGACCGCCAGGGTGATACCAACAAATCCCGAGGTAGGCGCAGCCGTGGTTTTGCAGTGTAATGATGCGTGGCAGTGGCAGTTTGATGGGCAACAACTGTGCCTAGTTGGTGCCGTGAGTTCGGCCACGTACACGTGTCAGATCCGTGTACACCATGATCGTGTGCAGGTTGCGCATTCGCAGGTGCAGGCAACCCAAGCACACCCCGTCTTGCACACACCAGATGCAGCAGCT
>VGPG01000357.1 GCA_016875555.1 Chloroflexota bacterium | reverse complement strand
GAAAGAATCGCCCATCGCCTGGTTGAGCGGTCTCAGCGCGTTTCTGTGCCTGCCAACGCACACGATCTGCGTCTAGCTCAACAATTACCACATCAAGCCCTGCTTTGCTGAGCATGTGTGGGTATGTTGATGTGCCAGATCCGATGTCAACAATGACGTCGCCTCGTTTGGCGTTCAGGTGGCGGGTAACCCATGGATATTCGATGATTCGCCATAAACTAAAATCGTTGACCGTGCGCCATAATATGCGCCAACCGTCCAATGAAATCTCGTAGAGCAGCGCGCGTATGCTCGAAATTGTCACCATCGTTCATTCATCCTCTGATACCAATGCGAAACGTATTATAGCACAGTGAAGATTGTGCTATCTGATGTAGCGCTGATACCCAGTCAACGTCTGTGTGGCAACAATGTGAGGATGATACGTCGCATGTACATATGCATGCCCTTGCGCAGTGACTGTGTCGTACAGTGACTGATTGGTCATTAAGCGTAGCACTTGTGCGGCCACGTCTGCGGCATCATCATACCGACTCAATAGCCCGGTTACTTCATGCGTGACCACCTCGTTGCCGGCTGCACAATCGGTTGTGACAACACCGCAACCTGCTGCCATTGCCTCGATTGGCGGTATGCCAAATCCTTCGTAGCGACTCGGTGCAACGAGCACATGCGCCTGTTTGAGTAACGCCACTTTTTCGGATTCGTTGACGCGCGTCCTGAGGTCAATCATATCTCGTACATCAAGTTCATTTGCCAGTGTTTCTAATTGTTGGAGTTGACTGGTGTTGTGCGTTATCATGATTAGCTGTACGTCTGGGATTTGTGCACGAATGGCCGGTAGTGCACGAATTGCCACATCCCACCCTTTGCGAGGCACAAGTTGGCCAATGAAGAGCAACGTTGGCCGCGCAAATTTTGGATGAGTGTTGTCATCGTACCGTAGAAGTTCAACCGAGTTAGGAATCACGTCAATGCTATCCTGATTGGCTCCTAACGAGGTGAGTATCGATTTCTCGTGATTAGAAAGTGCAAAAATGCCGTGGTAGCGAAGAAGCGGTGCATGGATTAAAAAGTTGCGCACTAATTTTCGCGGATGTTTTCCGTTGAGTAGCGCACTAAGCAGTTGGTTCCGTTCACACAACAACAAATGGGGAGTCAGTGGGTGGTCTAGTGGACGTTCACGATCGACTACAAGGTCGCCATCATGCAAAATCCCATGTGGCGTGAGTACCATCGGTACGGTGCTTCGCCACTGCTTCTGTGCCTGATATGCCAGTAAATGGCGTAAATGGTGCACATGAATGATATCCGGTCGGGGGATGTGCCGTTGGAGTTGTAACAAGTCGTACGAGAAAAAGCCAGTTGTCTTGCATCGATATATCGTTAAGTTTGACGCAAACTCAACACGTTGTGGTTGTTCGGTTTGATGCCAATACTCGACAGCGCTGACGGTATGTCCCATTTCTGCCAATGTCCGTGCAAGCACGAATTCTGGGCGACTCGGAAATGATGGGTCAAATCCGTACGTTGAGATAAGCATGATGTGCATGTTATTGTCCAATCACACGTTGATAATGGGCTTCAATTCTATCGGTAACTGCATGCCAGCTAAATTGTGCAGACCACGAAGGCGCATTATTGCTAAAGGCTACGCGCATACTCGGGTTATCTCTGAGGGTGCGCATGTGTACTGCTAATTCTTCGTGGTTTTGTGGTGAATAGAATAATCCGGTAACGCCATCATTGATGACTTCCACAAAACCACCGAAGCGTGATGCAATCACTGGTAGTCCACATGCCTGGGCTTCGACTAGGCCAATACCGAATGTCTCACTTGCAAAACTAGTCGCAACGAGGACATGATGTGTGCGCATGATAGTGGCGATGTTTGAGCGTTCCACTGAGCCCAAGAATGTCACACGATCGCGCAGATGTAGCTCATCCACCAGCGTTTCGAGAGTTGCGCGATGCACCCCATCGCCAGCAACTGTCAACGTTGCA
>VGPG01000356.1 GCA_016875555.1 Chloroflexota bacterium | reverse complement strand
AATTTGGCTCTCGTAAGCGCCACCAGCGTAACACCATGCCGGTTTGTGACAAGGTAAAGGCCGCAAAGACGCCGAGGGCGTAGAGTGGCAACATGGCCTGCTCACGGGCATCGAAGATGACCACTAGAATTGCCGAGATAATACCCAAGAAAATGACGCCATTTGAGAAGACCAAGCGATCGCCGCGTTGGGCAAACTGACGCGGCAAAAAGCGATCCACGGCCAAGAAATACGAGAGGCGTGGGAAATCGGCATAGGCGGTGTTCGATGCGAGAATCAAAATCAACATGGTGGCTATCTGGATGACATAGTAGAACGGCGAGCTCCCGCCGAAGATGGCGCGAGCGAGCTGAGAATTGACCGTCTCGGGCTCGGGTGCGCCATCAGGGATGACGTTGTATTCGCCGGCTAGTACGGTGATGCCCACAAACATCAGGCTGAGAATCACCGCCATGGCCGCCAACGTAATCGATGCATTGCGTGACTGCGGTTGCTTGAAGGCTGCCACGCCATCGCTGATGGCCTCGATGCCGGTCAGGGCGGTACACCCCGAGGCGAAGGCACGGAGAATCAAAAACCAGGTTAACGTTTGATTTAATTCTTCATGGATAATCTCGGGTGGGGCAGCCGGTGACACGTCCCCCGTCCAAACTTGATACAGCCCGGCGATAATCAGGCCAAACATGCTCAGAATGAACAGATACGTGGGTATGGCAAAAATACTTCCTGACTCTTTGATGCCACGCAGATTTGCTAGGGTAAGGAGTGCAATTAATGCGATTGCCATGCTCACACGGTACGGGTCAAGCCAGTGGAGTGCTGAGGTAATTGCAGTGACACCGGCCGAGATACTGACCGCAACCGTCAGAATGTATGACACCATGAGTGACACGGCGGCAATCAGTGATGGTACGGTGCCGAGATTCTCACGTGACACGATATACGACCCACCTCCATTTGGGTAGGCCATGATGGTTTGGACATAAGAAAACGCCACGGTGATGAGCAACACGGTAATCCCGAATGCGATTGGCGTGGCAATCCCAAGCGCGGATCTATTCGCATACATCAAGGCGATGAGGATTGCCTCGGTGGCATAGGCAACAGAAGAAAGAGCATCCGACGAAAAGACCGCAAGGGCTGTGCGTTTGGGCAGGCGCTCATGAGCGAGCTGCTCGTTTGCAAGCGGTTTACCGACGAGTAACCGCTTGAACTCACTTATCATGTCAGTTCATACCTTACTAAGGAGCGCAGCGAGCCAGCACATCATCGGTGGCGGGTGCCTCAAACAGCCAGATTGTGTACACATCGTTGAAGTACGTGCAGATAATAGCACTGTGCAGAAAAAAGTCAAGAGCAATCTTTGCCGTAATTTGTTCGTGTGTAGTCTGGTATCACGTGTCACTGCACACGACAAATTGGTCGATGACATCCTCCTTACTTACTCATCGCGTGTACGGCGCTTACAACGGTGTTGGAATACGCCAGACAATGGTCAGACTCCATGCGACATGTACTATGTCGATGATTTGATGGTGGCATACATTGCCAATGCGGCTTGTCGCTGTATGGCATGATCGACTATCGGGTACGGATATTCGTCGCCCATGGTAATCCGCGCGTCGCGCATGTCGCGCCCCTGCAGGAGCCACGGTGAGTGGATGTACTTGGTCGGCACATAGCGCAACTCAGGAATGTATTTTTTGACATAGGCGCCATCGGGATCAAACTTTTGACCCTGGCTGACCGGATTGAAGATGCGAAAGTAGGGCTGGGCATCTGTCCCTGTCCCCGCCGCCCATTGCCAGCCGCCGTTGTTGGCGGCGGTGTCGCCGTCGATGAGCTTTTGCATGAAATAGCGCTCGCCCCAACGCCAGTCTATCAACAAATCTTTGGTCAGAAACGACGACACAATCATGCGCGCGCGGTTGTGCATCCAGCCCTCTTGGTTGAGTTGACGCATGGCCGCATCGACAATCGGGTAGCCGGTGCGCCCAGCACACCAGGCCGCAAA
>VGPG01000355.1 GCA_016875555.1 Chloroflexota bacterium | reverse complement strand
AAGCTCCACCCCGGATTCTGGGGGAGCGGTGCACCGTGCAGGCGTAATGCTTCAAAGCGAGAAAAGTCGCAACGTAGTGTTTCACCGGGGGCAGGCGGGAAGGTGCGATTCTCGAACATAAATGCCAGACTTGCCCATGGAATTGCGACTTCGACGCTCCATCCCCTATCAATGTCACGGTTATCATTGATACTCCCCTGAACCTGGACACCAACCTGAATGCCTGGCATATCAAAATCAAGAAATCCCCAACGTCGCCCTCGTGGATGCTTGCCGTATCGGTAATCCTGAAATCCACCTAACACGTCGACGGTGCGTTTGTACAAATCGAATTCAGGGCGATCAAACCGACCACCGCGTGTGTGTGCATCTTGCCAAATGAAGAAACACTCGTAGATGGTGCCATACGCATTGATTTCGAGTTCGTAATAACAGTCATCGCCACCAATAAAAAGCTCGACGTCGTTGTCGAACCAGATGAAGCTATCGCGTTCAGTCATGGTGGCAGCCACAAAAGGTTCTTCGACCCAGTAGCCAACATAGAAGTGCGTGTCGTTGTAGCACGCTGCAACTCGGGTGTCGTAGTATGCTGGTTCTCCACTCACCATATCGACAAATCGTGACGATTGTGGTGCCTGCTGCCAAACCGATTTGGTGAGATCTCCGTCGATGATGAGCAGTTGTGTGGTACGCATGGCCGTGAGATGTTGGAGTTGTTCTGGGCCGATTCCATATCGTTGTGACATGTTGCACCTGTGTGTAATCGAACTATTCACTCTATTCTATATGAACTGTGTTGCGCTGGTGAATACCCGATGCACTTCGTTTTCGGTTGCACAATATGGTACACTTCTGCTGTACATGAAGTGTCTTGTGTTGTTGGTACGTACTCTGGTAGTCGCTCAACCATCAGATGCGAGTAGTGCAAGGAGAACGTGATGAAAATGCACGTGTTCGCGGTATTCATCGCCTTAGTATTTGTCGTGGGTGCGACTTCGTTTGTGCATCGAGCATCACTCAATGCACAGTCGCGTATGCAGGATCAGAATGAATCAGTGTCACGTCGGCCACCATCACATACGCGTCAGCCGTCACACACGCGTCAGCCGTCAAGTACACGTGTGCCCACGCGTAGGCCTTCAATGACAAGCATTCCAACGCACACACGAAAGCCGTCATTTACGCGCATTCCCACACATACACGCATCATCACCAAAACGAAGACCAAAACGAGGACCAAAACGAAAACAAGAACGCGGACGATTCAACGTACCACGACGCGCACAACTGTCAAGACAAGTACGCCGGTGAATACAAGTACGCCGACCATGACGGCCGAACCAACAATGACTCCATCCCCCGAGCCAACAGTCACCCCAACTCCGATTGCACTTCAGGCGTCAGATTCGATTGAATTCTACAATGAAGGAGTGCGTGACTGGAAGGTGAATGTGAATAGCGTATTGCGCGGTGCAGATCCAACCCTCGCGATGCAAAAAGGTGAAACATACACAATTAATGTAACGAACGGTTTGTCACATCCGCTGTATCTGAGTACGGACGGCACTACCAGCAGTGAATATACGTCGGGCGTCTCGCCTACGGGTGGGGCCACAACGTCGCTAACCTTTACGGTGCCGTCAGATGTACCAAGCCAACTCTACTATGTCTGCGGCAATCATCCAGGGATGAAGGGGATGATTGTCATCGCGCCATAGTCCTAGGTGTGTATGTGCCGGTAGTTTCGCACGAATATCCGTGCATTCATCGAATGATGAAATACTACCGGCACACGATTGTTTTTGATGCCAGATTGAGAGTATTTGAGAGTATTTGAGAGTATTCGTGCATTGACATCCCCAAACCGGGTGCTAGGATACGTGAGCAACAGTGTGGTTGCCCACGTTTGTGGTACGAAAGGGGAAGGCATGATTCATTCATACGATACTCCGTTGAGTCTGGTTGATCTCTCGGATGCTGCACTCATTGAAGAAACTATCGAGCAGCGCATCGGACATCTG
>VGPG01000354.1 GCA_016875555.1 Chloroflexota bacterium | reverse complement strand
AAGGCGTAGGCGTTGCCGAGCAGACTCCAAATCACGTTGGCGAGCAAACCGGTCAGACCACCAGCGATGGGGCCGAGCAACGCACCAACCAACACGGTGCCGATGCTATCGAGATAAATGGGGAGCTTGAGCACGGTCACCAGTTGACCGACCACGATGTTCATGGCGATTGCGAGCGCCATCAACACAATGTTGATGGGGTTCTTGAGCGGATTGAGAAAGCGCTCCATAAACATTGCCTCCTGACACGCACATGGTGTCACTACTCTGACCGACGTAGGCCATCCAGCCACGATGAACGCAACGCGGTAAACGAACCGTCTATGATGCTCTGTCGCATTTCACGCATTAAACGCAACAAGAAAGCAACGTTATGAAGACTCACCAGCCGAATGCCAAGCAACTCCTTGGCGCGGAACAGGTGATGGATGTAGGCCCGTGAGTTCGTACGACATACCGCGCACTCGCACCATGCATCGAGTGGCTCGTCGCTGTCACGGCAACTGGCGTTGTTGACATTGAGCCGAAAATTGCGCGTGGCGTCTTTGATTAAGGCTGCGCCGTGGCGCCCAAGCCGGGTCGGGCTGACGCAATCGAACATGTCGATCCCACGTGCGACGCCTTCGAACAAATCATCGACATCGCCGATGCCGAGCAGATGACGTGGTTTGCCGTCAGGCATATGCGGTACCGTCATGTCGACGACCTCGTAGATTTGGCTTTTGTTGGCGCCGAGCGAACCGCCGATGCACAACCCGTCAAACGCCATGGTGCCGATATGCTCGGCACTTGCTTTGCGCAGATCAGGAAACACGCCACCATGGACGATGCCGAACAATGATTGATCGGGGGTTGGCATGGGGATATTGTGCTCACCACGCAGGGTTTCTTGGTGGTAGGTAAGACAGCGCTCCTCCCAGGCATGGGTGCGTTTGAGGGAGCGGCGGGTATAGTCGTAGCCGGCGCGGAACGGTGGTAATTCGTCGAAGCAGAGGATGATGTCGGCGCCGATGCCTTTTTGGATTTCGATGCTGCGCTCAGGTGTGAACACGTGACGCGAGCCATCGATGGTTGATTTGAAGATGACGGCGTCGTCGGTAACTTTGACCATGCCGGGGCGGGGAGTGTACGAGCCACGGCCTTTGACTTCGTCGGCGATACCGCCGTACTTGAGACTAAAGACCTGAAATCCGCCGCTATCGGTCAAAATAGGCCCGTCCCAACGCATAAATTTATGCAGACCACCGTGTCGTGCGATTAACTCGTGTCCGGGCTGTAAGTAGAGATGATATGTATTGCCAAGGATGATTTGGGCACCGTGGGTGGCCACTTCATCGGGCGCAAGCGACTTGAGCGTACCTTTGGTGCCTACTGGCATGAAGACTGGTGTTTCGATAACGCCGTGGGCGGTGACAATCCGACCTGCTCTGGCACTCGTTTGGGCGTCACGAGCCTCGGTGGTAAACGTGAGTGGCATGAAGCCTCCATGGTCTTGTGGACAATCACCGCACGTTGTGTCGTACACTCCTGAGTGGTACGTGGTTAAGGGTTGTGTATGACACTGTGAATGACTGTTATGGAATTATAGATGACTCTTGAATGGTATGTCCAATTACGTAGACCTGAAGTGGTGAAAACGTGGTACTATGTGTTTAGGACATTCACCGTTTAGGGCGTTAGGGTATAGTATGAGCCATGAACAACATCGTCAACACGCAGCAGACCAAATTGGTGGAATCCGCTGTGGTGTACTCACCATAAGTGATACGCGTACCGTTGAAAACGACAGCGGAGGAGCACTTGCACAGTCACTCTTGCAGTCAGGGCAGCATCATATCGCACACTACGCAATCGTCAAAGATGAACCGACACAAGTACTCACCCACGTACAGGCGTGGATAGCGGCAGGTTGTCAGGTAATTATTACCACTGGTGGCACGGGGATTGCCAAGCGTGACACCACCATTGATGCCATTGAGCCCAATTTGGTGCGTAAACTGCCCGGGTTTGGTGAACTGTTTCGCATGCTCT
>VGPG01000353.1 GCA_016875555.1 Chloroflexota bacterium | reverse complement strand
CAAACGGTGGTCCTATCAGGTGGCGTAGGCGCAGCTCGATTTCTCGAAGGATTAGTCAATCTAATCCCAGCCGAGTTAATCAGTGCAATCATAAATACCGGCGATGACATCGAGATGCATGGGCTACAGATTAGTCCAGATGTTGATATTGTGCTGTGCACGCTGGCAGGCATTATCCATCCCGGTCAAGGCTGGGGGATTGTGGATGATACCGATCATTGTCTTGCCATGCTCGGACGGCTAGGTGCGCCGACATGGTTCATGCTGGGTGACAAAGATATGGCGCTCCACATACAGCGCTCTGCGTTACTAAAGCAAGGGTATTCAGCCACGCAAATCAGTCAACAGTTCTGTGCTGCACTCGGTGTCAGTGTGCATGTCCTACCCATGACACACGACCTCGTACAGACGCATATCCGTACTCCTGAAGGACTCGTGCACTTTCAACATTTCTTGGTGCGCGACAGAGCAAAAAGTCTCGTGCAAGGTATCGAATATCTTGGTATCGAAAACGCGCAGGCGACCACCGAAGTACACCAGGCAATTGCGAATGCTGCGCACATCATTATTGCGCCGAGTAATCCCTTGGTGAGTGTAGGCACCATACTGGCTCTCCCTGGTATTACTGACGCCATTCGCAACCGGAGCGTACCTTCCATTACCATCAGTCCGATTGTGGGTGGCAAAGCAATCAAAGGACCGTTGGTGCCGATGCTTGAACATGCGGGGATCGATGTGTCTGCACTTGGAATTGCACGCCATTACCACGGACTCATCGATGGCATGATTATTGATACCGTTGATGCAGATCTTGCCCCAGCTATTGAGGCGCTCGGTATCCGTGTGCGCGTCACCGATACCATCATGCGCGATTTACCGCACAAAACGGCTTTGGCACAACAAAGTCTAGAATTGCTTGCCGAGTTACGATGATTACTGCACTCATCCCATTCAAACCATTGAGCGAAGCAAAAAGCCGGCTCTCAACCATTCTGCCACCTGCAGATAGACGAGCGCTCGCACTCGCCATGCTTGACGATGTGTTGACAGCATTGGAGCGAAGCCAACGAATTACACAAATTATTGTGACAGCAAGTGATGCAGCAGCCCAAGCACTCGTTCAATCACGTAACATTGAATTTATCAACGATGCAAGCACTGGATTGAATCCAGCAATTCAGCAAGTAATAACCGCACGTGAATTCACCACACCATTGCTGATTATGCACGCTGATTTGCCGCTCGTTGAAGAAGACGACATAGATGAGTTTGTCACCATGATGCCCAGTGGCGGTGTGGCACTTGCTGGTTCTCATGATGGCGGTACAACCGCCGCCATTTGTGCGGTACCACAACGTATGCGCTGGTCGTTTGGCGAGCAGAGCCTCGAACGTCATTTGGCTGCTGCACGTGCATCAAATATGCCTGTGCGTAGCGTCCGAGAGGGTCCGATTACCTTTGACATAGACCGTCCGGTCGATTTATATCGGTTACTCCTTGACCCAGGTGGCCGACAAACTGGTCGATTATTGGGTAAATTACATATTGGGGCTCCATCAAAACCAACGCACGAATGAATTGAGGCATGACATGGGTATTATTGGCTATGCTGCGGCCCTCGAACAATTCCATCCTACAGAGTTACTCAAATACTCCATGCTCGCAGAACAACGCGGTTTTAAAGCAGTCATGGCCGCCGATCACTTTCAACCATGGGTGCCGCAACAAGGCCACAATGCGTTCGTGTGGAGTTGGATGGCAGCACTTGGTGCGCAAACATTTCAAATGACATTTGGGCCTGGCGTAACGTGTCCCAGTTTTCGCTATCATCCTGCGGTTGTTGCTCAAGCTGCAGCCACACAAGCTGCCATGACTCCAGGGCGATTTTGGTTGGGGTTAGGGAGTGGTGAAGCATTAAACGAACGCGTGGTTGGTGGCGTATGGCCTGAAGCACATGTGCGGCTAGCAATGATGCAAGAAGCGATTGGCATCATCAAGCAGTTGTTCAGCGGCAAACAAGTCAAGCACGACCACGGCAAAT
>VGPG01000352.1 GCA_016875555.1 Chloroflexota bacterium | reverse complement strand
TTTTTGCAGATGGCTGGTACATTGTCTCCGCTCGTGCTTGCTCCGCATCTGGTGTGGAACCAATTTCCGTTCGTGTTAACGCTCGAGGGGCAGTACATCGTGAAGAACGTTGTATTGATTAGTGCTGCCGTTGCAGTCGGTGCAAAGATTCGCACAGAACATAGTTTTAATGTGTGGCAATCACCAGAAGAATAAATTACAATCAATCAACGGTGGTGAGATGATATCTTGCCATCGTTATTCTTTTCGAAAAATCAGAATAAACTGATGCGTCTGATTTGATACAAACGTATGTGGATACCCAAACGGAAAGCGATTGATGTTTGCATCATGCCAAATGCGATATCCACGAAAGCGCAAGTGTGCTAAATCGTGTAGTAAATCAACTACATCGGCATGGAGCATATTGTGGTGTTCTGCGGTCGGTTGCAAATCCTTAATGAACATAATGAGATGTCCATGGTGTCGTAAATAACGTGATGCTAGTAAAATTGATTCATGGAGTTTGGCGAAAAACTCCTGGTGATCCATGTTGCCCAAATCTGCCGTATCCGCACTAAATGGTGTTGCCTGTGCTGATCCGCGTTTTGCACGGTGGCCAGTACGTTTGCGTGCCAACATCGAGCTATATGGTGGGTCTGCGATGACAAGATCAACGTCGTGAGTAAGGAGTTTTACATATGTTTCCGGATTGCACACATCGCCAATACTATACGTCTGCCGTGGCAAATTCAGATAGTCGCTTGCGGAATTGTACAGTTGTTGATAATCCGGATTCAAATCGATACCTATGCCAATCCGTTCTTCAAGACTGCAGGCGAGTAAGCTACCTCCTGCTCCACTAAATAAATCGAGCACCGTGCCATGTTTTTTTGTGAAAAAGCGTAATAGTTCGGCAATCAGCTGCGGTGGTTTTGGCGAAGGATGGGCACGGCGTATATGATGCGCCATGCTATTCGCACCGCGGGTCGGATAGCGAGTAAACAGCACAGAACCGAGTGCATACGTCCATTCCTTGCTGCTCAAATCATTCAGTTTGTTGCGAGGGTCGTATAATGAAGGCGTAGGTTCTTCTGGTTCGTTAGGCATGATGTGCACGTCGTCCATATTTACAAAGATTATGCACCGGTACTTGGCGGTATTGAAGGTCACTTGCATACGCTCAGTGTAGGTCAAGTGAAACGCGGACTCCGCGTAAGTGTGGTGGTTTGTCAACCACGTGCGTTTGACCTACCTGAGAATGAAGTCATGCAGGGTGTCCACATCTACCGCCTACCTCGTGATATTGACGTGGCTTCTGCGGCATTCTCATGGAAGCATGCATCCATTGTACGACAGTTACAGCCTGACATTCTTCATCTTCAAATGCCATGGCCTCCCGGTGATGTTGTCAGCGTTTTGAATCCTACCGTTCCCTTAGTGATTTCGTATCAGAGTGATATTATCAGACAAAAATTCTTACGTATGGTATACGCACCATTACTGCGCCACACGCTTGACCGATCGCGTGCGATAATCACCACTAGTCCTTCGTACGCACAAACATCGCCGTGGCTCAAGTCATCTTCGTCCAAAATTCATGTGGTGCCACTCGGCATTCATCCAAGACAACCCGCAGATAACACGTTGATGGCCATATGGCGAACTCGATTACCGTTCCCATTTTTACTGTGGGTCGGTCGGATGCGGTACTACAAAGGATTACCGTTTCTTATTGAAGCCATGCAACAACTCCCAGCTGAGGTACGCTTAGTGTTCGTAGGAGATGGTCCAATGCAACGACAATTGGCCATTCAGGTCGAGCATGCAGGGCTCAATGGCCGTGTATTGTGGCTTGGTGACTGTAGTGATGCAGATATCACCGCACTACACGTGTTAGCTCGTATCTTCGTTTTTCCGTCGCACGTACGTGCCGAAGCGTTTGGGCTTTCGTTACTCGAAGCGCTTGCAGCCGGGTTGCCGGCAATTTCATGTGAGTTGGGTACTGGTACAAGTTTTGTAAACCAACATCGACGTACAGGTCTGGTTGTACCACCCGCAAATC
>VGPG01000351.1 GCA_016875555.1 Chloroflexota bacterium | reverse complement strand
ATCAAGACGACCACGATTGAAGTCATAGCCCACTTGCTCCGCAATGGTGCGGGCGTATTTCAATTGTAGATCGATTGGGAACGGCCCAGCCAAGCAACTGTCGTCGATGGGGGCTTGTTTGCTGATGGCGTCTGCCATCGGGATCAGCCCCTCACGTAGTGCTTTGAAGAGCGGACGCAACGTGGCTACGTTCATGCCACTATCGTGCATATCAATGAGCGAGTCCATTACGTGGGCACCTTGTGGGAAGAATCCAGCGTACTCACGGCTCATCTCGACGGTCTTTTCGAGGAACGGAACAACCTTTTTGAAGTCGTTGGCCGGCCGAGCCTGTGACCACGCCATATAGCTGGAGTTGATGTGCTCAGTCATCTTGCCGACAAATTCGGTTGGCACGCGGGTTGCGTCGGCATAGTCTTTTGCAGTTACCCGCACAATCGCACTATCGATGCTATCCGGGTCCCATTGTTCGGCTTGTTTCTGGAGTTTTTCGAGCAAGTGGCCGATCTCTGGATCGGTCATTTTCTCATGTGTTAGTTTGGACATCAACGCCATCTGGCGGCCACGACCAGCACCACCCCCGACCGGCATGACGCTTGACTGGTCCCAGCTGAGCAATGAGTTGATTGCATTCCAATCCGATAATTCTGCCAGTTTTGCTTTGAGTTGCGTCAATTCGTGCGACATGTCATCCTCAATTCTCATCTGCTGCGGCCAAATACGCAAATTGTGCATCAGTCAATGGTACCACCGACAACCGCCCTAGTTTGATGAGATACGAATCAGCAAACAGTGGTTGTGCTTTGATGTGGGCCAAATCATAGCCATGTGGCAACGCTTTGGTTGCCTGTACATCAACGACTGCCAGCTTGCCGGTGGTGTCTGTAGGATTGACATACGGTGGGCTGATAACCGTTGCAATACCGGCACAGCGTCGTTCATTACCCGTATGGTAAATAATACACGTGTCGCCGACTGCCATGCTCCGGATAAAAATCAACGCCTGATTGTTGGCAACATTGTCCCACATAGTCTGTGTATCGCGGACAAGATCTGCGTACGAATAGACATCTGGTTCTGTTTTGAGCAGCCAGTGTGCCATTGATCCCTCCTTCACAAAAAATGCCGCGCTCCTGCACTATCTCAATTACCAACGCGGTCAACCTTGCATACCACAAACATATTGCATGGGCATCTTGTGGCATCATACCGCATATCAGTGAGGGGATGCCAATCGACAGCACAAATCTTACTCGATCCACGGTGACTACTGCCTAGTGGGTTGTAGTTGTGATAACCGTATAATCAACCATCAGCATGTATTCAGCGCCATTTTCTTGCACGTACAATCCATCATCCCACTCACAAATTCCAGTGTTGGTGCTATGATGCGTGTATAGCGTTTTTGTACAAAGGATTGGCATGTCAGCACTCAAAGATGCGTTACTGACCCGCATACACGAGGCCATCGCCCTTGGCCACGAAGAAGGGCTCCAGCTCGCAGTCTACCACCATGGCCAACTCGTCGTTGACCTGACCGTCGGCACCAAGGACGACGCCGGTACACCACTCAACCCCGACGACCTCATTCTCGTGTGGTCAACAAGCAAGGGCATCACCGCCACCGTCATGCACATCTTGGCGGAACGCAACCAAATCGCCTACGATGATGCCATCGCCGATTACTGGCCAGCATTCGCCACGCACGGCAAAGAGGCCATCTCGATTCGGCATGTCATGAGTCATACGGCCGGCATCTATGCGCTGCCGAGTGGTTATACCTACGAGGTCATGCGTGATTACGACGCGATTTGTGATATCGTCGCCGACGTGACACCAGCTCATCAGCCCGGCCAATCGCACATCTACCACCCACTCACCTACGGCTGGCCTTTGGCCAAAGTCGTCGAGGCAGTAACGGGTATATCGTTTGGTGCGTTTGTACAGCGTGAGATTTGCGCCCCGCTAGGCATCACCGATTTGTTCATCGGGCTGCCACCCGAGCGACGTGGCGATGTCGCCCGCTTGAGTCACGACGCTACGCCCGAGCAATTGGCGAATCCC
>VGPG01000350.1 GCA_016875555.1 Chloroflexota bacterium | reverse complement strand
TTGCCACCGTGTCGGTCAACGATATTCTGGTGTCAGCGGATGGTCGGCGTGTCGATATCATGTTGCCTGCGGTGCGCATATTGTCGTTGACGATGGATCAGACGCAGACGCAACCGTTGAATTATGAGAAGGGTATTGGTCTCTTATTTGACGATAGTATGCAAATGTCTGAACAAGCGTATGCCAAGGCCGAGGAGAATATTTTGCAGACGGCATGTGCAACTGACATGATGATGCGGGCTAGTCAGCATGCGCAGACACAACTGACACAGTTGATCAAAGCAGCCAATCCCATGGTTGAGACAGTCAATGTGATGGTGGCAACGAGTGATTGTATGGCGGTCGTGCCGTAGTGATGTGTGAGTAAAGGATGGCGCATGCAGAACGTTTCGAAAATCATATATGGCGTATTCGTTGGTCTCGTCGTCTACATGTGGATTCAAGGAACACCAGCGGGATCGAATTTGCCCAAACTTACGGTTGTAATGCCTGACGCAGCGCCTGCAATAACGGCGACGGCGACGGCGACGGTGATAGAGCCAACCGCTACGACAGCATCAACGACGACACGTATACCTACGCAAACCGCGTTGCCCAGTGCCACGCCAACGGTGACCCCGACGGCGACGCCGGCTAAATTTACTACCAAGGTTGATACGATGGTGCGCAAGATTAGTAGTGCGCGCAAGTTGACGACGGTCGAGACGATTTTGGATATTGTGGTGACGTTTGATGAGGCCGAAAAGCAGCTTGGGTGGTGGGATGGTGGTGAGTTGTTTGTGCAGCGCACCACAGTGAAGGCGTCTGTGGGCATTGATTTGCAAAAGATTAGCATTCAACAAATCAATGATCATTGGGTTGTATCAGTACCAGAGAGCAAAATTTTGTCGCTCGAGTCAACGCCTGAGAAGCCGTACTACTTTAGTAAGGGCATCCGCTACGCGTTTCAGGATGGCCAAAAAGACACGTGGCGTGACATGATGCCTGCAGAGGTTGATAAACGGGCACGTGAGCGTATTTGTGCGCTCGGATTGCATGACACTGCTGCGAAGGAGGCGCGTGCATTTATCATTCAAATGGCGATCGCTTGGAATCCGAATATGACCGAAAACGACATCACGGTCAATGTGCCACAATCGCGCGAATGTTCGATGCCATGACGCACCACCAAATAATGATAAGATGAGTAGAGATAGTCGGGTGAGAGAGGCGAATACCGCCTCTCTCTGATTGAGAAATCATGCGTACATCAATCTGGTTCTTACGGGTCGGACAGAGTCAGTATAATCAGCGTCGGCAATTTATGGGGCAGGCTGATGCGCCATTGACGCGTCTTGGGCAGGCACAAATGCAGGCGGCGCTGGAGATGATTCGGCGTCAGCGAATCACGCACGTCTACACGGCGTCGCAACAGGCTTGTCGTGACGCCGCACAAATGGCGGCCACACAATGGCAAGCGTCTGTATCCGATGTGGCGAGCTGGGGTGATCAAGATATGGGGAGTTGGACAGGGCTGACATGGCGCGAGGTCGGGCGCCGCTACCCTGCCGAGATGCAGGCGCGTATGGCAGACCCAATCAACAGTGCCCCATCTGGTGGTGAATCACTGGCACAGGTCGCAGAACGTGTGATGCACGGTTGGAACGTGATACAACAACAGGCACACGGTCAGCGTGTGGTTGTGGTGACAGCAGGTTTGCCGATTCAGCTGGTGTTGTGTGCCTTGTTGCGTGTGCCGCTACAACAGCATTGGATGTGGCGCATGGATCATGGGGGGTGGACGGCAATTGAGCGTTATAGCGGGACTCCGATTGTCCGTTGTATTAACCAGGTGCCGCGCATTGATTTGAACGAATGAACGTGGGATGTACTGATGCAGAGCCTATTTCGCCACCAGATCATTCAGCTCGGTATCGCACTCAGCGTGGGTGTAGGGTTATGGTCTAGTGGTGATAGTGGGCGTTGGCTACTGGCGTTTGGTGTGCTATGCGTGGTGCCGGGGTGGTGGTGGCAACGCCTATGGCCATTGGTAGATGTGCATTGGGTCGGGCGTTTGATGATGCAA
>VGPG01000349.1 GCA_016875555.1 Chloroflexota bacterium | reverse complement strand
GCAGACTCAGCCGTAATGTGTCGCCGCGGCCGATTTTCGTACTGAAATAGTAGAGTGCATAGACTAGCGCCGCAGTGGCAACAAGTGGGAAAATGCCCTGCACATTATCGTACGTGCTCGTGATTTGCACACCTGCCACAGCGAGTGACATCAGCGCTAACGCTACAGCCCCCGGCACCAACAGTGTTTGTTGGGTGAGAGGTGCCTGGATATGTTTGACAATTGTCACGATGCTCCAAATCATGACCAGGGTAGCTGGTAGTGAAATGTGAGAGGTCAACCACGGCATCTTTTCGCCGGCCCATGAGAAGAATACGAGTGCGCCAAAGAACCAGTACACCAAAAAGAGGACGTGCATGGGGACAACTGTGCGTTCAACGGTTGTGTCACCGCGCGAGAGCCGATAATTGGCAATCGCCTTGGTGGCAAGCACGATGGTGACGGTGATGCTACTCATCAACGCTAATGGTTCATGTAAGCCCATTGTGACGAGATAGTAGTACCACGGTTGGTCGCCTCTAGCAAAGGTTTGCTGCGAGCCTAACCAGTACGAGAGTCCTTGGTAGAGCCCATCTATCATGCCGAGTGGATCCGTGAAGAAGTTACCGTACAACACCATGAAAATGCCGGTAACAATGGCGAACGCAACATACAGGTCACGGCGCATGTCCCCAATAAATCCGTGCACAATCGGTGAGATGATGGGTTCTTCGGGCCAGAGTTGGAGCAGAATTAAGCTGATGAGTGCCATAAACATCAACACCACTGCAACACCCCCTGCATTGAGCGAGGGAGTGAGGTCGCCTGTCCACATACCGCTCAAAATCAACGCCTCGATGATTAATGAAACAACAATCATGGCAAACTGAACCATGTACACAATCCGCTTCTGCAGATTTTCGAAGGCCCAACGCAACGCAATAAACCAGAAGAACAAAAATCCGAGAATGTAGTAGAGCTCGTGCGTTGCAATTGCCAAGCCGATGCCTGTTGCCATTAACCATAGCCACTTGCGATCTTGGCTATCGAGATAGCGCAAAAAGCCGATGACGCCCCAGATGGTCCACAGTACCATCAAGCCATCATGACGGGCAAAGCGCGTGAAGTAGAGCAAGTATGGCGCTAAGGTGATGGCCAATGCCAACAAAATGGTGCCACGTGTGCCGAAGTATGGGCGCAACCACCATACGGAGATGGTCATGCCGATGCCGGCAAGTGCTTGTGGCAAGCGTGCCTGCCACTCACCGTCGCCAAACAAGTAGTAGGACACCAGGGTGAAGACGTACAGCGATGGACCGTGGTAGACGGGGTCATAACAGTAACTTTGTGCGGTACGCCCACCGGCACACGTAAATGTGCCGTCGCCCATGAAGTAGCGCCATGAAAGCCATGCATGGATTGATTCGTCGTGATGCATGGCCATCGTCCCCAAATTAGCGAGGTGTGCCAATATGCTGATAATCACGACAATGCCGAATGCGACGTGCTCCCAGGTAATGCGCGAGAACTCAATGGTTCGGTCGAGTGCCGATGGCTGAGATGATGGTGCCATCGATTGGTCGAGTGTTGAAGGCTGCTCAGACATACTTGCTCCCATAATCAGCGCGCACCGAGACCGAGGGTCATGAACGGCGCAATTTCAGGTCGAATGGCCACATAAAAGTCCGAAGATCCCAGGGGATGCTGCGTGTCACGATAGAGCAGGTAGCGCCACGTCGCAACTGCAGTGGATTCATCGAATGGCATACGTAATATGCGCATGAGAAGTGGTGCGTCGAAACTCACAATGTCCGTCATCCAGGTATCTGGTAGGCGATACATCTGGTCTTCGGGGAACCACCAGCGGAGTGGAAACTTCTGAATGAGAAACCCAGGTAACGTGTCGTCGTCTACACTGCGCAGGTTCTCATCGAGTACAACGATGGCCATAATTCGGTCATCAGGCATACTTGGTGCACCTGGTGGTTGCTCAAGTCCATTGGTGAAGCGCCGCATGTACCAATCCCAGATGGTCTCGTTATCGTGCCAAATAGGCATGCTCATGTCGCCGTATCGCCGTAACGACGCTTC
>VGPG01000348.1 GCA_016875555.1 Chloroflexota bacterium | reverse complement strand
CAACCTGCGCAGGGCGTGCTGGGCGTTTGACAAAGATACTGACCACCATGGCCACCAACCCACCGGCCGCCAAGCCGCTGTTGACCGTGTTGAGCCACGCCACCAATGGACCAAAGGCGTCGGTGTCGAAGAGGCCGAGGACGATGAGGGCGATGTTGAGCTGTGGCCCTTTGAGCTCTTGGCTGAATGCGGCCTGCCAATCGACGGCCAATAGTGCGCCACTGGCAAATGCAATACCTAGTCCGATCAGACCGGCAAAGAACAGTATGCCCCCGCTCCAGCCCAACAGCTCGCGCAGTGAACGTACGGCCAACACCAGGATGAGCACAATCAGCGTCAGCGGCACCACGAACCCTTGACCGGCATTGGCGCGGGTGGCATCAATCGCTTGTTTGATGTCTTGCCCCATGACCTCGGGGCCACCATTGGTGGCGTCTGTACCGGGCAACGGCCCTTCACTTAGGCCCGCGAACAATTGCCGCATGCTGTCGCTGGTCATGCTGCTGACCTGTTGTTGGAGCGCCGGGTCGCTCGGGCGACACAGCTCGCCCGGTAATTCACCCGTACCCGCTAGCGCTTGGGCATACGTCTGCTCAGCATCAGCGCTACAGGCTGGCGCTTGGGCGTACATGGCCGCCACTTGGGTATCGAGTTGGCCGATCAGGTCGGCCGATGGGTCGCCACTCGTACCGGCCAGCAACAGCGGCATTAACTCGGTGGCCGTGGCGCGCATGCCCGGGTCGGGCAGGATGTCGTCGAGCAGCGACTGACTATCCGGATCGGTCGGATTCTCGAGGGCGCTGGCCACAATGTAGGGGGCCACTTTGCGCAATTGAGCCTCAAGATTGGCTGGATCGAGTTTGGCCACAAACTCCGGCGAGCCGAGGACAATTTGGGCAAAGCCGTAGAACAAGATGGCAAACGCCAAGGCCGGCACCGCAATCAGACTGAGCAGGCTGGCGCCGATGATGCCACAGGTACGCATGGGCCCCTCCTTTTGATGTGTATGGTAATGATTGTGCGCAGTATAGCACGAGTGTCACAAAATAATTATCCCCCGTATCGACGAGGGGAGAAAATGTGGATAACTCGTGGATAAATGGGGTATAACGCGTGAATAATCGTATTTGAGGAACTGGTGTGGGGCGCACTGTAGTGCGCCCCTCTCAATCCCGTGGGTACCACGGTGTGGTGCGCCCCGATGAATGCTCGAGCGATTTACACCCGCACGGGTCGCCCACTGCGTAAACTCTGGCCCGCAGCATGGGCCACGCGCAAGCTTTCGATTGCATGTGTGATGCCTGGCTCGGGCGCGGTGTGCGTGCGCAAGCAATCAAAGAAGTACTGCAGCTCGGCCACATAGGCCGCGCCAAACCGGCGCATAAAGCCCTCGGCCGGCGTGCCGATCATGCGGTCGTCGGGGGCGGCCTGCGGCACAAAGATGCGCCCTGCGCTCCCCGAAAGTTCGGTACGGATGTCGTAGCCCCAGGTGGTACGCCGGCCCCCCTCGATGACGCCCAAAGCCCCGCTGGCGAAGCGCACCATCACCATCACCGTGTCGACGTCACCGGCTGCCACAAAGCCGGGATCGACCAACACCGACCCCCAACTTTGGACCTCGACAATCGGGCCAACCAGATGCAACGCCATGTCAAAATCATGGATGAGCATGTCGATACAGATGCCGCCGCTGGTTTTGATGAACTCAAGGCTCGGCGGGATGGCGTCGATACTGACGGCCCGCAAGCGTTCAATCTGGCCAATCTCGCCGCGGGCAATGGCCTGCTTGGCGGCGGCGTATTCGCCATCAAAGCGGCGCATATAGCCGAACATTACCGGCACCTGATGCGCGTCAATCGTCTGTTTGACGGCCAGGGCGTCGGCCAACTCGAGGGCGACCGGCTTTTCGCACCAGACCGGTTTGCCGGCCCGCACCGCCGCCATAATCAGCTCGGTGTGGGTCCCCGTAGGCGTGGCAATCATCACCACGTCGACATCGGCGCGGGCAATCGCCGCATACGGGTCGGTGCCGGGCGTGGCCCCCACGATGGCAGCCCCAGCGGCGGCAGCGGTCG
>VGPG01000347.1 GCA_016875555.1 Chloroflexota bacterium | reverse complement strand
TTCGCTTATGGGGCAATTGATAGAGGCGTTACAACAGGGTGATATCCGTCGTGTCGGACAAATCACAACCCAAAACTTTCGCGGGCCAATCCAAACTATTATTCCATGGGCCACAAATCGGTACACCGAAACACTTATTTCAGCGGTTCTTGCTGAGTTTGGTGATAAATTTTGGGGATTCTGGATGCTGGGTGGCATGTCTGGAGGGGGCATGGGGTTCATTGTGGACCCGTCGGTCAAAGCGCAGGCTCAAGCATCGTTACAGCGTTTGATGGATGATGCACGTAAGCAGTTACAGGATGCGCTGCCGTTTGCCATGCGTCCGGTTGTCTATGATTTTGCAATAAACGAACGGGGTACATGGGCCGAACTCCATGCCAGTGCCACTGATTTGATGCCCGTAAACTATTATGCGTTGCATATGCCAGCCCTGTTACGTGCCGACCATCGCACGCTTAACCAAACACGTCGAACAGAGTTGGATCGATTCGGTGTCGCGTGTCTGACGAACCCCACACTCGCACGAGTCGTGCCTCGATTGTTCGACCAGATGCTACCACATGCAACTGCGCCTGCAACACAAACAGGTCAATTACACGAACTTCTGCACATGCACGGATTCGATCGTGAATTGCATGAACAAATCCGCAGTGATGTGCGCATGGGACGCATCGGATTGATGCAGAATCGACTGCCGGCAAATAGCACGATCACCGATGTGTATGCCGATGACGTGTTTGATGCAACACGATCGTTGTCAGCAGAGTATGCTGCGCTCGGTGAAGCAGCAATACGTGCAGGTGAGGTAGCGGTAGTGACCTTGGCAGGTGGCGCAGGGAGTCGTTGGACCCAAGGTGCGGGTGTAGTAAAAGCACTTCATCCGTTTGCGAAGTTTGCCGGTCGCCATCGTACCTTCATAGATGTCCATATTGCCAAAAGCAGACGCATCGCACGTCTGTACGATGCACCACCAATCCATATATTTACAACCAGTTTTCTTACAAATGCGCCACTCACTCGTGCATATGAAGCACATCGTGTGCATGAAAAACCATGGGGCTACAACGGTGAAATCATTCTCTCGCAAGGCAAGTCGGTCGGGTTGCGTATGATTCCTACCGCGCGTGATTTGCGGTTTTTGTGGGAAGAAATGCCGCATCAGGTACTCGATGAACAAGCGCAAAAAATGCGTGAAAGTGTACATGCTGCACTGATCTCATGGGCACAGCACCAAGGTGAGTCGGCTGATTACACCGATAATCTGCCCCATCAGTGTATGCACCCGATTGGCCACTGGTTTGAATTCGCAAACATGCTGCGCAATGGAGTACTTGCAGATGTACTGCATCGCTATCCGCACCTCAAGTACCTTCTCATGCACAATGTTGACACGCTTGGGGCGACGCTTGATCCTGCAGTACTTGGATATCACATCCAGCGTGGTGATGCCGTTACTTTCGAAGTGACGTCTCGCCGGATCGATGATCGTGGCGGTGGACTTGCACGCGTCGATGACCAACTCCGACTAGTAGAGGGCTTGGCGCTACCTCGTGCGGAGACAGAATTCGCATTGAGCTATTACAACACACTGACCAACTGGATCACACTCGATGACATTCTTGACGTCTTCGGTTTGACGCGCACAGATGTCATTTCTCAGCATGATAATGTGCAACAAGCCGTGCGCACGATGGCCAATCGTATGCCCACGTACGTCACGATAAAAGACGTCAAGAAGCGATGGGGCAATGGCCAGGAGGATATTTACCCGGTCATGCAATTTGAAAAGCTCTGGGGTGATATGTCGATGATTCCAGAGTTGCGCACTGGATTTATGCAAGTCGCACGCACGCGCGGTCAACAACTCAAGGATCAAGCGCAACTCGATGGATGGCTTCGCGATGGTAGTGCACAGAAGATCTCATCTTTGTGTGATTGGATAGACAAATGACACACATTTCATTGCTTTTTTGGGAGCGGCATTCGATATCACAACAAACACAGGTTGCAGCAACGTTTGGGCCATTGAGCGCGTGGGTGCAACTACCGCGTATGCGAGAGAGTAGCATCGCCGTCGCATGGTGC
>VGPG01000346.1 GCA_016875555.1 Chloroflexota bacterium | reverse complement strand
TGAATGAAATCCGTGGATGCAATCCCTTTCTGCATGACGACACAATCAAAAAAGATATGCGTAACATGACGCGCATCAACTACGAAAACTTCTTCCCCAAACGGCCACAACCTGATGCAGAACCACCCCGTAAGGCATAGAGGCGCTATCTTCAGGATTTCCCTTTTTCACGCAGAGACGCAGGGGTGCAGAGGTGGGCATCAATCTACGGGCGCCCTGTCGGACGCCCTTACGACATCAGTCCCTGCGTCACTACATACCGACCAGCAGACGTGGGCGCAGGGTGAATCACACCGGCGTGCAGTCTCCATGAGGCAACAAAAAACCTCACACGCAGATTGCACGGCCACCTGCATTTCGTTTCTCTTTCGCCGCAAGGACGTGCCATGTGGCAACGGTTTGGGGCAGTTGACCATGCAATGACGAGCGAAGGCGTAATCTCACAGCGTCTCTGCGGCTCTGCGTGCAACTATAAGGAACGCCCACAACCACCAAACAAACAACCTCGTGTACAATAAAGGCGGTTCTTGCGAGAGAAAGCGATGGACGATGAAGCCCGTTGAATTTGTCTTGGTTGGTGCCGGCTCACGCGGTGCCCACGCCTATGCCCCCTATGCCGTCAATTATCCATCCGACGCCAAAATCGTCGCGGTGGCTGAGCCGGATCCCATTCGACGTGCGCATATCGCCGATCAGCACGACCTGAGCGACGACCGCTGTTTTGCCTCGTACGAGCAACTCTTTGCCCTCGGCCAAATCGCCGATGCCGCAATTATCTGCACCCAAGATTCAATGCACGTCGAACCCACCTTGATGGCCCTTAACGCTGGCTATCACGTGTTGCTTGAGAAGCCGATGGCCACCACCCCCGAGCAGAGCACTCGCCTCGTCATGGCCGCTGAGCGTGCCAATCGTCAACTGGTGATTGGTCACGTCTTGCGCTATACCGACTTCTTCTATTTGCTCCACCAAAAGCTCGAAAGCGGTATCATCGGTGACCTTATTACCGTCGCCCACCGCGAAAACGTCGTCCATTGGCATATGGCCCACAGCTTTGTACGCGGTAATTGGCGCCGCAAAGATGAGTCGACCCCGATGATTCTGGCCAAGTGCTGCCACGACCTCGACATCATGGTCTGGAACATCGGCAAATCCTGCACCAAGCTCTCGTCGTTCGGTAACCTCACGCACTACCGCCCCGAAAACGCCCCAGCCGGTGCTACGGCCCGCTGTCTTGATGGCTGTGCCGTCGAATCAACCTGCCCGTGGTCGGCCAAGCGCATCTACCTCGACCTCGAGCCGTTTGCCCACCTGACCCAGGGCATGGACCCACGTGGCACACTGCCCAACCAATGGCCGTTTAACGTGCTCAGCCACGACACCAGCTATGCCGCCCGCGAGGCGGCCTTGCGTACTGGCCCATACGGCCGCTGTGTCTACCAGTGTGACAACGACGTGGTCGATCACCAGGTGGTGATGATGGAGTTTGAGGGTGGCATGACGGCCACCTTGACGATGCACGGCATGAGCCACGAAGAAGACCGTTGGATGCGCTACGACGGCACCAAGGGCACCATCATCGGTGCATTTAGTGGCAAAGGTGGCCGCATCGAGATTTTGCCCCACCGCAGCCAGGCCGAGATTATCGAGGTCGACGGTCGTGATGGCCATGGCGGCGGTGACACTGGCATCATGCGTGGATTCGTGGCGGCCATTCGGGGCGAGGCGCCACCCCGTAGCAGTGCGCGCGAGTCGCTTGAATCGCATTTGTTAGCCTTCGCCTCCGAGGATTCACGTCTTGCCCACAATGTCGTCGACATGCCCACCTATCGTCAGCAGTTGCGCGATAGCGTTTCAAAAAGTAAGTAACAGGAGTATTTACGATGTCATATGTCGCCAAATTGGCCCAGATGGGCTACACCATGAACGCCGTCGAACTGAGCACCGGGCGTTTCATGCTGGCCGTACGCACCGGCAATCTGGTCTACACCGCCGGCTGTGTCTCACGCTTCGGTACAGACGAGGTCAAGGGCAAAGTCGGTGCCGACCTGACCGTCGAGCAGGGCTACCAGGCCGCCAAGTTGAGTACCCTCAATGCGCTCCAAGCC
>VGPG01000345.1 GCA_016875555.1 Chloroflexota bacterium | reverse complement strand
GAGCGGGCCATCATCGTGGGGCATGATACGGGGGCCTGGTTGGCGTGGCATGTGGCGGCACTGCACCCGCAGCTGGTTGAACGCCTGATTATTCTGAGTGTGCCACATCCCAACGCCATGCGGCATGCGTTAGCCCAAGGGGGAGCGCAAGCCCAGGCGAGTGTCTATGCACAACAGATGCAACCACCGGGCGCCAAGGCGCTCTTTCGGCCGTGGCAGTTGAGTATGCTGTTTGGGCGGGCGGCCGTGCCGCTCTATCTTGTTGCGGATGCAGGAACCAATTTAGGGGCGATTACGGCCTTTTATCGACATAACTATCCGTGCGAGCCGTATACGATTGATCCTGAGTTTCCGCTGATTTCGGCGCCGACGCTGATAATTCATGGGAGTCGAGATACGGCGTTGTTGACGAGTAGCCACGATACCAATCGGCAGTGGCTGGTGCACGAGCCGACGATGATGGTGCTCAACGCCGGCCATTTTGTGCACCAAGAGCAACCAGCCGAGGTCAATCGGATTATCATCGATTGGCTGAATCAAACGATACAGGAGTAACCCATGCAGGCCTTGATGCTTCGCCACTTTATTAACTATCATATTGCCGAAAACGCCACGCTCTGGTCGTATATTGACCAACTGACGGCCGATCAATTTGTCGCCGACATTGCCTACGCCCACGGCTCAATCCGCAATCAACTCGTGCATATGCTCAGCGTCGACGCCACGTGGTTGGCCGGGCTGCGTGGCGAGCCAATCCCCGAGCCACTTAACCCGGCGCAGTTTGTGTCACCGATTACCCTCAAAGCGCAGTGGGATGCCGTGGCACAGCAGTTGCAGTCGTATGTGATGGCGCTGAGCGATGCTGATGCGTTGACCCAGCCGTTGGCCGACGAAGACGCCGATTTGTACGTGTGGCAGGTGCTCTTACAGCTCGTCAATCACGGCACCGACCACCGGGCCCAGCTGTTGCGTTGCCTGCATGACGTGGGGATAAAGACGGTCTCGCAAGATTATATCTTCTATGCGTATGACGTGCCGTGGTTGCCCAATAACGGCACGTCGTGAGTGAGCGCGTTATGCCATGCCCACCAAATCCATACTGATGCCTGGTGCCTGTGGTGTGACATACACGCCGTGTTCGACTTGGGCAGGATGGACGAAATGTGGCCGTAGATGTGGAATATACTCGAGAAAGAGTTTGGGTAGGTCGAGCCCGATGTGATTGAAGAGTACAAGATGTTGATGGATTTGCCCCATGTCGCCGACATGCGGTGCCACCGGTAACCCGTAGTGTTTGGCGAGTAGACTGATGGTCAAGAATTCACTGATGCCACCCACGCGCACACAATCGACCTGCACGAAGTGCATGGCCTCGAGTTGTAGGTAGTTTTTGAATTGAATGGCGTTGGCCACGTGTTCGCCGGCGGCGACTCTGATGGGTGCTATCTCGCGGGCGATGCGCTGATGACCCACTATGTCATCGGGGTGCGTCGGTTCTTCGACCCAAAACGGGTTGATATCGCGGAGCGCTGCGCACATCGTAAGGGCCTGCGTCACCGACCACTGTTGATTGGCGTCAACCATGACTGTTACCGTGTCACCAACGGCGTCACGTACTGCATGTGCGCGGCGCAGGTCGTACTGCGGGTCACGCGCACCGACTTTGAGTTTCATGGCGCTGAATCCTGCATCGAGCGCGCGTTTGGCGTTTTCACGCACTTGCTGCTCGTCATAATGGAACCACCCGACCGACGTGTCGTACCCAGGATACCCGTGATCGAGCACTGGCATGCGCTGGAGCCGACTCGTACGTGCATGTTCGATGATGTTCCGTGCCCGTGTACGGTCGAGTATCTCGTCGAGATAGGCCACATCGATTAATCCGAGCAGTTGGTCGGTGGAGAGGTCGAGGAGCAACTGCCAAAGCGGCACGCCACGCCGTTTGGCCCACAAATCGAAGCAGGCGTTGCCGACGGCTGCCAGTGCGAGGTGGACAACACCCTTGTGGGGACCAAGCCAGCGGAGCTGATGGTGGTCGGCGAGTTGTCGGTAGATGGTGCCGAACTCGGCCATTATCTCTTCGATGTCGCGCCCGACTAGTGGTGCGGCCAGCATGTCAATG
>VGPG01000344.1 GCA_016875555.1 Chloroflexota bacterium | reverse complement strand
CGGATCTCGCGGACTTTGCTGAGATTGCGCGCGGCCAGTTGTGCCATGATGTAGGCT
Organism: Chloroflexota bacterium; assembly: GCA_016875555.1. Taxonomy (GTDB): domain Bacteria; phylum Chloroflexota; class Chloroflexia; order Chloroflexales; family Roseiflexaceae; genus UBA965. The sequence continues at coordinate 2,066 of VGPG01000344.1, read as the reverse complement.
CCTTTGCGGGCGGCCTGCGCCGGCAGGTCGCCGTCGATCATGGCTTTGAGGGTGGCACGGGCGGCGGCGCAGGCTAGCGGATTGCCGCCAAAGGTCGAGCCGTGGCTGGCCGGCGCAAATCCACCGAGTGACTCGTGAATGGCAATCGCTCCCATTGGGACGCCGCCGGCAATTGATTTGGCCAGAATCAGCACGGCTGGTGTGATGCCGTCGTGCGTGCAGGCAAAGAGTGACCCGGTGCGGCCAAAGCCGGTTTGAACCTCGTCGATGAGCAAGAGGGCGCCGTGGCGGCAACAAATCTCTTCGGCGGCCTTGAGGTAGCCCGGATCGGCCGGCCGCACACCACCCTCGCCCTGGACGGGCTCAAGCAGTACGGCCGCCGTCTGGTCGTTGACCGCCGCCGCGAGCGCTTCGATTTTGTTGAAGGGTACGTGGGTCACGCCGGGCACAAGTGGCTCGAACGGCTCGCGGTATTTGGGCTCATAGGTGGCCGAGAGTGCGCCCATGGTGCGCCCATGGAATCCGCGCATCGTCGCCACGATGTTGCTCCGACCGGTGTGCAGGCGGGCAAACTTGATGGCGGCTTCGACCGCCTCGGTACCCGAATTACACAAGAAAAGCCGCCCCAAGCCGGCCGGCAGCGCCGCCCCGAGTTCGTCGAGATAGGCGGCGCGCTGATCATTATGAAAGATCTCGGGGCAGTGCATGAGCGTCGCCGCTTGGGCCTGAATGGCGGCTACGACCGCCGGGTGACTGTGGCCCAAGTTGGCAGAGCCTTGGCCGCCGACGCAGTCGATGTACTGCGTGCCGTCTGCATCCCACAGCGTGGCACCAGCGCCACGCACAATGGCCAGACCGCGCTTGCTATAGGTGCCGCTGGTGCGCACATCCTCGTGAGCAATGATGTCGGCGTTGGTGGTGAACGGTGATGCTATACTCATGGTGCCAGCTCCCTTTGTGTGTGGCGCAGTGATGCGCACGGGTAGAAACGAGTATCCCGCATGACGACTCAAGATTCCGCAACTGTAATACACCGCTTGTGTCAGCAACGACACGCTGCCTTGGCTACGGTGGCTGCCGATGGTGCGCCGCATGTCGGCATGGTGGCGTTTGCCATTGCACCCGATGGGGCAGCGCTGTTACTCCACGTGAGTACACTGGCTGCCCACACGCGACATCTGTTGGCTGAGCCGCGGGTGTCGATGCTCATCAGCGAACCCGATTACCTTGATGTCGACGATGTGCAAACATTGGCGCGGCTCACCATCTACGCTCAGGCTCAGCCGATTGCGCCAGATGACGCACAGTACGTTGCATGCCGGTCGGCGTATTTGCGGCGTTTTGCGGCGGCCGAGATGCGCTTTGGCTTTGCTGATTTTGTCTTGGTGCGGGTCGTCGTCGACCAGGCGCGGTTTGTGGGCGGCTTCGCCCAAGCCCGCAATCTGACACAAGCGCAGATGTGCGAACTGCTTTTGCGGGCAACGCATTAGCCGATGACGGTGCCGTTGCCGGCCAGAGCATTGCTGATGGGCTGGGCGATACGGGCATCGGCCATGATGACGCGACCTACGCCGCCCTCGAGTGCCTCGCCAGCCCCCATGACTTTCTTCTTCATGCGGCCTTGGGCCACATCCATGTAACTCTGCACCTCGTGGCGTGGGATGGTGCGAATCAGGCTACGTTCATCGGGAAAGTTGCGCAACAACCCAGGAACACTCGACAACAACATCAAGGTGTCGGCCTTGAGCGCCACGGCGATTTGGGCGGCAGCCCGGTCGCCATCAACATTCAAGGCCTCGCCGGCGTGGCTACAGGCTATCGGGGCGATGACCGGCATGACGCCAGCGCCGATGAGTGTGCTGATGAGCTGACTGTTGATGCCGTCGATGGTGCCAGTGCGGTCATCGCGCAAAATCAACTGCTTGCTGTTTTCGACGATGCGCAAGACGGCCTTGCGCTCAGCCCGCAAGATCTGCCCGTCGAGCCCACTACAGCCAAAGGCGTTGATGCCACGCTGTTGCAGATGCTCGACAATTCGTTTGTTGATTTTGCCGGCATAAATCATC
>VGPG01000343.1 GCA_016875555.1 Chloroflexota bacterium | reverse complement strand
ACCACGGCGTTGTGGGCCGTGCACGGCTTGGACTTCACCGCGCAAGGCCGAAATTTTGGGATTGCCCAGCATGTACAACACGGCATCGAGCATGTGCACACCGATATCAAGGAGTGCACCACCGCCGGCCAGTTCCTTGCGCGTAAACCAGCTCCCAAAGCCGGGGATGCCGGCACGACGGATCATACGACCCGTTGCATAGCTGACCTTACCGATGCGTCCCTCGGCGATTTTGGCTTTCATATATTGGAATTCGCCGCGCGGTCGGTTGGTCATGTTCACCGCCAAGATGCGCCCCTCTTTTTCAGCGGTGGCCACCATCTCTTCGCCTTGTGCAACAGTCATGGCCAACGGCTTTTCGCTGAGCACGTGCTTGCCGGCCTTCAGTGCAGCAATCGCTACCTCTGCATGCAAGGCATTTGGCAAGGCGATGGTTACGGCGTCAATGTCGGGATCCTTGACCAGCTCACGCCAATCAGTGTAGACCTTGGCCACACTCTGGCTGCTCGCCAAGGATTCGGCACGTTCTTTGTTGGTGTCACATACCGCAACCACACTCCCTTGTGGGTGTCGTTTAATCCCGGGGATATGGCCATACATGGCAATCGCACCGGCACCAATTACACCAACACGCGTCGGATTACTCATCGTTGAACTCCTCCAAGCTTGTCCTAACCCGCCTCTAGCATACCACTGTTCAATCACACGAGTGCAACCCGTCTCACACATGGGCGACACTTGGTATAATCATATGGTGTATTCGTTGCTGTGCAAGGATGTATCATGACAACCCCCAAACAATGGCCCACTCCTCCCGAAATGCAAATCGACGTCACCAAGCGGTATATTGCCACCATGAGCACGGCACGTGGTGAGATCGTCATTGAGCTCTACCCAGAGCATGCACCCAAGACGGTCAACAGCTTCATCTTCTTGGCAAACAACGGCTACTACGACGGCACCATCTTCCATCGCGTATTGCCGCAATTCGTCACCCAAGGTGGCGACCCAACCGGCACCGGTCGTGGTGGTCCTGGCTACAAGTTCGAAGATGAATGCCGTGGCAACCCGCTCCAGCACGGTCCTGGCGCGTTGTCGATGGCCAATGCTGGTCCCAACACCAACGGCAGTCAGTTCTTCTTGGTGCATACGCGCGAGCAGACGGCGCACCTCGATGGACGTCACACCGTATTTGGCCAGGCTCTCTCAGGGCTTGAGGTCATCACCTCGATTCGTCAAGGCGACGAATTGATGAAGGTTACCATTACTGAAAAAGCCCAAGGATAATTGTTGTGACGCTCGGCTCATCACGTGCCCGCCATGAACGCCTCAGCATCCACCCGTCACCAGGTCCGCATAACAGCTTGACCTACTTCCCACAGGTGACGGGTGGTATGGTGCGCATCATTATTAATTCTGTCATCATCCAAATCGCCCGGTACGTGCCATGGCTTGGCCTCAAGCGCTGGCTCTATCGCCGGCTCGGTGCCGCCATCGGCGATCACGTATCGGTAGGGTTAATGGTCATGTTCGACATCTTCTTTCCGCAAGATATTACCATCGGCGAAGATACGATTATTGGCTACCACAGTACGATTTTGTGCCACGAGTTCTTGCGGCACGAATGGCGCCGAGGGCCGGTCGTGATTGGGCGCGACGTCATGATTGGCGCCAACACAACGATTCTCCCAGGTGTCATTATCGGTGATGGCGCCACAGTGGCAGCGGGGAGTCTGGTGAATTGTGATGTACCGGCAGGTGCAGTAGTAGGCGGAGTACCGATTCGCCTCATCCGTACCGACGATGTGAATGGAGCATCTGCATGACACGACTCTGGCAATTCAGCGAGTACTGGTTACGCCAACTGATGCAGATCATCAATGCCGTCCCGGCGATTTTTTGGTTGTGTATGGCCGTTGATTTGGGCGGATTTTTGATTGGCACCGTCATCTGGTATGGTCCACAACTGATGGCGGCGCCGTGGTGGTCATGGCTGTTTATCCCCGACTGCCCGTTAGCGGCCTTCTACGGCATGATTGCCTACATCCGTCTCCGTCAAGGGCATGCTCCGGATTGGTTGACCGCCTTGGCCAGTCTCGCCTGTATCAAATACGGCATCTGGACGGTCATCTTCT
>VGPG01000342.1 GCA_016875555.1 Chloroflexota bacterium | reverse complement strand
TGTGAATGCGGAGAAACCGCTGCCAATCTCACAACACGTCTATGTACCCGACGTCAGCATCCGCAGCCAAATTATCGAGGCCACCATCCCCACTGATTCACCACTTGTCGGCCAGAGCATCATCGAAATCGCCTTACCGCGCGGCGCACTGATCGTCCAAATTCAGCGTGCCGAGAGCGTGCTCGTGCCCAACGGCGGCACTCGGATCGAATCCGGCGATCACCTGATGGTCGTGGTCACGCCCGAGGCGCTCAGCGAGTTGATGCAACGTCCAACCGACCACCTGACACTTATCATGCCCACACTGGGCGAATCGCCTGCTCGCCCAGCAAATGCGGTATGATGACGCCATAACATCGTGATTCACAAGGAATACCCCATGACCCCATCGTGGTGGCACCTGTTGCGCATCTGGTCAAGCATCGGCATTCAGTCATTTGGCGGCGGTGCCACCACGCTCTACTTGATGCGCAGGGTATCCGTCGAAGAGCAACACTGGGTGAGCGACGACGAGTTCTCGCAATATTGGGGCATCGTGCAGATTGCCCCCGGTATCAACCTGCTCGGCCAAGCTGTGTTAATCGGCTACAAAATCAGCGGATTACCTGCCGCACTCGTCGCCCTGCTCGGGTTACTCGTGCCGAGCATCAGCGCAACGATTGCCATCACCGCCGGCTACGCCATGATTCGCACCCAACCCATCGTCCAAGACGCACTCCGCGGCATCATTCCCGCCACCGTGGGCATCGGCGCGATTCTAGTCTACCAAATGCTCAAACCGGCTATCACAGGCAGTCGCGCCCAAGGCACCCCATACCTTGTCTTGAGCATTGCCGTGATGCTCATCGCCCCACTCATCATGCTGAGGAGCTCAATCCCCACCATCGCCGTCTTGTGGGGGGCCGGCATCGTCTGCGCCCTTGGATTCTGGTTGATACACACAAGGTGGCCCACATCATGAACCCATGGGAGTTTTTTTGGTTGCTCCTCAAAGCATCGCTCTTCTCGACATCGGGCACCGGCAACCTGCCCATCCTGCATCATGATTTGATAAGTCGTGGTTGGGCCAGCGAGTTCCAATTCGCTGAGGCCCTCGCCATCGGCCAAATCACCCCCGGCCCCACCGGCTTGTGGGTCATCAGCTTGGCCTATCTCATCGACGGTGTGCGTGGCGGGCTTCTCGCATTTGTGGCCGTAACCCTGCCGCCCATGAGCGTCATCGGCGTGCTGGCGTTCTTCCTCCGCCACAACGCACACCCGGCCGTCCAAGGATTCATCCGCGGGCTGACCATCGCCGTAGCCAGCATCTTTTTGGTGGTGATTAGCACCATCATGCAACAAAACGGCATCGACGTCGGCACCATCGCCATCGCCGGGCTGTCGATGTTCGTTGCCGCAAAGCGTTGGGTGCCTATCCCGATTATTTTGCTCGGTGCAGCAATTGTAGGTATCGTGATTGCGATGATATAGCGACGCATGGTGGTAGAGACGCATGGTCATGCGTCTCTACCACCATGCATGATTCATCAATTATCGTGACACCTCAATGGTAGCCGTCATGTTCCACTGCAAGCGAGCATCGGTCGCTGGGATATCGACGCGCACCGTATAGACAATATCGCCTTGGCGGTTTTGACCAAGCGCTTCAATTCCTTGCACGGTACCCGTCAATTCGAGATCCGGCAACGCATCAAAGCGCACCTGTACCGCATCGCCTACTGCCACATGCACCACATCTAACTCGGTCAAATCATCGGTTTCGACAGCCCATGTGCTCATGTCGGCGAGCACAACAGCCGGGGTGGCCGGTGTCACGTAGTCACCCACGTTCAGATTGAGTTGGGCCACCGTGCCCGCAAACGGCGCCGTAATCGTGGCTTGTTCGAGGTCATATTGCGCTTGGGCGACTGCCACCTGCGCAGACGTAACATCGGCAGCCGCCACGGCCAAGTCCACCTCGCGCGGGTCAGCCGTGGTCATCTCCAATTGTGATTGCGCCTGCGCCACATCGGCCTTGGCGGTATCAAGTTGGACCACACGTCCTGCCCCTTTGAGCCGATTCAGCGTCGCTTCGGCGGCCGCCACCCGCGCCTCGGCGGCAGCAATATGCCCCGCATCGGGGTTGATAACCAGATCGAGGCGCGTCG
>VGPG01000341.1 GCA_016875555.1 Chloroflexota bacterium | reverse complement strand
TGGTTGGCGCAGGATTTGCATACGCCACATACGCTTATTTTCTACGAAAGCCCGTACCGCATTGCTGCGCTTGTCGATGACGCCTTGACCGTCTACGGCGATCGCCAGGCAGCGTTGGCCAATGATTTGACCAAATTCCACGAGACCGTATGGCGTGGCCCGCTGAGTCAGATTAAGACGGTGCTCGCCAGCAAGGCTATCAAGGGCGAATTTGTCTTGTTAATTGCCGGGTCTGATGGGTCAGACGTGATGCCAGTATTTGGCGACGACGACCCCGATGACCGTGATGATGACGATATGGCAGACTAACGGTGTAATCTGTGCACCAAACGTGAGGAGGACAACGATGACCGACGTACGTGATGCATTAGTACCGATGACCATGGATTTGGTGCGCATTCCCTCGACACTTGATCGCCCCGATCAACTCGTCGCCGCTATTGATTATGTGCGCAACGCCCTCAAAGACGTGCCGCGCGGCGAATTCTACCAGTACAATTCAGGTGACAAACCCGCCCTTGTGTATTCACTTCGCGGCCAAAAACACGCCAAGCTTGTGCTCAATGCGCACCTTGATGTGGTGCCGGCTCGTCCCGACCAGTTTGACCCGTTCATCAAGGGCGATCGCATGTATGGTCGTGGCACGCAAGACATGAAGGGCGCTGCGGCGGTGTTAATTCGCTTGGCCCAGGATTTGGCCAAAATGTCCGAGCCGCCGGATGTCAACTTTCAGTTTGTCACGGATGAGGAGATTGGCGGCTATCACGGGACGCGCTACTTGCTCGAAGAGCAAGGGTTTACCTGTGATTTCTTCATTACTGCCGAGCCGACTGATCTCAATATTTGCCATATGCACAAGGGTGGTGCCCCGGTCACCGTTACGATTCATGGTGTGCCAGCGCACGGCTCGCGGCCGTGGGAGGGACGCAATCCGATTCACATCCTGCGTGATGGCCTGATGCGCCTCGAAGAGCAGTTCCCCACCCCGAGTGAACCCACGTTTGTGACGACGTGTGTGCCTACAATCATCAAGGGTGGCAACGCCGGCAATCGCATCATGGAGGATTTGGTGCTCCATTGTGATATCCGCTGCACACCCAACGAAACTCCAGAGAGCATTGTGTCGCGCATGACCAAGTGCTTCCCCGAGCACGCCACCATCGAGTTGCGTGGGTTCGGTATTGGACTCAACACGAGCACCGACCATCATGCGGTCACCCAACTACAACAGGTGATTCTTGAGGCTGCCGAGTACGAGGCTGAGTTCTACAAAGAGCACTTCGGCACCGATGCACGCTTCTATAGTGCCAAGGGTATCGCTGCCGTGTGTTGTGGCCCGATCGGTGCTGGCCTGCACTCTGACGAGGAGTGGGTCGATATCGAGGGTCTTGTGAAGAATTACTACGTCTTTGCCAAGTTGGCGACGCTCTATCAATAGCGCTGTTCTGACCACAGAGGAGGTCATATGACGCAGTGGCATATCGGTTGTGGCCAAATTACCTGGCCACGCGATGTCAGTGAAGAGAAGGTACTTGCCGACATCGTGGCGGCAGGATACGCCGGTGCGCCGGCTTTTCCGAAGCCTGCCACGACTACTGCAGATCGCCTTGCGTTGTGGGAGCGTTTTGGCCTGAAGCCGGCACCAGGCTACTTGGCCGGTGATTTTTGGGATCCGGCGCGCTACGATGTCATTATGGCCCAAACCGAGACCTACGCCACGTTTGCCAAAGACGTCGGTGTTGATGCGTGTTATGTGGCCGCCAACGTTGACGGCCACAAAGTCCAAAACGGCCGTACGCGCATGCAAGCGGCCGGGCATGTGTCTGAGGCTGACGGCATGACTGAGGCTGAGTGGACGCAGTTTATTCGCACCATTACCGATGTGGGCAAGATAATGCAGTCACACGGCATCAAAGCGGCGTTTCACAACCACGTAGGGAGTTTTATTGAGACCCGTGCCGAACTCGACCGTTTGATGCAATCGACGAGTCGTGATGTGCTATGGCTCGGTCCTGATACTGGGCATATGGCGTGGGCTGGTGGTGCCGTGGTTGATATGGTCAAAACCTATGCCGATCGTATCTGTACCATGCACCTCAAAGATGTCAATGCCGCCGCCGCTGCCCAAGCCTGTGCCGAAAAGACCGACTACCGTGGTGCGGAGCGTCTCGG
>VGPG01000340.1 GCA_016875555.1 Chloroflexota bacterium | reverse complement strand
TCTCGGCATTCCATGCAACCAATGCGGTAATCACCCGCGGGATCAATGTGGCAGGTCCATTCCCATAGCTCTGAATCACCGCCACCGTCCCGTACAAATCAACGGTAATCCCCGGCAGACCATCACCCTCACCAAAAAGCCAACGGTATGCAGTTACCCCTTGGGCGCGCAACGACGACCGATTTGCCCACGCCACCTGTACGCGCTGGTGAATGAGGTCATCATCAATGCGTGCACCACTGGTGTAGATACGAATGGCAATCGCCCCCTGACTATCCCACAACCCGATACCACGCCAACCTGCACACTTCACGATGACTTCCGTGCCGTCTGCCAGTGTTGGTTGTTCGTCTAGATGATTGCGATAGACCCACGGATGTCCACGCCGTAGCGCATCGCGCAAGTTACGTGGAAGATGTAGTTCAGCTCGTGCCATAAAAACACCTAATCATATGACAAAAACCGCACCGCAACAGGCGTTGCGGTGCGGTTGTACACAATTCAATTACTTGCGCTCATGTGACTTATGGTTGCCATATGTCGGGCGCACCAGACCATGTGGCGCAGCCCAGCGCACGCCATTTGCGATGACGAGGCGGACATTTTTGTCGAAGTAGGTCGGATAGCTCTCGTGACCTGGGCGGAAGTAGAAGACTTTGCCGTTGCCACGATGATAGCAACAACCGCTCCGGAAGACCTCACCACCGGTAAACCAGCTGACCATGACCAAATTATCGGGTGCTGGAATGTCAAAGCGCTCGCCGTACATCTCTTCGGGCAACTCGAAGTGTTGGGGCACTCCAGCGGCAATTGGGTGGCTTGGCTCGATAACCCACACACGCTCAATGTCATCGGATTCGCGCCACTTGAGGTCACAGGTAGTCCCCATGAGTGACTTAAAGATCTTTGAGAAGTGGCCTGAGTGGAGTACAACCAAGCCCATGCCACGCTCAACGACGTGCTTTTTGACGCGGGCGACAATGTCGTCCTGCACCTCGTGATGGGCCATATGCCCCCACCAAATCAACACATCAGTCTCGTTGAGTATGGCCTCGGTCAAACCATGCTCTGGGTCGTCCAGCGTAGCCGTCTTGACCACAAAGTTTTTGTCGTTTTCGATTAGGCCTTCAGCGATTGCGCCATGAATGCCTTTGGGGTAGATGGTGGCCGCCGGATGATCTGATTTCTTCTCGTGACGAAATTCGTTCCATACTAAAACACGGGTCATAGTTTGACTCCTCACAGCAAGTTTGTTGTTACCATATAAACTATACCACTTTCAATTACCACCTGATACAACGACAAGCAGAGGTGGTACAATACAGGCATTCGTAGCAATTCATAAGGGAGTATGGTGCCCACGCGTGCAACCGTCATATACTTCTGCGTCGACTGAACAACTCATCCATCACATTACCCAAACGGGGAGCACAATATCGCCAGCACTGATTGAGGCAATTCAATCGCGCAAAGGTGAGCTTATCTCGTCGCTTCATGCGCTCTTGGCCAAGCCATTACATCTTGCAGCTGACGAATTCGAAGAATATGCGCGGTGTCATGCGCTTATTTTTTTGAGTAGTTGGCAGGATATGCACACGCTGACCATACTCGGCGATATGTTGCGACGCAACGATGACAATCTGTACATGGTGTACGAATACCTCGAGTATACGATTCCTGCCTACGGCAATCATGCAATTCACATGTTAGCCTCGGTACTCTACGATGACGCCGCCCCACGTGCATCGCGCATTGCGGCCTGTACCACACTCGGAATTATCGCTAACATCAATCCACTCACCACACGCATGATTACCAAGATATTGCGTGACGTACTGCCACAGCCCAGCACGGCTGCGCCACACAATCACGAACTCTGGTCATGGGTTGTGGTAACACTTGCTGAGCTACGTAGCAAAGCCGCACAACCACAGGTCATCAAACTCTATCAAGCAGGATTTCTTGATCCATCGATTTGTGGACGACCAGATGAGTTTTCGCGAGCATTGAATGAGTCCGTGTATCGCACGTCATTTCGCGATCCACTCTCGCTCTACTTTCAATAAATGTGCCTATGCAAGTACCTTTTTTTGCCAGTATCAACGATCAACAGCGGCGAATAGTTGGTGCCACCATCATCGGACTACTCATCAGTATTCTCGGTGCTGCGCTTTTGGTGTATACCTACTTT
>VGPG01000339.1 GCA_016875555.1 Chloroflexota bacterium | reverse complement strand
CCAATGTCTTTCATGCTGGTGATGGCAACCTGCACCCGCTCATCTTGTTCGATCGCCGTGATCGCAATCAACTCGAGCGTGCCCTTGGAGCCGCCACCGAAATTCTCAAAGAATCAGTGCGCCTCGGCGGCGTTGTCAGTGGTGAGCACGGCATCGGTGTCGAAAAGCGCGACTATATGGATATCCTTTTTAGCACTGCTGATTTGGCGGCCATGGCCGGCTTACGCCGTTCATTTGATCCGCTCGAGCTGTTCAATCCGGGCAAAGTCTTCCCCGCCCGCAAGGGGTGCGGCGAATTAGCCGAACTCCGTCAAAACGCCATACAGGCCAACCAAATCATCGAAATCCCTGACGGGACCTGGGTATAAGGACGGATACAGCATGACGACGCCACATCCGCGCATCAGCGACGATCAGACCATCCGCCAGCAATACGCCATCCGCAATTGCGTGCCGGCACGCGTCGCCGTGCCCCATTCCATCGAAGAGGCCAGCCACATCATGCACCTCGCCGCCCAACACGGCTGGCGTGTTGTGCCGTGGGGTGGGGGTACGCATCAACTCATCGGCGCAACGCCGGCTTCAGCCGACCTCGTCATTGTCACAACAGCGCTCAATCGCGTCATCCACCACGAACCAAACGACCTGACCATCAGTGTTGAAGCCGGCATGACCATCGGCGCATTACGGAGCTATTTGGCCGGTCACGGTCAAATGCTCCCCGTTGACCCAGCCCTGCCTGATGCCGTTACCGTCGGCGGTGCGATTGCGACGGCCGTAGATGGACCACGCCGCGCCATCTATGGCGTTCTGCGCGATATGATGATCGGCATTAGCGTACTCGAAATCAACGGCCAGCACTCGAAGGCAGGCGGCATGGTCGTCAAAAATGTCAGCGGCTTTGACATGATGAAGTTGTATCATGGGAGCTTTGGAAGCTTGGCACTCATCGTCTCTGCCAACTTCAAACTCTATCCGATTCCCACCCATCGTGGCACACTCGTTGCCACCTTCGCACACCAACAACACGCACTCGACTATGTCAATGACCTGATGGCCAGTCAACTGACGCCTGTCACCGTCGAACTCATCGACCACACCATCCTGCGTGCGGTCGCACACGATGGCGCATGGGGCGTTGCCCTTGCCTGCGAAGGACCAGAAGCCGCCGTCGCCCGGCATCACCACGACCTCTCACACAGAGCACGCATGCACGCTGGCACCGCGCATTGGTTGACCGATGATGCACATGCACACTGCTGGCGTATCATCAACGACGCAAGTCAGACACAGCACATCGCCGATGACGAATGCCTGATTCGCTGGAGCACCCTCCCAGCGTTCGTCGGTGATGTCATTCAGCGCTGTCACGACCTATGCAACGAACTTGGTGGCACCATCAGCATCCATGCCCGCGCGAGTGTGGGCAGTGGCTATGTACGAATTCGCAACGCCAATGTAACCGTACACTCAGCATGGTTCGCCGCCATCCCTGAGGCGCTCTGGATTGCCACATCCGCCACCGATTTATCTGCTTACTGGCATCCACCAGCGGCAGGTCTTGAGGTGATGCGCACCATCCGTCACGAATTTGATCCACATGCACGCTTGAATCCCGGACGATTTGTTGTATAGTTTTGTAGCATATAATGGCATGTAGTTCATCATATATGATGCATTCTTTAATACATTCTTTTTTACAGTACCCCGCTTAGTCACTGTTGGTGGAGTCACACGCATGACCAAAACAATTCTGATTATTGACGATGACGCAACGCTTCGTCGTGCGCTCGCAAGCTCGTTACGCAACGAAGGATATACTATTGTCTTGGCCGCAAACGGCCAAGAGGCCGTCGCACTCTGTGCGAACGGCCTCCCGGATGCAATTATCTGTGATGTGATGATGCCCTACATGGACGGGGTAGCGACGTTCCGTGCACTCCAGAGCGAACTCCAAGTTCGCAACGTGCCGATTATCATCACGACCGCACTCCACCGCCAAGACTGGTTCGCAGATCTCGAAGAAGAAGGCGCAGTGTTCATGCCCAAACCGCTTGACCTACCACGCCTCTTCCAAATTCTCCGCGACTCACTCCGCTAGGCATCAATCATGCCTAGCGCCATGCTCCAAGAATGGCACCCAAGACCAAGAAGTTCATTAGGTGATTGGCTGTCTCGATGATCCACACCTTGAAGCCGTGGCCACC
>VGPG01000338.1 GCA_016875555.1 Chloroflexota bacterium | reverse complement strand
TGGTGGCGTATCAGCATTGGTCAAAGCCGGTTTCGACACCTTGGTCGATGCTGGTTATCAGCCAGAGGTTGCCTACTTCGAGTGTATGCACGAGCTCAAGTTGATTGTTGACCTCTTCTACCAAGGTGGTCTCAACTACATGCGCTTCTCGGTCTCAGATACCGCCGAGTGGGGCGACTACGTCGCTGGCTCACAGGTTATCAACGATCAGTCACGCGCTGCCATGAAGCAGTTGTTGACCAACATCCAGAACGGTACGTTCGCCGAGGACTGGATCGATGAGAACGTCAACGGACGCCCGCGTTTCAATAAGTCCCGTAACGCTGACGTCGATCACAAAATCGAAGTGGTTGGCCGCGAATTGCGCCGGATGATGCCGTTCGTCAACCCACGCGAAGTCATCCCCGGCCAAGGCGGTTCGTAAGTCTATCTGCCGAGTAGTCCACTGCGGTGGACTACTCGGCCCTGGTTACCGACGGCGCAGCGCGCGCCACTTGTAATTACACGAGGAACGATCATGCAGGAGAGTCACGTACGCATCTTTGATACGACGCTTCGCGATGGCGAGCAAGCACCGGGTTGTACCATGTCGCTTGAGGAGAAGATGGAGATTGCTCGTCAGCTACAACGACTAGGTGTCGATATCATTGAAGCCGGATTTCCTGCTGCCTCACCCGGTGATTGGGCTGCAGTTCATCAAATCGCCAAAGAAGTGGGCACTGCTGATGGGCCAACCATCTGTGCTTTGGCGCGTGCCAACAAAGACGATATCGACAAAGCGTGGACTGCCATTCAGCCCGCTGCAAAGAAGCGTATTCACACCTTCTTGTCGACGTCGGACATCCACATTGAGCATCAGTTTAAATCAACGCGTGCCAAGATGCTCGAACGTGCACGTGAAATGGTTCGGTATGCACGGTCGCTCTGTGATGACATTGAATTTTCACCGATGGATGCGACACGCTCAGAGCCAGCCTACATGTTTGAAGTGCTGACTGCAGTAGTCGCTGAAGGTGCAAGAACGCTGAATATTCCGGATACAGTTGGCTTTACGACTCCCGAAGAGTATGCCGAATTAATCCGTGGCATCTTATTGAATGTCCCAGGCATCGAAAACTGCATCATATCGACGCACTGTCACGATGACCTCGGTATGGCTGTCGCCAATAGTTTGGCTGGCGTACGTGCCGGTGCACGCCAAGTAGAGTGCACCATCAACGGTATCGGTGAGCGTGCCGGTAATGCGTCGCTCGAAGAAGTCGTTATGGCGTTGCACACACGACAGAGTTTTTATGGTGTGAATACCAAAATTCAAACCACCGAATTAACGCGTAGTAGTCGTTTACTGAGTTCATTCATCGGTATCCCAGTACCACCCAACAAGGCGATTGTCGGCGGTAATGCGTTTGCACATGAATCGGGCATCCATCAAGATGGTGTGCTCAAGAACCGTATGACATACGAAATCATGAGCGCAGAGACCGTTGGCCTTGATGGCAACATGTTGGTGCTCGGTAAACACTCTGGCCGGCATGCATTCCGCACAAAGGTGATCTCATTGGGCTGGGAAGCGGAGAACGAAGAAGAGTTTCAGAATTTGTTTGAGCGCTTTAAGGAACTGTGCGACCGCAAAAAGAAAATTGACGATCGCGACATCGAAGCGCTTATAGCCGGCGAACATCATCGCGCCGTAGAAGTATACAAGCTCGATCATGTGCAAGTCATTACCGGTACCAGCTTGACACCGGTTGCTACTGTCCGTCTGATTGACCAACAAGGCGTCGTCCATCTAGAGGCCGCACACGGTACCGGCCCGGTAGATGCCATTTACAAGGCCATCGATCAAGTCGTACAACGCCCCGTCGAATTACTCGAGTTCACGATTAATTCGGTGACAGAAGGTATTGATGCGGTTGCTGAAGTTTCTGTGCGCATTCGTGATACGTATGCAGCGCAACATGCCTCGACGAAACCTGGTATCGACCTGTTTAACGGATACGGCGTGCATACTGATACCATGGTTGCGGCTGCAGAAGCGTACATGGGTGCATTGAACAAGCTGCTGCAAGACCGTGAACGGCGTATCAACGCAGAGAAATCTGCCTATGTGGACGGTTACGACACGCAACGACCTGGGTATGCGGTTGATGATTTTGCCAATTCCCAATCAAGTAAAGTCCGTTAAATATGAGGGAGGACGCCGCAAGGGTACCCTTG
>VGPG01000337.1 GCA_016875555.1 Chloroflexota bacterium | reverse complement strand
GCCATACCCTCGTGGAACAATTGACGGAAAATCATCACATACCTCCTTAATTACACACCATTACTACACGGTCGCACGCATTCATACCCAGATGAAATCCACTTTTTCATACCACCAAGAACATTCCACACCTGCATAAACCCTTGACTATGTAACCGATCTACGGCAACTTCTGCGCGAACACCACTTGCACATACACACACAACCGTCACACCAGTAGGAATATTCACGCAGGCACTTGCTAATTCACACAGCGGAATGTGTCGCGCATTTGGTATGACACCAGTCCGGGATACCTCATCGAGCTCTCGTACATCCACGACAAGTATTGGAGCTTCTTGCGATAATGCATTCGCAAGCTCGTCAACTGAAATCAGCACTACACTGTCCTTTCATGGTTGTATAGAGCGCTGACCAATTGGTGTGCATGTACCCGAATATCAGGGATTGCGGTACACTCCCAGTCAGCACCTTTACGCATTGAACCAATACACCACAACCATGGCTCAACCAAACCTGTCGCATTAACAAGTTGTCCCAGCTCATTAATGTGTAGGCCAATGCCGTTTTCATGTGGAGTAACCACACCATCAGCAGCAAGTGCATAAACAATTGGCACATGTGTTGTGACATAGGTACTTGCAGGTCCAGTACAGTTAATTGCTATATTCCCCGAAAGCACCTGTGATTGCCCATTCTTCTCAAGCATGATTTGCACACCATCCTGAGTTTCTACATAGCCCTGAATACGGCCAGCAATCACATGTAACTGCCCTGCTGTTATCATTTGATGAATTCGCTGTGAAATCTCCGGTGCCATCCGATGGCGATGAACATCCCAGATTGCCCGCAGATGGCGCAGAAATCGTTGTTGCACGTTCACATTCCATCGGCGCCATATTCCTTGCGTATGTGGCCGAATACTATCTATCACTGCTTGCCATGGCACCCCTGCCTGTTGTGCATGCTGTATGGCGGTACGTATCTTGCGAAGCAACACACTCAACGGCAAATCTGCATCTGCAACCGTTATTGGACACGGATATGACTGTCTATCCACATGCGTTTTGGGGATGTACCCATGGCGCGAAACAGCCACTACTTGTCCTTTAAAACCACTTGCATGCAACGCCACAATTTGGTCGATCATCGTTAAGCCACTACCAATTATGATGATTCGCTCATCTGCATTTATCACGCCTGGATGAAATTTACGCCAGTCACACAACCGAGTTGGTATCGTGTTCCATCGCTGCACAGGATTTTGTGATGCCAAGTTTCCTATCGCCATCACCACGACATCCGCATCGTATTGCTTGCCACCTACGCATGTAACTCTATGAGTTGTTCGATCAATATGCTGCGCCACACCGCGATGTATAGTCAGCTGTACATTGCTTTGCTGAATTTGTACTGCCATCTCATGCCGCAAATATTCAGCATACCAATGACGTGGCACGAATCCTTCTGCATCGTGATAGTCTTTCGCTTCTCTCAGCCACTCGACAAAATGCATTGGTTGATCGTGATACGCACTCATTCCTATTGCACGTACATTCAGTAGGTAGTGTTCATTTACGCGCGCATATGCAACGCCTTCCCCGATGTTTTGTCCATCATCGATGACGACTATTGTGTCGGTGTGTGCTCCTTTGCGCATCACACACAATGCCACTAAGACACCACTTGCTCCCCCACCAACAATGACTACATTCATCTGATACCTCCCAAGATTGGTTAGGAGGTATCATATCACTAATTATCTACAAATTCTATAGGGTTTTAGATGTTTTAGAAAAACATCATCAAAATGTCATCAACTAATACTCAGTTGGCAGATTGGCACCGCGCCATGCGCCGATCCCGCCCAACACGTTGGTCACATTGGTATAGCCCTGCTGGCGCAACATGTCACATGCGACTTGGCTGCGGTTGCCTGAGCGGCAGAAGCAAGCTACGGGGCGATCCTTGGGCACTTCGTTCAAGCGCATGGCCAACTCGGGGAGAGGAATCAACACGGAACCGGGCACGTGCCCATCTTGGGTGTACTCTTCGGGCGAGCGCACATCAAGCACCATCAAGCTCTTGTCACTCTCCAACCGGGCCGCCAAATCTTTGACCGAAATGTTCATTGGTAACTCACCTTCTGTATTGCTAGCCTGTGGCCCACTGCCACACGCACCAAGCACAAGTGCTGCTACTGGAGCCGTCAAAAATAACCGTCGTGTGCGATTCATTAGA
>VGPG01000336.1 GCA_016875555.1 Chloroflexota bacterium | reverse complement strand
GGAGCATTGACGTGGCAGTGCATGCCTGTATTTCAGGTGCAGCGCAACACAGCTTTTTGGGTATCACCCAAGACGGTGTCGGTGCCGTCGTTAAAACCGCCGGGAATCCCGATGGGTTCGTCATTTTGCGTGGAAGTCGTCAGGGTTCCAATTTCGATGATGTCAGTGTCACCAAAACCGTTGATTTGATGCGTGCCGCCAAGATACCACCTGCAGTCATGATAGATTGCTCTCACGCAAATTCTGCGTCCGATCATCGCAGACAACGAGCCGTGTGGCGTGCAGGACTTGCCATGCGTGCACAGGGAAACTCATCCATGATCGGGATGATGGTAGAAAGCAATCTCTCCGAAGGAAAACAATCACTAGGCAGTGATATTTCTGCGTTACAGTACGGGGTGTCAATCACCGACGCGTGTATTGGCTGGGATGAGACAGTTGACATGCTTGAGGAGGCTTACAATGGCGTTTCAGCTACCTGATGCACGAGCTGGTTTGTCTGCTGCCTTGACTGCAGACGCCACTGATCCGTTGGCCAATCTGCGCACCCAATTTGTCATCGCGGATCCATCTATCGTCTATTTTGACGGCAACTCGCTGGGGCGTATGCCGGCCATGACCGCAGAGCATCTGCACCACGTCATTCATACCGAATGGGCAGATGGATTGATTCGTGGGTGGGGGCGTGGATGGTACGAAGCCCCGGCCCGCGTCGGCGACAAAATTGCACAGCTTATCGGGGCGGCGCCTGGTCAAGTCATCGCCTGTGATTCCACCTCAGTGAATCTCTACAAATGTGTGATGGCCGCACTCCATGCACGTCCAGGGCGCACGCAGATTGTCAGTGACGCATTGAACTTTCCATCTGATCTCTACATCATGCAGGGCGCTATCGCACAATTCGGTCATCGTCATACCCTTCAGCTCGTGCATTCACGCGATCACGAAATCACTGTCGATTTGCACGATCTCGAGGCGCTGATTACCAAAGAGACCGCATTGGTCTCACTGTCGCATGTCACATTCAAGAGTGGGTTCATTTATGACATGCAACGAATTACCGCAAAAGCACATGAGGTGGGCGCCCTCGTAATCTGGGACCTGAGTCATTCCGTGGGTGCAGTGCCGATGCTCCTCGACGCTTGGAATGTAGATATGGTCATTGGTTGTGGGTACAAGTACTTGAATGGTGGACCAGGTGCCCCAGCGTTTTTGTACATCAACAAACATATTCAGGATGAACTCGAATCGCCCATTTGGGGGTGGTTCGGCCAAAAAGCTCCGTTCGCATTTGATCTTGCGTATGCGCCTGCTGCCGGAATTGGTCGATTCTTGGCAGGTACCCCACCGATGCTCTCGTTATCTGCGCTCGAACGCTCGGTTGATATGATTGTTGATGTGGGCATTGATGCAATCCGTGCGAAGTCGATGCTCATCACTGAATACATGATTCAACTGTATGACGCGCACCTTGCGCCGTTAGGATTTAGTCTAGGATCCCCTCGGGATGCTACCATCCGCGGTTCGCACGTGAGTATTCGACACCCACTTGGCTATCAAATCAATCAGGCCCTGATTGCCGAACAAAACGTCATTCCGGATTTTCGTGAGCCAGATAACTTGCGCCTAGGTTTAAGTCCATTGACGACATCATACGCCGAAATCTGGCACGGTGTTGATCGCATACGCGATACCGTGGTGCGTGGTCTCCATCTGAAGTATCCCGCCACACGTAAAGCCGTTACCTAAGCGCATGCAGGTGAACTCACAGAAGCGCTGTTGGCAGTACTGCCAACAGCGCTTCTGTGTATGTCATGATTAACGCTTCTGAACGACGAGCATTTGTGCTTTCCGTCCTAAGATAATCACCGTGTGTTGATGCTCAAGATACATGCCAGCAGTTCGTTCGAGCGCGCGATTAATAGCACGCATATCATTGGTGAGGAGTGCGGCTCTTGCACCGACGTGCATCACTCGTTTAAGTTCTTTCATGACCGCAGGATAGAGCCGGCGATTTTCTTCGGGGGTACTAATTTGTACGCCGAACGGCAAGTTGCAGGTCACCGCGGTTACCGATGATTCATCCATCGGCAACGAACGAGCATCCCACTCTTGAATAGAAATCGGTTTGTAGCGCGGCCCTATATTGGCTAACGCGGTGGCGACCGCTTCTGAGTTTAGGTCACCACCATGTAACTCGGCGTACCGACCAAACAACGCACGCTCGATTAACGTGGTACCA
>VGPG01000335.1 GCA_016875555.1 Chloroflexota bacterium | reverse complement strand
ATACATGGCTGGGCAATAACCAGACCATGGGCGAACTCCTAAATGGACTGGCACAATCGCGTGATGGCGCAATTATTAGCCGTAATCTGGCAGAGAATACGGCTATCGGTGATCGTGTCGCCCTCACCATCAACATGGACGGCATTGACGTCTCGACACGCGTTCGCATCATTGGTATTGTGGATGGTTGGCCAGGACAAATTGCCATCGAAAAACCATTTGTTATAACCAATCTTGGCTTTATTCGTGATGAAATCGGCTATACGCCGCCCACCGATGTGTGGATTACCCGTGATACCACTGTTTCGCTTGATGCGGTTGTCACACAAGCGCGCGCACTGGGCATTCCACTACTCGACGTCAAAGACTATCAGGATATGTACCAGCGCGAATTCATACGACCAGAACGCCAAGGATTCTTTGGCATGTTGAGTATTGGCTTCATTGCATCAACTGGACTGAGCGTCATGGCGATTTTTGTGAGTGCACTCGCCATGCTCCGCCAACGGAGTATCGAACTCGGGATGCTCCAAGCGCTTGGTATGCCAGCTTCAACAGCCCGCCGTGCCGTGATGCTCGAGCAAGGACTTATGTCGTCGCTGGGGATTATCCTCGGACTCAGTGCAGCGTTACTCGCTACGCAAACGATGTTGCCGTATCTACAAGCAGGTATTCAACCATACCCGTCAGTCCCTGCGACGCAACCAATCACTGATTGGACGACGCTGACGGTCATGGTTATCGTATACGGAACAGCGCTCATCCTCACCGCAATCCTGGCATTCAGCAGCATACAACGCCTACGGTTAGCTGATGCGGTGAAGCTGGGCGATGAGAATTAACCATCTATTCGTGTATCATGTGTCAATTACTGTTGACGCAAAGGAGCAGCAGATGCAACGGCCAACTTTAGATTCCTTGATTGGTGGCACGCCTGAACTCTTTGACATCATCTCAAAGGCCCAAGGGCCACAGGGTGAATTACCACTCACTGAAGATTTATTGTTGAACAGCCCAAGTGGAGACCTGTTTGGCTGGACACAAAACGTTGGCATGGGCTGGGATCCTGATGAGCTAACACGCACCCAAGTGCTCATCCTCAGCACGCAAGGCGGCATTCGTGAAAATGATGGCAAGGCGATTGCGCTTGGCTATCACACTGGCCATTGGGAGGTGGGCTTGCAGATGCGTGCTGCTGCCGAGACGCTCCGCGCCAACAATGCCATGCCGTTTGCCGGCTACGTTACCGACCCCTGCGATGGTCGTAGCCAAGGCACAGAGGGCATGTTTGACAGCTTGCCGTATCGCAACGACGCAGCCATCGTATTCCGACGGTTGATTCGCTCACTACCGACACGTCAAGCCGTCATCGGCGTGGCCACGTGTGACAAAGGTTTGCCAGCAATGCTCATTGCACTTGCAGGCACTCCAAATCTCGCAACTATTCTTGTGCCAGGGGGCGTAACCCTGCCACCCACTGATGGTGAGGATGCAGGCAAGGTCCAAACGATTGGCGCACGATTTGCCAACGGCGAATTGAGTCTGAGTGAAGCGGCAGCACTTGGTTGTCGTGCCTGTGGATCGCCTGGTGGCGGTTGCCAGTTTTTGGGTACTGCTGCGACATCTCAAGTTGTGGCTGAAGCACTCGGCATGGCACTACCACATTCGGCACTTGCACCATCCGGTCAACCAATTTGGCTCGAGTTGGCACATGCATCGGCACGGGCAGTTTTGTCATTACGTCAACAAAAACTCACCACAAAAGATATTCTGACACAAGGTGCGCTGCATAATGCCATGGTCGTTCATGCTGCATTTGGTGGATCGACGAACTTACTCATTCATATTCCTGCCATTGCACATGCTGCGAAGTTAACACGCCCGACAGTCAATGACTGGGAACACATTAATCGTCAAGTACCGCGACTCGTTGACGTATTACCAAATGGTCCACGCAATCACGTGACCGTCCAAGCGTACATGGCAGGCGGGGTACCCGAAGTCATGCTTCATCTGCGCGATCTCGGTCTGCTTGATACCAGCGTGCGCACTGTCACCGGCGAAACGCTCGACACGGTGCTTGACTGGTGGGCACAATCCGAACGACGACGCATTGTACGAAACATGTTGATGGAACGCGATGGTGTCAACGCCGACGATGTGATCATGTCGCCAATCACCGCAAAGGCGCGTGGACTCACGGCAACCGTCACCTTCCCACAAGGGAACATTGCTCCGCAAGGTTCAGTTATTAAGAGC
>VGPG01000334.1 GCA_016875555.1 Chloroflexota bacterium | reverse complement strand
GATGGCATGTGGTAGACCACGTCGCTGAGGATAACAGCCGCGGCCACAACTGGGCCTGCCCAACAGCCGCGCCCGACCTCGTCGATGCCGGCAATCAGGTGGTAGCCTAGGGCGATGAATTGGCGTTCGTAGTCAAGTGTGGGTGGCATGGTTTGGTACTCTGGCCACAATAAGTTGCAACGGGGTGCCATTGGCGTTTAGCGCTGGGGCCTCGAGCTGCCAACCAGCGTGTGCGAGTTGCTGCCACAACGGGTGTGTGGTGAGCTGCATGCGCCCAGCCGCAAGCAGGATGATGAGCTGACCGTCGGGGCGCAAGACGCGGGCGACCTCGTCAAGGGTAGCGGGATCAGCGATATAGGGTGCCGGGAAGACCGCCACGACCGATTGAAACGATTGAGCGGCACAAGGGATGGCTCGACTATCGGCCCGGAGGAGGCGCGAGGTGCGCTGATGCGCTTGGGCCAGCATCGCGGGCGAGCGATCGAGGCCGATACTCCAGATGCCGTGACGGGCGAGGCTGGCTTGGAGATGCCCGGTGCCACAGCCGAGCTCGAGGACGGGGCCGGTGCAGAAGGGAATGAGGTGCTCGCCCCATACAAACCAGTGGCCACGCGATATAAGCGTAGCCACTGTGTCGTATAACGGGGCAAATTGATGATACAAACGCTCGAGCAACCAGCGATAGAGATGCAGTGCCCAGGCGCGCATCGGCTGGTTAGCGGCGCTCTTTGATGCGGGCGGCCTTGCCGGTCAAGCCACGCAGGTAGAAGAGACGTGAGCGGCGAACCTTACCACGGCGAACCACGGTAATTGAGTCGACGCGGGGGGCGTTCAACAAGAAGGTACGCTCGACGCCGACACCGTGTGAGGCCATGCGGCGCACGGTGAAGTTGGCGTTGATGCCACCTGCACGCTTGCGAATTACTACACCCTCGAAGTCCTGCACGCGCTCGCGGTTACCTTCAACCACGCGTACGCCAACGCGCACCGTGTCGCCTTCGCGAAAATCTGGCACGTCGGCCTTGAGTTGACGCTGCTCAATGGCGTCGATAATCTGCTGCGACATGATGCCGTCGCTCCTTTAAGTAGTCAGAAACTATACGTGCAATTGCACACAATGCCGATTAGTATAGCACGTTCTGTGGTGTCAGGCAAATAACGATTCGTGCATATCCTCGCAGATGATGATAGCACACAATCATATTCGGGTAAAATAGAGAAGGAGCGTTTATTTTTTGCAACAAAAGAGGTACACAGGTGGATAACCTAGTTGATGCAGTACGTGGAATGCGCGATGTGTTGCCCGATGATTTTGCCCGGCAACAGCATATAGCCCATCAAATCAACCATGTATTACGCACCCACGGTTATCAGGCGCTTGATTTGCCCCTGCTTGAGCATCGTGATTTGTATGTGCGCAAACTCGGTGAGGAGCTTGCCGGCAAGATTTATGAATTTTCGTTCAACGGCCGTGATTTGGCCTTGCGCCCTGAGTGGACCGCCTCGGTGTTGCGCGCCTATATCAGCAAACTCGGCGATCAACCGCTACCGTTGCGCTTGCGCTATACCGGACCAGTCTTCAGATACGAACGCCCACAGCGGGGCACGTGGCGCCAGTTCACCCAAATCGGCGGCGAGATGATTGGGGCACCGGCCCCCCGTGCTGACGCCGAGGTGCTCGGCGTGGCTTGTGCGGGGTTACATGCAGTGGGTATCCGCGAGTATCACATCAGCATCGGACATATTGGCATTATTCGCTCGTTATTGGGATCACTCGGCGTCAGCGAACGCACGCGGAGCGTGCTGACATGGAGTCTTGAGCGCATGCGCAATCGCGGTGTCGATGCGGTGCGTGATGCCTTGATGAGCGAGATCGAGGGCGAGCAACAAGGGTTCGATACCACGGTCCTTGCCGGCCTTGATGATGCGCAAGCCGAAGATTTGTTGCTCCACACCTTACGCTCGATTGGCGTCAACTTGCAGTTCGGCACGCGCCCGCCCGAAGAGATTGTCCGCCGCTTGGTGCGCACATTGCGCACCCATGATCAGCGCCCAACCGTCGAGCGCGCGATTGCCTTCTTGGCCGAGCTCAGCGTGATTCGTGGCGCACCGGCCCAGGCCTTGGCCGATGTGACTGATTTGATTATGCGTTATCAACTCCCCGACCCGGGCTTGGCCGAGGTGCGGGCCTTGATTGATTTGTTGCCGTTGCACGGCGTCGATGTGCAGCGTGTCACGCTTGACTTTGGGATTGGGCGTGGTTTGCACT
>VGPG01000333.1 GCA_016875555.1 Chloroflexota bacterium | reverse complement strand
TGCATCGTGTAGATGTGGGGCATTTTTGTGTGGGCGGGGCGTGCAACGTGACCGACACATGAGGGGTGCGCGATAGATGTGTACGGTGGTAGATAGCGGCGTGGGATTGTGGGTGCGGCGCTTTCTGCAAAGAAAAAACGGGCGCCTTGCATCGTAACGATGTGGGGCATTTTTGTGTGGGCGGGGCGTGTAAAGCGATTGGACACATGTGGAGTGAGCGATAGATGTGTACGGTGGTAGATAGCGGCGTGAGGTCGTGGGTGCGGCGCTTTCTGCACAAAGAAAAATGCGTCGTACTCGTTGCCGAGCACGACGCGCATCTGCACCAGATTATGGGGTGACGCCCCAGCGATAAGGGATGCCGGGCAGGCGCAGCAGGCGTTCGCCGCCGTTGGCCAAAGAGACGGTGTCGCCGATGTACTGCAACAGGACCTCTTGGCGCAACCAGAGGTGGATGTCGTTTTCGCGGCGGGCGACATCGGCCACGGCGTAGGCATCGCCATCAAACTGGCCGCTGACGACGGTTTCACGCATAAAATCGTAGCTGTTCACGTCATCGGCGGCGGGTAACAACACAGTGGCGCCACGCAACCACACACCGAGTGGGGCTGGGCGAATCCCAGCGTCGTCAGCGATGATACAGCGCAGTGTCAAGCACTGCAGAGTCATGTTGGCAAACGGCATGGCCGGCATCAATGGCGCCCCCCAGGCGGCGTTGCCGCCGTGTTGGGCGATGTACTGCGCGAACTGATCGGGCACGAGGTAGCCGGGTTCGCCGCGCACCTGCCCGGCCCCGCGCTGGATCACAATCGTGGTCGCGGTGACGGCCGGCGCATCGTCGAGTTGTACAGCAATCTGGTAGGTGCCGTCGGCGAGGCGGGCCGGCAGGGCCAGCGCTTGCAGATGCTGGAGCGGCGCGCTGGCGTCAGCGGCGGTCAGGGCGCCAGCAAAGAGCGGTTGCACGCTCCGGCTGAGCACCTGCTGATTGGCGTCAATCAGCGTCAGCGTGACGGTGCGCAGCGTGGTATCGCTGGTTTGGCTCTGCCATGTCAGCAAGACGGGCAGTTGGCTGCCTGGCTCATAGGCCGGGCGCAGCAGCGGTGGTGGCAGGGCGATTGAGACGAGCGTTACATCGCCGAAGGCGTGGTTGGTGCTGACCGGGGCGCCGACGGCGATTGGCTGATAGACGTCGTAACTGCCGCGCGAGCCGCTTTGGGCGTAGCGGGTGGTGATGAGCGCGATGCTCTCAGGTGTCATCCAGTTGCCGAGGTAGTCGAGCACGACCACCGGGATGGTGCCGTTGGCGAGTTGGGTGAGCATCGGCCGTTGATCCCACAAGCCGACATCTGCCAATTGGCGATGCTCAAATACCTGCATCGGCGCACTGACATTGGCTTGGGCGGCGATGCCGGGTACATCGGTGAAGATGGTCATGGCGCCGAGGTCGTTGATCAGCGTATTGAGGTCGCTGGCCGTGACAGCGTTGGCGTCGAGCACTTGGGCCTCGCGGCGGATATCGTGCCAGACGGTGTAGCTGCCGAAGGCCAGCCGAGCCGGGCGTTGGCGCTCGATCATGCCATAGGGCTTGGCGTAGGTTTCGCTCCACAACGGGATATACCGGGCCACGCTCAGGCTACATACGGCGATGAGGGCTACACTCAACCAGCGCCGGCGGCTGGGCTGGCCGGCCACAGCGCTGGCGCTGTGAGCAATCAGCCAAATCATGCCGGCGTAGAGCTCCAGAAAGTAGTTGGCATAGGCGCCGACTTTGCCGATGCCGATGCCCACAATTACGCCGCCAATCGTATACACGATGGCCATGCTGGTGCGGATGTGCTCAGGGCTGAGCAGGGTGCGCCAATGGCGCAAGTGACTCAGGACGAGGCCGAGAGTGGCGAGCATCAGTGGCGCATGCAGTTGCCAGGCCTCGCGCCAAAATCCCTCGGCCAAGGCGCGCTCCCACGAGTTGATGTTGGATTGCACCACATGCAGCCACAGATTGCCACCGGTGGCGGTGATACCGCCGGCAATGATGACGGCAGTGATACTAGCGGCGCCGATGGCTCGCACAAGCGATTGCCGCGGTTGACTGAGCCACAAGACCAACAGCGCCATGGGCGCGGCAATCAGCGAGGGCTTACAAAAGAGCGCCAGCGTCACCAAGATGGCACCCAGCGACAGCCTGCCGCGCAGCGATACGACCAACCCGACCAACCCGAGGGCCACGCCCAGCATATCGACGCGCATCACGCCGCTCCACTCGCGCACAATCGGGATG
>VGPG01000332.1 GCA_016875555.1 Chloroflexota bacterium | reverse complement strand
GCCATGCGATTACGACTTGGAGTGCCGTTTTTTGTACGGTCATCTTGGACGGCACGTGCACGGCCAGCGACCACAGGGTTGACAAATTCAAGGTGACTTGGATTCGGGGCTAAGGTAATCGGCATTTGCTCGATGCCACTATCCTTGTATGCTCGACGGGCACCAAGGTGGTACTTTACATCGCCGGTCCAACCATGTGCTTCACGAACTACCGGTTGATGTGCATCGCGATGCGCCAACAAAAATTCACTGAGAATGTGATAATACGGCTTGCCTAAGGCATGTGCAAGCACGTTTAAACGTCCTCGGTGGGCCATACCAATCACTACTTCTTTGGTGCCCGCCGCAGCTGCGTTGCGAATGATCGAATCGAGCATCGGCAACAACATGTCACACCCTTCGAGCGAAAATCGCTTTTGACCGACAAACGTGCTATGCAAGAAACGCTCAAAGGTCTCAACTTCAGTTAAGCGCTCGAGGATTTCACGCTTGCGTTGTGGCGTAAACCCATAGAAAAACCGCCGAGTTTCGATTGAGTCATGGAACCATTTACGCTCTTCATAGACTTGAATATGATCCGATTCGTACCCAATGCTTCCGGAGTACAACTTGCGTAATGCATTCACACCATCGAGGGCAGTCTGGCATTCACTTGCAAGCGGGCTGCGCAAAATCGTCGGTGGTAGCGCGGCCAGGTCACTTTCAGATATATCGTGGTATGAAAGTTCGAGGCTTGGATCGCTGACTGGTTTCTTTCCAAGTGGGTCTATGGTTGCTTCGAGGTGTCCTACTTCGCGGATAAATCGTATAAGACGTGCCGCGGCAATTGCATGTTCGTTATCGACGGTATCCTCATGTTGCGCGGTGTGTGCAGATGGTATGGTTGTTAGTTGGTTGTTTTTTTCAAACCATGCACGAACATCCGGCTCGACGGCCTCGGGATTACGCAGATACAAGTCATATTGTTCTAAAATATAGCCCGCGTTCGGTCCAAAAAACTGAGCGATAGCTGATCGCATACATTGACTCCTTGTGACCGTATGTCATGGTACACACGGCGTGGCCCCATTGCCAAGCGCCTACAGTATAGATACGTTGTGCATAATCGTCAAGAAATATTCCCCGCACTATTGTACCTACAATCTCTATACGATAGTTTCACATAATTCTTGTATGATTTATCTATACTTGTCGTGCAAAGGCGTACTGCGAATTTCTGTTTCTGGTACAGTAGCCAGCGATTACTTGTATACTTTATCTAAACAATGTGTCAATGTTGCGTTGTATGTCATGGGCGAATTCAAATCAGGACGGCACAGATGTGCTTTGCTATAATAGACCGAGATGCAAATTAGGAGGTTTTTGTGCGGATTACACGAGCGTTAATCACAGCTGCCTCACCGGTGCAACAAACGTTGCCACTTCAACGCCTTGTTGATAGTGATGGCATCTCAAAGACACTGTTACAGATTATCGTCTCCGAAGCCGTCCATGCGGGTATCTCGGAGGTGGTTATTGTTGTTGCGCCACATATGGCTGAGCCATACCGGTCAGCTATTGCTGATGTGCACGCCGAAATTCGATTTGTTGAGCAAACACGCCCACGTGGATATGGACATGCTGTGCTCCAAGCTCGGCAGGCGATGACGCAAGAACCGTTTTTGCACCTGGTTGGCGACCATATTTATATTGCTGATACAACACGCAACTGTGCACAGCAAGTCGTCGATTTGGCCACACAAGAGGCTTGTGCTGTTAGTGCCGTGCAATCATCGCGCGAACATCTACTCCCATATTACGGTGTGATTGGTGGTCGTCCCGTGCCAGGGCGCGCACAGGTGTACACCATTGATCGTGTCATAGAAAAGCCGACGCCGACGCAGGCTGAGCAACACCTACTAGTCCCCGGATTACGGGCTGGACATTACTTGTGTCAATTCGGCATGCACGTGCTGACACCCACAATATTTGAGTTGCTTGCGCATGAGTTCGCACGTAACCCGGACAGTTCGCTCCAACTATCTCCGGCGCTTAATCAGTTAGCACAGCAAGAGCGGTATCTTGCACTTGCACATATTGGCCGTCGATACGATACCGGTGCAAAGTATGGTCTGCTAACCGCACAACTGGCACTTGGCTTACATGGTAATGAACGTGATGAAGTGATGGCGACACTTGTCGAATTGCTCATGCATCGTCGCGGTGAGTAAACAGGAGGATTTGTGTATCGACTCAGCCAAATCATCACAACAGAAGATGCCACGTTACGAAATCAATCATTAGATGCAATTTGT
>VGPG01000331.1 GCA_016875555.1 Chloroflexota bacterium | reverse complement strand
AGGAGCTCGAAGACTTTTATAAGGCGCGCACGGTGCTCAAAATCAACGTGCGCCCCGAGGATATCGCCGAGGCAGTCAGTTTCTTTGCGGGGCAACGTGCAAGCCGCACGACCGGTGGCATGTTGACCGTCGACGGTGGCGTGGCCGCGGCCTACGCACGCTAATCAAGGAGGAGACTATGGCATTACGCATTGGCATTATCGGGTGTGGTGGCATCGGTCGCACCCACTTCAACGCCTGGAGTCAGGCCGGATATGTACCAGTAGCGCTCGCCGACACCGTCCCGGGTGCGGCGGTGGCCCTAGCCGGTACGAGTGGCGCACAAGCCTACACCGACATTGCCACGTTTTTGGCTGAGGCCACGCTCGACATCGTCAGCATCTGTACGCCACCGTCGACCCATCGTGAATTGGTGGTGGCGGCCATGGCGGCTGGGGTGCATGTGTTATGCGAGAAGCCATTGGCACCCACGGTGGCTGATTGTGAAGCCATGATTGCAGCTGCGAGCAGCGCCAACAAACTGCTCAGCGTCGGCTTTTGTCACCGCTTTCAGCCGCATATTGAGACGATGAAATCGCTGATTGACGGGGGCGCCATCGGCGACGTCATCATGTTCCGCAATCGTTTTGCGGGGCACATGCCAAACGTCGAGAGCAAGTGGTTCAGCGACCCGGCCTTGGCCGGCGGTGGCGTGATGATGGACACCAGCGTCCACTCGGTCGATTTGTTCCGCCATCTCATCGGCGATGCCGTCAGCATTCAGGCCAGCGCCGTCACCCGCACCACCGAGCTCGGGCCAGCCTTGCGCGTTGAGGATACCGCCGTGATTCTGCTGACCAGCGCTAACGGCGTAATTGGCACCATCGAGGCCAGTTGGCGTACGCCGCCCGGCGAATGGGTGGTCACGGTGTACGGCACACGCGGCGCGCTCACGATGGACTACGACAGCATGCAGTTGTGGCAAACCGACGCCACTGGCCAGCGCCAGCAAGTGACAGTCGCCGATGGCGACCGCTTCGTCAATGAGGTGGCGCATTTTGCCAAGTGCGTCACCGGCCAGGCCCAATTGCGCGTCACTGCCGCCGATGGGTTGGCGGCCACCCACATCTTGGTAACCGCCGCCACACGTGCCCACGGATAACAAAACCGGGTTGGTAGAGACGCATGGTCATGCGTCTCTACCAACCCCACACATGCGTCTCTACCAAACCCACCACATGCGTCTCTCCCACCGCCATTTCGTTTCGCACCGACACAATTTACCCAAAATAATATGTTGATTCTTCCTGATAAAACGCCAGTGTCTTGGCCAATCCCTCACGTAAGCTGACCTTAGGCGCCCAACCAACGCGCCCATGAATGAAGCGAAAATCGCTGTAATAATCGCCGATGTCGATTGCTTTGCGATCGGGCGGGAACGGCACGAGTTCGCAAACACCCGTGCCGTAGATGTCAATCATCATGAGCGCAAGGTCGTGGAGATTTATTGTTTCGTTACAGCCCAAATTAAAGATTTGGCCATCGGCGGCAGACTCAGCGGCCACCATCAGCATCGCATCAACAACGTCATCGACATAGTTGAAGTCACGAATTTGTTTGCCGTCGCCAAAGATGTGAATCGGCTCACCCTCAATCAAGCGCTTAATCCAGATGCCCAAAAACGTCTGACGGGCGTCTTTGACGCGCATACGTGGGCCATATGTGTTGGTCAAGCGCAAAGCCGTTGCCCGAATACCGTACACGTTGTTGTAGAGAATGTGGTACCACTCACCGGCCATTTTGTTGATACCGTTGACATCAACTGGCTTAAGCAGATGCCGCTCATCAACGGGCAGATAATCGGGTTTGCCGTAGATTTGGCGCGTTGAGGCATAGACCAACTTGAGCGTCGGGTTGTGCTTGCGGCACGCCTCAAGAATCGACAATTGGGCTTTGCAGTTGATGTCGAGGTCGCTGTAGGGATCGGTCATCGAGTCGATGTGCGACGTCTGGCCAGCCAAGTTGAACAGGTAGTCGACGCCTTGTACCAGATGATTCATCGAGTATTCATCGCGTACGTCCGCAATGTTGA
Organism: Chloroflexota bacterium; assembly: GCA_016875555.1. Lineage (GTDB taxonomy): Bacteria > Chloroflexota > Chloroflexia > Chloroflexales > Roseiflexaceae > UBA965. The sequence continues at coordinate 236 of VGPG01000331.1, read as the reverse complement.
CGCGCACTCTCCCCACAATCGGTGCTATATTGCGGTCGTTCCCACCGTAGATGGGAATGAGCGAGTCAACCAGTGTCACGTGCGCACCTAGGTTTACCAATCGGATAGCCAGGTTTGCACCGATGAACCCCATCCCACCGGTAATCAGCACGTTCGCACCGTCAAAGGCTGCGTGATTCATCGTCCACCTACTATTTCTGCCGGAGCACGATCAACTTCCACCACAACCCGATGAG
>VGPG01000330.1 GCA_016875555.1 Chloroflexota bacterium | reverse complement strand
CACGACGTTCGTGGATGTTGGCAGAAAAGGCGCTTCGTTCGAGGGCCGCTCCCATTTCTTCGGCGATGGCATTGCACCGATGCCGAAATACTTCTAAGTCAATTGCATTCACAAGAGGCACTTTCCGCAGTGTTGACGCCTATGGTATGATTATAGTGGAATCGTGAGTAGCCTGTGTGAATGAGCCCAACATAGATGTTGGTTCCCGCACGTGACGGTAATGGAATCCGTTGTCGGCGGACGGGAGCGGCCTGCACAGAACTGCTCGAGTGAAAGGTTTGTGTATGAGTACCTGTTCTACGCCCATGATTGCGGTTGTGCGTGGCCAAATTGCCGCCGTCGCACATGCCACAATGACGAGAAACACCCCAGATGCCCTCTTATGCGATTACGAATACGACACCCCACAAGAAGTCTCCCATTTTGATGCCGACCTTGCAGATGCAGGTATTCCGTTTCGTCGCTGGATGATTGGCGATGCGGCGAACCCTATTGCAATTGCATTCTGCTTTCGCGCTACCTGGAACACACCACGACATACGTTTTGGGCGCACGTCCGAGTAGCACCAAATTTTCAAGGTCAGGGGTATGGCACTCAATTGTTAAACACTGTCCATCAATGGGCAGTGAGTGCTGGAGCACAACGCGTTCGTGTTATGGCACATCCAAATGACGGCACTGTGCAATTTTTAATGAATCATGCGTATACCCATATTGGCACAGAACAGATGTTTAGTCTACACATAGGCGCACATTCGTTGCCTGTACATCAAGCGTACGATGACCAACTAGAAATCATCACATTAGCAGAATTAATGGTACTTCACACCGATGCCATAGAACAGGCTTGTGTGCTCCATGCGGCGATTTCACTTGATGTCCCAATGCCAGATGAACCAATTGTGACATTAAGTAAATTCCGTCGATTACTGGGAGAATCAATTGACCCGGACGACTATTTGATTGCACGGCGGAACGGTGTACTGGTCGGCGAATCCATTCTAATGCGCGATGACGATGATGCAGGAGTATACTGGCAGCATGCTACTGGTGTATTGCCCGCATTTCGTGGCCAACACATCGCAACACGCCTCAAATCCGTGGCGATTTCATCTGCGGCGATGCGTGGCGCACGTGAACTTCGTACCTGGATGGAATTGAGCAATCAACCCATCATTCAATTGAACCATGCTCTTGGGTTTGCTGAGATTCATGAACCAGGGAGCAAAATTCACATCTTCGAGATGGCGTTGTAGTTACAAAAATAGACCCCTGCGCTGAATGTCAATCCAGCGCAGGGGTCTATTTTTTAGTAGTGAGACGGATGCTCGGTTGAGAACGGGTCGAACAACCACCGGATGCTCGGACGGGCAAAATCTATGCCTTTGCGTGCAACCTGTGAGCCACGGCGTGGTACGAAGAGCGTACGGATAAGCTTTTTACCACCTGAGTGCAGCCAGTCGGCAATCGAATGGACGGCACTCCCTGATATGAAGCCAATGGCGATACAAACACTCACCATTTCGTTTTGGCCAATCCAGGTAATGATCGCCCACGCCACAGAATTATGTACGATAGGCAGGTCAATTCCGGCAGATGCGGCGATGCGCTCGATCAAAAAGATGGTTAGGATAATCATGCCGAAAAAATAACCGAGACGCAGGAGTGGTGGCAGTACCAATCCATGACTCCAAAAGTGTCGGTGTGGGATTATCCATTTATAGGGTAACCAGATGTAAAAAAACATGCCCCAGCGTTTATGGATACGCGAGTCAAGATCTAAATCGGGTGAGAAAAGCACCCCAGATACCACATGCGCTGTCAAAATGAGGGTCGTGATGACCACAGCCGTTTGATTGGCCACGTTCGCCTCGTACAGCACACCATAGATGCCAGGTGCTAATACGATGCCACTCGCAATTGTCAGAAAATCATGTACAGGTGTATTTGGCATACAAACTATTATAAACGACTCATAGCGCATCGCTTATCGACGAATCCGGTATCGCATCCCTTGATCAAGCGTGGTTACTATCTGATCAAAGAAGATGAAGAAATCATCTTGCAGGACAGCCACATTGTGCATACTCAGCAGATTACTCATGTATGGCTGTGAGGTAGTCAGTATGGTCTGTATGAGATAGATGTATACTTCTGGCTCGATGTCATCGCGCAGCGATTTGTTTGCAATTCCCGCAGTTACAAGATCAACCACAAACGCTCGTTGGATACTCGCACCAATCGTGTGTACTTTGATACGTTGTGGGCCACTATCGAGAAATGCACGTTGAATGAGCGCAGACTCGTG
>VGPG01000329.1 GCA_016875555.1 Chloroflexota bacterium | reverse complement strand
ACGGCTCGTCCGGAGGTGAGCATATTGGCGGAGCACCTGCTGGGCTGCCGCCTCCCAAGTAAATATCTTGGCCTGCACTGGCCCAGCCTGGCGCAACATTGCACGCAGGTCGTCATCAAAAAACAAACGAAGTAACCCTGTTGCCATGGCGGGGATATCGTCAGGGGCAACTTGAACGGCTGCAGTGCCAACCACCTCGGGCAAACTTGATACATTCGACACTAACGTCGGCGTCCCGCACGCCAGCGCCTCGAGTGGTGGCAGACCAAACCCTTCATAAATGGAGGGATAGACAAACGCCCACGCTAAATTATACAACGCAGGTAGGTCGTTGTCATCTATGAAATCAACGAAGCGAATCTGATCGGCTACACCGAGCCGTGCAGGTGCGGCAATAATCTCTTCGTACATCCAACCGCGTCGACCAAAGACGACCAGCGGCGGCACATCATTGCGCACGTGACGTGCGCGTGCGTACGCCTCAAACAAGCGTACGTAGTTTTTGCGCGGTTCGAGCGTACCACCTGCCAAAACAAACCGTGCCGGCAAGTCGTACTTTTGGCGAATCGGTGCAATCGCCGTGTCATCCATGGGTTGAAAGCGCGACGACACTGCGGCGTAGACCACTTCCACAGCGGCGGCATCAACGCCGAGCAGGTGGACAACGTCGTTTTTGGTCGCCACAGAATCGGCAAATATGGCATCGGCTCGTGCAATTGACGGGGGGACTGCCTCGCGCAGGTAGCGAGCCACGCCTGGCACCGCACACTCTGGATGTACCAAATACGACAAGTCGTGGATGGTGACCAACCCGGGTTTAGCGGTGGGTGGCAGGACAAAATCGGGGGCATGCACGATGTCAATGGGACCGGTCAGCCATTCAACGCGCAACGGCACCTTGAGGCGGTGCCAGAACTGTGTCAAGCGTCGTGCCGGTAACGGGATGGCCACCACACGGGTCGTAGGACGCAGTGTACATAGTGCATCTATCTCAGACTGATATGGGATGCGTGTCCCCGGCCAACCGGCCGCATACACCAGCACAAACTGGTAGTCGGCCGGTGCACGTTGCATGATGTGACGCACCAACTCCCGCGTATAACGACCGATTCCAGCGCCTTGCCATGCACCTGCCGTATAATCGATGGCCACACGAGTCGTCATCGGCGCTTACTCACCAGATACAGAATCAATCCGAAGACGATGATACTCCAAAAGTTGATGAGGCGATCGAGGAGCGTGACGGCCAATGCCACATGGCTATCCATCATGACCACGGCCACGAGCACGGCAGTTACTGCGCCCTCGACAAGACCAAGCCCGGCTGGCGTGAAGGGTACAACGGTCAATAGCGATGACGCTAACGACACAAAGACGACGAGTGCCAGCGGCAAATCAACGCCGAGACGGTGCATCGACTCAATCACGAAGTAGAGCCGGCACCCCTCGAGTAACCAGACCAACATGGTCAAACCGACTAAATTGGGCAAAATGCGCGGCTGAAACGATTTGAGCGCCGATACCAAGAAGCGCTGGTAGCGCGCTTTGAGACGTTCGGGAACGAAGCGCACCAATGAGGGACCAAGCCAACGCAAACTGGCCAATCCGACAACAATCACGGCCACGAGTACGGCGCCGACAACGAATAACCACTGCATCTCATCGGGCAGATGCGTGCCAAAGAGTGTCAAACCGGAGATGGTCAAAAAGGTGAATAACCCGAGCATGTCAAGCAGGCGCTCAGCAAAGATGGTGCCAATCGTTGACGAAAATGAGACCTTGCCGTTGTGTTTGAGGAGATAGCCACGATACACGTCGCCTAACTTGGCCGGTACTATCACATTCACAAACCATGACAGGTAGATGTACTCCATCAACGCCGAGAGAGACGCCCAACTCGCACGTGCGGCAACTGGCGCAATATCAGAATTCTCGAGCAACATGCGCCAACGCATTGCACGCAAAGGGAAGGTCAAGTAGAAAATGCCCAGGGCCAAAAAGAGAAACGCGATATCTGTTTGGCGCATCACGGCCAGGGTCTCAGCGACGCTGACATTAAGACTACGAAAAATAAAGAAAATCAACATGATGGCTAATGCGAACGAAACCCACGTACGTGGTCGACGCAATGCATCCACTAATGAAAATCCACCCTCTTCTGTTCCAGCCGACTTATTAGCATCCATATTCGCCACGATACCATTCCCAAAAGTGCGCCAGCCCGACCTCGAGTGGCGTTTGCGGTTGAAATCCAAGCTGCTCCTGTGCTTTGGTGATGTTGGCAAATGTTCGTGGTGGATCAGCAGCCGGGA
>VGPG01000328.1 GCA_016875555.1 Chloroflexota bacterium | reverse complement strand
TACCATCCACATCGGCAGCGGCAAGCACTACATCAGCAACACCCTACCCTGGTTCGAGTATGTGCAGGGGCGTAACCCCGATTACCCCGAGCGCATCTTGGCTGCCAACTTGACACTCGTCGCCAATCAACTCACCAAGATGCGCTCGCCGATTGCAGACCCGGCCAACTGGCACGACATCAGCGGGCTCGATCAGCGCCACATCAACATCAACATGCACGTCGACCCGATCCACGCCTGGCAAGAGTTCACCCCGGTGTGTGTCGAGGGTCTGCTCCAGCTCACGCTCGGCGCCCCCATGCACATCAGCCACGGCGGCCTGCAATTCGGTCAAGTGCGCTACTACGATGCGCTCCGCCGCCGCCCCGGTTTGCCCAATGGCGTCGCCACGCTTGTCTCACAGTTTGACCAGCAGAGCATCACCATGACCGTGGTCAACACGCATGCAACGGCCACACAAGGGCTGGTCATCCAGGCCGGTACATTCGGCGAGCATCGCTTTGAGCGGGTGCATATCTGCGACCAGCACAACCACACACTCATCACCCAAGAGATCAACGGCCCATGGTACGGTCTGCATATCGCCCCCATGGCCGGTGCGGTACTCCATTTTGTGGTCAGCCGTTACGTCAACACGCCGTCTTACGCCACGCCGTGGCAAACGCCCAACGACGGCGATGGGCTGATTCGGGGGCGCCAATAACCATGCAGTACGCACGACTCGGGCGCACCAACTGGCAGGTCTCGCGATTGGGATTAGGTGGCGCCGCCATTGGTGATGAATTTGGTCAGATCGGCCAGGCCGAGGCGGTGCGCACCATTCATCACGCCATCGATTGCGGGATTAACTTTTTGGATACCGCCGCCCAATATGGTCGTGGTGAAAGCGAGCGGCGCTTTGGCGTGGCCCTCAAAGGCAAACGCCACAGTGTCTATCTCGCCACCAAAGCAGTGATGCGTGGCACGCCCTATGACTACGCTACAACCATGGCCAGCGTTGAGGCGAGCTTGCAACGACTCGATACCGACTACATTGATCTGATACAACTGCATGAGGCCGAGACAACCACCTTTGAGGTGGCAATTGAGGGGTGTATTGCGGCGTTTCTTGACCTCAAGCGCGCCGGCAAAGTGCGGGCCATCGGCGTCAATGCACGCAATCTGGCCATCCTGGTGCCATACATCAAGACCGGCCTCATCGACACCGTCTTGACCTATTGTCGATACATGCTGATTGACATTACGATGCACGACGAGCTCTTTCCGCTGACGCGCGCCCACGACATTGGTGTCATCAACGGTAGTCCGTTGGGCATGGGGATTATGACCGACACGCCGGCGCCGTTTTTGCGCGACCAGCACGCACTACTTGCTGAGGCTGAGCGACGCAAAGCGTTGATTTCTCACCTCAAACAGCCAGGTCCACACGGATTTGTTGAGGCATCCATGCGCTACAGTCTGACCAACGACGATATCGCCGTTACCCTGACGGGTACGCCGTTTGTGGAGCAACTCAACCAGAATATTGCCTTGTGTGATGGGGTGGGACCAAGTGTGGCCGAGCGCGACGCGGTGCATCAGCGCTTTGTTGGCCAGCGTTTATTCGATTAGAGACGTCGACCCGGGGCTTGCCACTCAAATCCTGCCGGGAGCGAGTCAATAACCAGCACCCAGTCCGGGCCACCGTGTGGCGTCGCAATCTCGATAGGCAAGGCCGTGGTTCGTTCATCAAGCCATTGGGCGTGCCCCGTACGCGGATTAAACCACCACATGCGGTACGTAGGACCGAGCAAGTTCGCCACATTAATCGTCACCGTCTGATTGGCCGGTAAATAGATCATGGCATAACTGCCCGCACTATCACGACAGGCTTGTATATGATGGGTCCCCTCGCCTTGGCCGGCTGCAATCAACGACTGATCGGGAATGCGCCTGAAGTACGGTCGCGACAAGAGTAGATGCTTGGCGTGTTGCATCTGACTCGCGCCAGGCAACTGCAACGCCTCTTGCCACGGGCGACGCGCCCAGGTAATTGGTTTGTGTCCGATACCCCAAAACTGCCAAATTGGATGACACCCATAGGTATGCCCGTGTGCCCCAGCAAACAGTGCCCAGTAGCAGGCTTTGCGTGCATCGTAGTCGTCGAGATACCCGTTCTCAACAGCAAATCCTGATGGATGATCCTCGTAGCCTGGCTCACCATCCATGCACGGCTTGATGGGTGTACGTGCATAATCGTCTGCAACACTCCGCCAGTTATCACGATTCCGCGCATGACCACTTTGGAGCATATGAAAGTCAATCCATGTGGCCTGCCCAAAATAT
>VGPG01000327.1 GCA_016875555.1 Chloroflexota bacterium | reverse complement strand
GCGATATCCATGATACGCTCGCACAAGGATTGACCGGGATTATTGTGCAACTCGGTGCTGCACAGCAGGCCATGCGCGCACAGCATCCTGATGCGGCTGAACATCTCGATATCGCGGCACGTATGGCGCGTGAATCATTGGCAGAAGCCCGTCGTTCGGTATGGAATTTGCGTGCCGAGGCGTTGGAACGCGGCGATCTCCGCCATGCCATTGATGGCATTGTAGAACGATTTCGTCATCCTTCGTTGATTGCCTCGTGCGAAATTGAAGGCGACTGGATGCCATTGCCGCTCGACATTGAGTCAGCGTTGTTGCGTGTGGCACAAGAGAGTCTGGCAAATGCGGCGCGTCACTCGCACGCCAGTCATGTGGTTATCACGTTGCGTAGTCTGCCCGATGTGGTTGAGATCGAAGTGCGCGATAACGGCCGAGGCTTTGGTGATCGCCTGATGCATGTGGATGCATATGCTACCTCGTTCGGGATTCTTGGTATGCGTGAGCGCATCAGTGCGTTACACGGCACGTTACAGTGTATTGATGATCAAGGAGCCGTCGTGTGTGTACGCATACCACGACCAAATGAAAGAGTACCCATATCATGACCCCCATTCGTGTGCTTGTTGTTGATGATCATCCCGTGGTGCGCCATGGACTGCTCGCACTCCTTCGCTACGAACTGGAGTTCGAAATTGCTGGCGATGCGGCTGATGGTGAAGAGGCCGTGGCCGCCGTGCTCGAGTACAAACCCGATGTCGTGTTACTCGACTTGCGGTTGCCACGATTAAGCGGTGTGGAAGTGATGATTCAGGCGCGTGCCAAGGGCTCGATGTCACGCTTTCTTGTGTTGACCACCTATGATAGCGACGACGATATTACGCGTGCCTTGGCTGCTGGTGCCAAAGGGTACTTGCTCAAAGATGCCACTTCGCATGAACTCATGCAAGCAATCCGTGAAGTGATGCGCGGCAACGCCGCATTAGAACCAAGCGTGGCTGCCCGTGTCTTGGCACGCATGCACGATTCACCGGCTGATGAACTCTCAACTCGTGAGTTAGATGTGCTACAGCGCATGGTGCGTGGCGAAAGTAATCGGGCCATTGCGGTCGCACTCCACGTCTCCGAAAACACCGTAAAAACACATGTCAGTCATATTTTTGCAAAACTCGTCGTCCAAAGTCGGGCCGAAGCGGTGGTTGTGGCATTGCGTCGCGGTTTGGTGACGCATATTGACTAACGAATGTCCCACCGTTCTGTGGTAGAGTAGACACAGCGGTATCTTTTTGTGAGAGTGTTGCCCATGGCCGTTATCATGCAATACCTGCGTACCACTGCTGCTACGGCAGTCATGTGTGGTGCCATCGCCATCGTCATTATCAGCAATGGATGGATTGTTGTTGATGATCAGTGGTTGGCACGCAGTGAACTATTTGTCTCCATCTTTCTTGGCATCATGTACGAGGCGATTCCGTTTTTGACGGCCGGCTCACTCGTAGCTGCCGGCATCCATCTGTTTATGAGCCCCGTATGGCTGACCCAGCGTTTGATGCGCTGGCCACGGTTAGCCGTTATAGCGGGTAGCCTGATGGGCATGGTCTTTCCGGTGTGCGAGTGTGGCTCCATTCCGGCGGCACGGAGTTTGATTCAACGTGGTGCATCGCCACAGGTAGGGCTCGCATTTGCGTTGGCGGCTCCCGTGGTGAACCCAATAGTACTGATTAGTACAAGCGTTGTGTTTGTGGCGTTGTGGGGCTGGGACTTTGTCTTCTGGCGCTTCGGATTGACGATTCTGATTGCCGTGACGACCGCCTATGTCTTTCCACGTATTCAATTACAACAGACACCGCACCAAGATCATCATCATGACCACGACGAAATACCGTTGCTTGCGTGGTTGCGTCATGCGTTGGTAGATTGGGTTGACATGGCCCGCTACCTGGTAGCAGGCGCCTTGATTGCCGCACTGATTCAGGCGTTTGTGCCGAACCAGCTCTTTTTGGAATTGGCCAATCAGGCATGGTTGGCCGTTCCGGCCATGATGCTCCTGGCCGTGGTCATGTCGATTTGCTCGACCGTTGACTCATTTGTGGCGCTCTCCTTTGCCACGACCGTATCACCCGCTGCCGTGATGGCCTTTTTGGTGTTCGGGCCGATTATTGATCTCAAAAGTGTACCCATGCTTGCCGCCTTATTCGGTTGGCGTCATGTCTTGTTGTTGTTGGTGTTTGTTGCTGCGCTCACCATGGTGTGTACCACACTCCTCGGAGGATTAGGATGGCTCTAGATACGCATCTGCGTCGGTGGTCAACGATGCTCTTATTGTTTGCGCTGGCCGGGTTA
>VGPG01000326.1 GCA_016875555.1 Chloroflexota bacterium | reverse complement strand
ACCACCCCGAACGGCAGCCCAGGTTGAATCTCGACGAGCCAGCCACCCACCAGCGAACCAATCACCATACTGACACTCCAGACGGCATAGAGCAGGCCAAACAGGGGCGCATGATCAGCCTGTGGGACACGATCAGCCACCCAAATAAACATCATCGTCGAGAGCGCCCAGGCGGCAGCGATGCTCACCACACCGGCCACAAACAACACCCATATCTGGTCGGCTGCCACAAAAATCGCCACACCGGCGATGACTACCACCACAAACGAGATGAGCGACGGCCACAACCCACCCCAACGATCGGCGGCATGGCCTGCCAGATACTGACCGACGGCGGCAACCACCAACGAGGCCGAACCATAGCTCGCCACGAGATTCATGTCGCCGGTCAACTCGTTGAGCCGCAATGGCACCAGTACCAACATCATGCCATAGTTGATGGTGGCGAGCGTGCGCATGATGATAATCAACTGCACTGGCCACGGCCGAATCATGCGCATATCGAGTGTGCCCTTGGGTTGAGTCGGCGTTTCGACCGACTCATTGACCCACCAGCGCCACACGACAAATGCCGCCAGCATCACAAATCCCTGGCCAATCAGCGCAAACACCGGGTACCCGTAGGTTTGAATGAGCGCACTCGCTGCTGGATGACCGATAGCCCCTGAGGCAGTCGTGCTCAAGATGAATAGACCCGACAACAAGCCCAACTGTCCATGTCGCCCGAGTTGGGTCAACAGACTTGACCCAGCAATCGTGGCAAGCGCGCCACCGGCGCCGCCAATCGCCCACAACAGCACCACGAGCCATAGATTGGCACTCTGAAAGACGAAGCCGTTAGCGGCAGTGACGACGAGGCCTAGGACAAATAATGATTTGGTGCCGATACGGGTGGCCACCCAACCACCCATCAAGGCGGCCAGCATGCCGGCAACTTGGGCGCTGGCCACAACCTGCGAGATGGCAGCAGGCGTATATGCCTGATCTTGCAAATACAACACCAAAAACGAACCAAGCGGCACATCACGCACACTAATCAAAAACTGGACAAGCAACAAAACCAACGCCGGTGTCGAACGCCACAACGGTGGCGATGCGTGATGCGACATGGTGACTCCCCGTGTAATTGTGTGGAGTCATCATACCAGAGGTTGTTGAGCAGATATGAAGAATTTCTACGATAATAGAAAGAGTATGTTAAAAATCACCATCCACACAGGAGTCCTGCAATGCAAAATGAAATCTGGATGCTGTTTGGTGCCCTACTCATTCTCGTAAGTATCGTGGCAACACGTACATCACGTCGTTTTGGCGTACCTGCGTTACTCCTCTTCTTGGGCGTCGGCATGTTAGCTGGATCTGACGGCCCTGGCGGGATTGCATTCGAGGATTATCGCCTGGCCCAGACGGTCGGCATCGTGGCACTCGCCTATATTCTCTTCTCGGGCGGACTCGACACCGATTGGTCAGCCATCAAACCAGTAGTCACCCAAGGGCTGGTGCTCGCCAATGTCGGTGTGGTGGTCAGCATGTTGCTCCTCGGTGGCTTTGCCATGTGGGCCCTCGGCTTTAATTGGCAAACCGGATTACTGCTTGGAGCGATTATTTCGTCGACCGACGCGGCGGCTGTTTTTTCGGTGATGCGTGAACGCGGTGTCAACCTCAAAAACAACCTCGAGCCACTGATTGAATTTGAGTCAGGTTCCAACGATCCAATTGCCGTCTTTTTGACGACCGGCATCATCGGTCTCATCATGATGCCTGAGAGTTCAATCTGGCAGTTGATTCCCAACTTCATCCTCCAGATGACCATCGGAGCCGTTGGTGGCTGGGTATTTGGGCACGGGCTTCGCCTCCTCGTCAATCGCATTCAGCTCCAACAAGAGGGCTTGTACGTCGTGTTGACGCTCGCAAGCACAATCTTGATTTATGCGATGACGACGCTCCTCGGTGGCAACGGCTTTTTGGCGGTCTATCTCGCCGGCATCGTGGTCGGCAACCGTGATATCGTGCACAAGCGCAGTATTTTGCAGTTCCACGATGGCGTGGCCTGGCTGATGCAAATCGGCATGTTCTTGACACTGGGTCTGCTCGTGTTCCCATCACAACTCTGGCCTGTGGCCCCACTCGGGCTTGCCGTGGCCATGTTCATGGTGTTAGTCGCACGTCCGGTGAGCGTCCTTATCTCGCTCTTGCCGTTCAAGCGGTCGCTCGCCGAGATTCTCATGGTATCGGCCTCAGGATTACGCGGTGCGGTACCTATCGTGCTCGCCACGTTTCCGTTGTTAGCCGGTGTGCCCAACGCCATGATGATTTTTAACATCGTCTTCTTCGCCGTACTCGTC
>VGPG01000325.1 GCA_016875555.1 Chloroflexota bacterium | reverse complement strand
TACTCTCAACCATCAAGATGACTTGATCACACACTTCCATCATGCGCCGACGTAACGTGTCACGCCGTACCACAACGTCACGCCCAATTTCATCGGTTGGTAGCCCCGACAAAAACAACCCACGCGCACGCATACCAGGTGGCAAAAACTGATTGGTGTCAGGCCAACCAATGCTGCGACCACGACTTATCACACCGCCAAGTAAGGCAACCGTATGCGTTGTTTGTTGCAACTGCACGACCACATCAATGCTGTCGGTATACACCATCAGCCCCCGTAAATCGTGAAGCCGGGCGGCCAGCGCCTGACCGAGTGCGCCGCCTTCGATCATGATGGTGTCATAATCATCAATCAACGAATATGCGCCATTTGCCACACGATCAACGCGATTTGGCAGACCACTTTTGAGGGTCGGCACTCGTTGTTCTCGACAAAAGGCACCGCCGTGCGTCCGCGATAAAAGCCCCTGAGATTCGAGTACGTCAAGGTCACTGCGTATCGTCACCTCTGATACGTTGAACAGTTGCGATAACGCGGTCACGCTGACAAACCCCTCTTGTTTGGCAAGGGTGACGATACGTTCTCGTCGTTCTTTGGTGCGTGCACTCATACGCAACCCTCATTTAGCGCTACGATTGTTTATTTTCTTTCGTGTGTGAAAGTATCCTAAATTTATCTTTCGAAAATGTCAAATTACACGACACATACACTCACACGAGCCTACGGTGTACGACCATGAGCATGGACAGGATTTCGAGTATACTCATATCGATGTGATGCCCAAATCAGGCTACACGCAGACACATACCGCGACAGACGCAATGACACACGCCTACGCAACACTGATGCCATCTACGCACAATGGCGCATCGCTACCAAGCCGTAGCACTACCGGTACGAGGGAGGAACGTTGATGAATGTGACCAGTGAATACTGGGCACTCATAGGTGCCATTGTGGTCGTACCACTCATGGCAACCGTGTTGAGTATATGGTGTGGGTGGGGCATTGCACGCATCGCCTTACCACCATCCCTACACTCGCACGCCCGATCATTGACACCACTCATCGGACTTGCGGTGTTAATGGTGCTCCTCTATCTTGCGGTGTCGAGTGTATTCGGCGTTGCTAGTGCACTCCCCGTGGTACTCACGCTCACCGGCACACTCAACGTTGTGGCTTGGCGGCGCACAGGCACACCGAATTGGCGCACACTTCGCCCGCATTGGCGGCTGCTTGCCCTGCTCGTCGCCACTTACGTGGTAGGCATTTGGCCGCTCGTGCGGTACGGGCATATCGGCATCATCGGTGCAGGCTGGGACGTCGAGTCGTCACTGGGCACGGCGCGCTACCTCTTACGCGGGCCGGTTGCGGCCATTGCCGCGGCACCCGACAACCCGCTCCGCGACTTGGTCCAAGATCCACCGTCCATCGGCATGACACTCGGATTCGCGGTCGTGCAAGCCGCCGTTGACGCGGCCCTGAACGGCGAGGCCCTGACCAGTTTTGCGCCAATGCTCGCCTGGTTTCGCACCATGGGTATCCTCGCGTTCGTTGTCTGGTTACACGCCACCATGGGGCTCAAACAACCGGCTGCCCTCGTAGGTGGATTACTCGCATCAGCAGGTGCGCTCCTGCTGTGGGTCAGCTACTTCAACTTCAACAACCAGCTCGCCGGCTGGCCACTTTTGTGGGTCAGTCTAATCATTCCTCTCGCAGCCATCACCGACACCACCCAGGTGGGATGGCGCCGATGGGCAGCACTCTTTTTGGGCGCACTCATGGTCATGGCTCAGGGCGTAGCCTACTACGCAGCACTTACCTTGTGGGCACCACTCGCCGTAGCTGCCGGTAGCATCCTGTTGATTCAGACGTACGTCATGCACCGCGCAGCTGTCGGCCAACTGCTACGCAGTGCGCTGCTCTTTGCCGGCATGTGCGCAATCGTTGCACTTCCCCTGATTCGCGATTACTTCGCCGGATTCGCCTTTCGCTATCGCGACCAAGTGACCAGCCTCGGCGTATTTCGCTTCATTGGTCTTGACGAAATCATGGGCATCAGCGCATTTGCACCCGAACTCGGCGCAGACGCACCGCCGTGGAGCGTGCCAATTCTGCTCATCATTGCAGGATTTGTTGTTGCCGCCTTGGTGATTGCAGCCCCGGCGACACGCGCACAGTGGTCGCGCGCTCCCTGGATTGCGATGGCCGGTGCGACCGTGAGTTATATGGCCTGGCTACAAATCGGGCAAGCCTATCCGTATGCCTTTATGAAGGGATCAGCCTACGCATTTGCGTTGGGAGTTGCCTTGGTTGCGGCCGGGTGGAGTACGCTCCATCAGCGCGTTGGTGAG
>VGPG01000324.1 GCA_016875555.1 Chloroflexota bacterium | reverse complement strand
AGCACCTGCAAAGCGCCTTTGACCAGGGCGTCGTTGGTATAGACGCTGCCGTAGCCGACCAAGCCCTCGTCGGTATGGACCTCGATCAAGGTATGAATACAATCGTCGGGCTTAATCTCTTCGCTCCAGCCACCCTCGGGCGAGGCGCCGTAGAGGCCAATGGCCTTGATTTCACGAATCTTCATCGATTCCTCCTATACGAATGCGCCTCGCCGACTCAGCCGGACGAGGCGCATGCCATACACAACTACCTAGTGCTTGGGTTTGCCGAGCTCAATCGAGCGCTCAAACGCCGCTTTGATGCCCTCGGTCACCGCTGTGCGTAACCCGGCCTTCTCCATGGCGTTGACTCCGGCCGCCGTCGTGCCTGCCGGCGAGGTCACGTCGTTGCGCAACTCGGCTGGGTGCTTGCGACTCGCCAAGGCGTACTGCATCGATCCAAGCAGATTCTGTTCGGCGAGTTGCTTGGCCAGATGCCGGGGCAACCCGATTGAGACACCGGCGTCAATCATCGCCTCAAGAATCAAAAAGACATAGGCTGGCCCGCTCCCTGACACCGCCGTCACATGATTGATGTAGTACTCGTCGTCAACATACACAGCCTGTCCAAGTGACGAAAGCACCTGCTGCGCCCAGCTTTTTTGTAGATCAGTCACGGCTGGCACTGCTGTCCACCCCGAAATCCCAGCGCCAATCATGGCTGGGGTATTGGGCATGGCGCGCACCACTGCTGCATGATTCAGCCCATCGCGCAACGTGGCAATCGTGATGCCGGCCATAATTGAGAGCACCAGGGCGCTTGATGGAATATGACCGTTGAGCTCAGGCAAGACCACTCCGGCCAACTGCGGCTTGATGGCGAACACCACTACATCAGCTGTCGCCACCGCTTCGCGGTTGCTGGCAACCATGGTGATGCCGTACTGCTGATGCATGGCCTCACGTCGATCAGGGCGCGGCTCCGACGCCGTGATGTGTGATGCAGGGATACCGTGTGCGAGCAAGCCACCAATCATGGCCTCGCCCATCATGCCGGCCCCAATCATACCGATACGTGGATGCGTCATGCGCTATACCTCAATATTGGCAAAGATGTCGACGCCAGGCACGGTGTACGGGCGACAGAACGCCGTCACATCTGCCTTAACCTGCGCCACCACCTGCTCGTCGTTGATATTGCTAATCACGCGGTCAATGAAACCAGCTACGACATCCATCTCGGCCTCTTTCATGCCACGCGTGGTCATGGCAGCCGAACCAAAGCGGATGCCCGACGTCACCAACGGTGGACGTGGGTCGTTCGGGATGACATTCTTGTTGGCGGTGATGTGTGCCTGGTCGAGCACAGCCTCGGCCTGCTTGCCGGTGACGTTTTTGTTGGTCAAATCGACCATCATCAAGTGGTTGTCGGTGCCGTTCGACAAAATTGTGAAGCCACGTTTCATCAAGCCACTCGCCAATGCTTGGGCGTTCTTGATGACTTGAGCGGCATACGCCTTGAACTCGGGCTGCAAGTTCTCACCAAACCCGATGGCCTTGGCGGCGACCACATGCATCAACGCACCACCTTGAGCACCGGGGATGACTTGCTTGTCGAGCACCTCAGACATCATCAACGTGCGACCACTCTTAGCAGCCTTCTGGCCGAACGGATTCTCAAAATCCTGCCCCATCAAGATGATACCACCACGTGGACCACGCAACGTCTTGTGTGTCGTCGACGTCACCACATGGGCATAGGGGATTGGGCTGGGCAAGTGGCCGGCTGCAATCAACCCGGCTGGATGGGCAATGTCAGCGAACAAGTAGGCACCGACTTTGTCGGCAATCTCACGGAAAATCGAGAAGTCAATGGCACGTGAATAGGCACTTGCACCCACCGTAATCAACTTGGGGCGCTCACGCTCCGCCATCTCGAGCACATGCTCGTAGTCGATATAGCCGGTCTCGAGATTGATCCCGTACTGCACAAAGTTGTACATCTTGCCCGAGAAATTGACGGGCGACCCGTGCGTCAAGTGACCACCATGACCGAGGTTCATGCCGAGCACTTTGTCGCCTGGATTCAAGAAGGTAAAGTACACCGCCGTATTGGCCTGCGTACCTGAGTGAGGCTGGACGTTGGCGTAGGCGGCACCAAACAACTCTTTGACGCGATCGCGCGCCAAATTCTCGACTTGGTCGACCCATTCACACCCACCATAGTAGCGGTTACCCGGGTAGCCTTCAGCGTATTTGTTGGTCAACACTGACCCTTGCGCCTCCATCACGGCACGGCTGGTGTAGTTTTCACTGGCAATCAGCTCAAGACCATCGCGCTGCCGTGTTGCTTCACCAACGAGCATCCGGGCAACT
>VGPG01000323.1 GCA_016875555.1 Chloroflexota bacterium | reverse complement strand
GACCAGCGTGTAGGCGATGGCACGTGGAGTGCCGATGGCACCCATGAACAAACCACCATATGCGGCAACAACGTCTGCTCCAGTAGCCAGAATGATTACTGCACCGATGACTAACGCGGTAAAAATGGCAAGGATGGGAACGAGCAGCGATGTAGCCTGGATGCGCCAGGATGGCATTTCTACCTGCGTATTACTCATTGGTTGACTCCTGTGTGACACCTGCCATTAACAGGCCAATGTGGTTGCGATCTGCCTGTGAAGCCGGAATATCAGCGATAATCTGCCCGTGGAACATTACAAGTATGCGATCTGAGAGTGAGAGGATTTCGTCGAGCTCTGCAGAGACGAGGAGCACGGCGCATCCCTGGTCACGTTGAGCCACGATGCTTTTGTGGATGAATTCAATCGAACCGACATCCAACCCGCGCGTCGGCTGTGCAGCCACGAGCAGCGTTAATGGACGAGCTAGTTCACGTGCTACAACGACTTTTTGCTGATTGCCGCCAGAAAGTGTGGAGGCAAGCGCATCCACGCCAGATGTGCGCACATCGTACTTCTCGACGAGTGTGGTTGCTTGTGCCGCTATAGCCTGATGATTGATCACCATGCCGTTGGCAAATGGTGCGATGTCGTACGTCGAAAGTACCATATTCTCCGCAACGGTATAGCTGAGGACAAGCCCGTGATGATGGCGATCTTCGGGGATGTGCCCAATGCCTGCATCAATTGCCACATTTGTACCAAGGCCGGTAATTGCACGACCGTTGATGAAGACTTGCCCACGTGACGGTGCACTTAATCCGGTAATGGCTTCGACGAGTTCGGTTTGACCGTTGCCCTGTACACCAGCTATGCCAACAATTTCACCGGCACGTACCATGAACGAAATGTCGTTGACGGCCACTGAACCTCGGTCATCGAGCGCCGATACGCCGTGCACTTCAAGAACCGTGGCTGTAGGTGAGGCCGGTGATTTTTCGATGTGGAGCACCACATCACGGCCCACCATCATACTTGCCAGGATAGCCTCAGTGGCATGTGCAGGTGTCGTTGATCCCACCAACTTGCCACGTCTGAGCACGCTGATGTGATCAGCAATCGCCAGCACCTCGCGCAATTTGTGGGAGATGAAAATAATCGACTTACCCTGCTGTTTGAGGCGATTGATGATGACAAACAGGTCGTCAGCCTCTTGGGGGGTCAACACGGCTGTGGGTTCGTCAAGTATTAAAATGTCAGCGCCACGATAGAGCGCCTTGACGATTTCGACGCGCTGTTGCACGCCGACAGGTAAATCGTGGACATAGGCATCGACGGGAATGTCGAGACCGAAGTTTTTGGCCAGGTCAGCAATTTGACGTTGTGCTTTGGCAATATCAATCAGGACGCCATTGACGACTTCGTTGCCGAGGATGATGTTTTCGGCGACGGTAAGGGTTGGTACGAGCATGAAGTGCTGATGAACCATGCCAAGCCCACGACGAATGGCATCGTTGGCGCCGTTGATGTGTACTACGTGGCCATCCAACAAAATTTCACCGTCGTCGGGGCGGTACAGCCCGTACAGCATGTTCATGAGTGTTGATTTGCCGGCACCGTTTTCGCCGAGGAGTGCATGAATTTCCCCTTTTTCGAGGGTGAAGTTCACTGCATCATTGGCCACAATCCCGGGGAATCGTTTGGTGAGGTTGCGTACTTCGAGCGCTGGTGTCATGACAACTCCATTGATGTCGGTACTATTTAGCATACCATAGATGAAATCTTGATGAACTGCAGATTATCAGTTTACCAGCGTGGGATGCCCTTCGAAGTGGCTAACGCGGTTAATTCTGCAACAAGCGCATCAGGCAAAGCAATTTCATAGCGTATGTTGCGTTGATCACCAGGTATGCGCGGTGTGCCGTGACTCTGACGGATCTGTGTCAACCAGCTCTCGCCGACCGCATGCAACTGTGCTACTCCCCCGAATACCGCCGGGTTGATGGCGATAATCAGCATGCTCCCCGGCGTGGGTTGGTATGGAGTCGCAAAGAACGACGGCAAGGTAGGATCGGCTAATCCACCCAACATGCCGCCGGTCATCAGCCCGATTGCAAGACCAAGCCCGTAGCCGAGTACTCCGCTGGGCAGGATGGCACCACTGAGGGCGGCGTGTGCATCGGTTGTCGGTATCCCGTGCGTATCAACGGCCACGTGTGCATTGAGTGGTTGGTGTGTGTCACGGGCAATCAGGAGTTTGCCCCGTGATGTGGCTGCAGTCGTGCCATCGAATATCATGAGCGGCGATTGCGCCCCTGGGATGCCGATGGCAATCGGATTACTGCCGATGAATGGCCGGGTGCCGCCCAGGGGTGCCATGGCTATCGGGGAGTTG
>VGPG01000322.1 GCA_016875555.1 Chloroflexota bacterium | reverse complement strand
CGACGTGCCGGCGGTACGCCAAGCGATTCTTGACCACAAAGCCGTCATCCTCGTGCTGGCTGCCCCCAATAACCCGACGGGCAACCCGTTGGCACGGGCTGATCTCGAGGCGTTACTCGAGTTACCTCTGATTGTGGTGGCCGATGAGGCCTATGCCGAATTTAGTGGCAACACCTATCTCGATTTGATTGACGACCACCCGAATTTGGTCGTGTTGCGCACGTTTAGCAAGTGGGCCGGCTTGGCCGGCTTGCGCGTCGGCTATGGCGTCATGCATGAGTCGCTGGCGCATGAGTTGCGCAAAATCAAGCAGCCGTACACGGTCAACGTAGCGGCAGAGTTGGCGGCCACTGCTGCGGTCAATGATTTTGCGAATATGCAACCGGTGATTCAACAAATAGTGTCGGATCGCGATGCACTGGCACGGCAATTAACGCAATTAGGGTGTTATGTCTATCCGAGCGCGGCGAATTTTTTATTGGTGCGGACGCCAATCACTGCCACGGTCGTACGTGATGCCTTGCGCAAATCGGGCATCTTGATACGGTATTTCAACAAACCACGGCTGGCGGATTGTATACGGATAAGCATTGGCACCGCACATCAGCATCAGCGCCTACTCGAGGTGTTGACGCAGACCATACAGGCACAGGGGTAACAGATGAGCCACGAAGATTTACACAGTTTGCGTGCATTTGCCACTGAGTTGGCATGGCAGGCCGGGCGCGTCACGATGCGCTACTTTCAGACGGGTGTGACGGCCGACCTCAAGTCGGATGATTCGCCGGTGACGATTGCAGACCGGCAGTCAGAGCGCTTGATGCGCGAGATGATCGAGGAGCGCTATCCGCATCACAGCATATTGGGCGAAGAAGAGGGCGAAACCCGACCGGGTGCGAGCTTTCGTTGGATTCTTGACCCAATCGACGGCACCAAGTCGTTTGTGGCCGGCGTGCCGATGTACGCCGTGCTGGTCGGCCTTGAGCGCGAGGGCGTGCCGGTGGTCGGCGCGGTGGCCATCCCACCGAGTGGTGAGATGTTGACGGCAGCGACGGGGCACGGGTGTTTGTGGAATGGACGCGTGGCTCGGGCCAGCAACACGCGCGATTTGGCGCAAGCGGTCATCTCAACGACAGATTTTATGGATATGTATCGTACCGGCAAAGGCGAGGCCTTTGATCGGATTTGCCAGAAAAGCCGGATGGTGCGCGGCTGGGGCGACGCCTATGGGCACGTGTTGGTAGCGACGGGGCGTATCGATGTGATGCTCGACGCCTTGATGAGCCCATGGGATTGTGCGGCGCTGGTGCCGGTATTACAAGAGGCCGGTGCGACGTTTACTGATTGGCAGGGCAATAGCACCATCTACGGCGGCAATGCGTTTAGCACCAACGGACATTTGTTTGAGCAGGTTATGCAGCACATCAACGGCTAATGTGGAGCAGAAAGGCAAAGAACCATGCGCGTAGTTGCACTTATCATGGCAGGCGGCGAAGGTGCGCGTCTGAGTGTCCTTTCGGAGAAGCGAGCGAAGCCGTCGGTGCCATTTGCCGGCAAATTTCGGATTATCGACTTTCCCCTTTCGAACTGCGTCAACTCGGGCATCTTTGATGTGGCCGTACTGACGCAATACCAGCCACACTCGCTCAACGGCCATATCGGCAACGGGCGACCGTGGGACCTCGACCGCGGCAACGGCGGCGTGCAATTGCTCCAGCCGTACCAAGGGCGCAACGAAGAGGGTTGGTATCAAGGCACATCGGATGCAGTTTTGCAGAACTTGAACTACATCCGCGAGCGTCGGGCTGATTTGGTGGTTATTTTGTCGGGCGACCATATTTATAAGATGGATTATGCACCGATGATTGCCTTCCACCAACAGCAAAAAGCGGACCTGACGGTCGGCGTGATGCACGTCCCACTCGAAGAGACCGACCGCTTTGGCATCATGACGGTCAACGAACAGATGAAAGTAGTTGAGTTCACCGAAAAGCCCAAGAAGCGCGACAAAGGCACCTTAGCCAGCATGGGCATTTATGTGTTTAGCACCGAGGCCTTGATCAAGGGGTTGACGACACTCGACAACGGCGTGGCGCGCACTGACTTCGGCAAACACGTCATCCCGTCGATGGTGGCCAACGACAACGTGGTTGCCTACCCATTTGAGGGATACTGGGTCGATGTCGGCACGATTGACTCGTACTGGCGTACCAGCATGGAGATGATTGATCCGGCGCATACGCTCAACTTGTACGATCCGAACTGGGTGATTCACACGCGCAGTGAGGAACGCGCGCCCGCCAAAATCGGGCCACAGGCGGTGATGAGCCAAAGCATGGTGTGTAATGGATGCACGATACGCGGGACTGTTGAACGATCGGTACTCTCACCAGGCGTGTATGTCTCACCCGGGGCTATCGTTCGCGACAGCGTGATTA
>VGPG01000321.1 GCA_016875555.1 Chloroflexota bacterium | reverse complement strand
GACCACCTTCCACGGTTCTTGTTCGCTGAGGTACTGGTTGGCCGCCTGGGCGAGGAGCATAATCTCTTGCAAGGCCCCGCGCAACTTGACACCCTCGTAGAGGCTTTCGACGCGGCCGAAGCCATCGTTGATGTTCTGCAACAAGGCCTTGTCCGCGTCGGTGTAGGCTGCAGGGGTCGGCACGCCGCCGAAGTTTTTCTGCGAAAGGGTCAACACGCGATTGACCAGATTGCCCCACGTGGCCACCAACTCGCTGTTGATGCGTTGCACGAACTCGGCCCAACTCCAGTTGCTGTCCTTGCCCTCGGGGGCAGCAGCGGTCAGGTAATAACGCAGCAAATCGGGCTCGTAGCGGCTGAGCAAATCGGGCATCCACAAGGCCCAATTCTGGCTCGTGCTCATCTTTTCGCCCTCAAGGTTGAGGAACTCGTTAGCCGGCACGTCGTACGGCAGAGCGCGATCGCCGTAACCCAACAGCATGGCTGGCCAGATGATGGTGTGGAATGGAATGTTGTCTTTGCCAATGAAATAATAGCCGCGCTGGTCGCCTTGGGGATCCCACCACTTGCGCCAGGCATCCGGTTGACCCGTACGTTTGGCCCATTCGAGCGAGGCCGAGTAGTAGCCAATGACGGCATCAAACCAGACGTAGATGCGCTTATCTTTGAAGACCGGATCGTTGCCGGGCACCGGTACGCCCCACTCGAGGTCGCGGGTGATGGCACGGCCACGCAAGCCCTCGCGCAGCCAGTTTTGGGTGAAGACCAGCGTGTTCGTGCGCCAGTAGCCACGGTCCTGCGAATCAAGCCAGGCGCGTAGCTTGGGCTCAAGTTTGGCCAAATCGATGTAGTAGTGCTCGGTATCGCGGAAGGTAACCGGTGCACCATCCAGTGTCGAACGCGGGTTGCCTAACTCTTGGGGATCGCGCAGTTGGCCACATTTGTCGCATTGGTCGCCGCGCGCTTTCTCGTACTTACAATTGGGGCAGGTACCCTGCACAAAGCGATCTGGCAAAAATCGCCCAAGTGACTCTGAGTACGAGCCAATCGCCACCTCGCGATAGATGTAGCCGTTGCGCTGGAGCGTCTCGAAGATGTCAGTCGTGGCAGCGTAGTGGTTCTCGGTGTAGGTCTGGGTGAATAAATCAAAGGTAATACCGAGTGCCACCAATGATTCTACGAAGCTCTGATGGTAACGATTGATGATTGTCTGCGGCGTCACGCCTTCTTTTTCGGCGGCAAGGGTAATCGGCGTGCCATGACAATCCGAGCCTGATACCATCAAGACATTGCGACCACGGAAACGATTATAGCGGGCGTAGACATCGGCCGGCAGATAGGCGCCAGCGATATGCCCCACATGGAAAGGGCCGTTGGCATAGGGCCATGCGACCGAGACCAACACATGTTCACTCATCATATCCTCCCATATTTGCAACACAAAAAAACCGCAGGTACTACAAGTACCCGCGGTGCATCGGTCGTATGGCTACGCCGTACACGCGGGACAAGGCATCTGCATCATGCTGGTTGCAAAAAACTTGTGCACGAAACATCTCCTGAAACAATGAGCCTAATCATACCAAGCGACAATCGTTCTGTCAACAAGTTGTCTTATGTCGAGTACACGGACCACGATACGCCACGATCCGTGTACTGACGACATTTGACTCTAGAAGTGATGCACCACGACACGTTCGGGTTGATGCGACGCGACTGAGCGATAGGCAGCCTCAACCAACTCAACGGTACGCAAACCGTCTATCCCACTAATTGGGGCAGGTTTGCCGTGGCGCACAGCATCGAGCCAATCACTTATCATCAAATGATCGAGATTGATGCCTTGACCGACCCAATGGCCGCGGCCAGTGCGATTACTGTAGAGCTCTATGCGTGGGCCAAACGCATCGAGGTTGACGACGCCGTTTGTTGCAGTCACCTCCATGGTCACATCGCCCCACGTGGGGAACGACGGCGATGGTCGTGACCAACTCGTGTCAAGACTGATGGCCAAGCCATTCTGCAACGTAAACAACAGCATGCCACAATCGTCAACCTTGATGTCGTACATCAACGTGCCACCCTCAGCGTAGACGTCGTTGAACTCTTGTTGCCAGATCCAACGCACCAAATCAGCGACATGTACGGTATGGTCCATGATAGCGCCACCACCAGCCAAATCGGGATCACCGAACCAGCCGCCAGGATAGGTGCCACGGTTGGTGGCGCGCACCAGCAACGTCTCACCGAGCGAACCCGATTGAATGGTCTGACGCAATCGTTGCACGGCCGGACTATAGCGAACGGGGAAGGCCGTGCCGAGTTGAACTCCGGCTTTGGCGAATGCCTCGATCATCTCACGCGCCTGCGCCACGCTGGGTGCAAGCGGTTTTTCGCATAACGTGGGAATCCGGCGTGCGGCGGCAGCCAACGCTACCGGGTGGTGCATCGA
>VGPG01000320.1 GCA_016875555.1 Chloroflexota bacterium | reverse complement strand
ACAACCACACGATGTTGAATGCGCATGCGAGGCATGGACAACCTCTGTGATGAGAGAATCTTCCTCTGTATTGTACGACAAAAGCGGTGGGGGGTAATACACACACAGCGGCGCACCGTACGGTGCGCCGCTGTGACGAGAGCGATTACGCGGTGACAATGATGCCATACCGACCGTCAGCGCGCCGGTAGATGACGCGAACCTGTAGGTCGTGATCACGATAGACGAAAAAGCTATGCCCGAGGAGCTCCATCTGCTCGAGCGCTTCGTCGTCAGCCATTGGTTTGATGTTGAATGACTTGGTGCGTACGATGCTTGAGGTGGTCGAGACGACATCGGCAACCTCGGCCATGCTCGGCGAGGTGTCGTGGCGCTGTTTGTTGCGCCAGTGCTTGCCTTTGTAGCGCTCGATTTGACGCCGTAACGACGTGACTGCCTCATCGATGGCGTGCATCAATTCGGCGGCGCGCTCTTCAGCGCGGAGCAGAATGCCATTGTCGCCGGCCAGTGTCAACTGCACGCGATGGTGCTTGTCCTTTTGGCTGACGTCAACGGTGATGGCGCGAATCGGGCTGAGGTAGCGTTGCAACACGGCCAATTTTTCGTCAATGCGACTGCGTGTTGCGGGGCTGAGGTGTCCGTGCTGGGTGCGAACGATTAACTCCATAACGTCCTCCCAAAATGATTTGTGTGGTACGGGGATGCACCACTCGCCAATCTGCGGTGACTGACGAAACCGTTGCGGTTGACTCGATTGTAGCACGCGCTATCCACACATTCAATGAGTGAATGATTTAGATATAATGAAAAAAGACTGAAGTTTTCTTATCTGTCTCATCGGAGTACCTATGCGCTACATCGACAATCTCGACATCACTGACGCGACGCGCAATTTGGCGCTCGAAGAATACTCAATTCGTCATAAATTGGCCGACGAGGATTTGCTCCTCTTCTACGTCAATCACAACGCCATCATCATCGGTCGCAACCAAAACACCATCGAAGAAATCGACAGTGACGTGGTCGCCGCCAAACAGATTCAAGTGGTGCGGCGTGTCTCGGGTGGTGGAGCCGTCTATCACGACAGCGGTAACCTCAACTTCAGCTTTATGACGCGCGATGTCAATGGCCGCTTTAACCGCTATGACACGTTTAACGGCCCCGTCTTGGCCGTGCTCCATGACCTCGGCATCCCCGCCGAACTGAGTGGCCGCAACGATATCGTGGTCGAAGGCCGCAAAATTTCGGGTAATGCCCAATTTGCCGCCTCCGATCGTATGCTCAGCCACGGCACACTCCTCGTAGACTCTGATGTTGACCAACTCGTGGCGGCTCTGCGCCCCAAACCCGGCAAAGTCGAGTCGAAGGGCATCAAGTCGATACGTAGTCGTGTGGCCAATATCAACGAATTCTTGACGACGCCGATTACCGCCGTTGAGTTGCGTGAGCGCATTTTGGAGAAAATCTTCGGCACTCGCAATCGTACACACATCCCGAGCGTCACCATGCACGATGCTGATTGGCACGGTGTGGCCGATTTGCGCGCGAGTCGCTACGCCAATTGGGATTGGAACTACGGGCGCAACCCGGGAGCCAATGTACAACGCTCCCAACGCTTCGCCGGCGGCGAGGTCGATGTGCGCCTTGACATCCAAAACAACCGTATCGTGGCTGCGAGCATCTTTGGCGACTTTATGGGCCAAGGCGAGATGAGTGAATTAACAAGCCGACTAGCTGATGTCACCTATGAACGTGATGCGATTGTGCATGCCTTGGCTGACATCGATACCACCCACTACATCGCCAATGTCACCATGGAGGAATTGCTCGGATTGCTTGTGCCATAAATAAGGAATGATGAAATGTACCTATGCGACAAAGGAGTCTGTAATGCATCAATCTTGGCACACTACGTGGTATGCACGCGCCGTGGTGTTGGTGAGTTTTGCTGATGTTCTTATCCATGCCGTTAGCCAACAATTTGAGCTTTCCCGGGCTCTCGTGGCACTGCTCCTTGTTCTCTGGGTGCACGTGTGGTCGCAGCAACGGTGGGTCGGCTGGAGTGTTGTGGTGCTGTATGTGCTTGTGAATGGGTGGTTTATTGGTCAAGCTGGGTTGGTTAATCCGACCACAGGTATGGTGCGCGTGGTGTGGTTCCTCGTTGTTGGTATGACGCTGGCGTTGAGTGCTATGTGTCTGTATCGACAATCACAGAGGGGATGATTGAGTATGCCGTATAACACCTGTTGCCCGACATTTTGGCACCATATCTGCTGAGTGATGCACGTGTAGACGCCCATTCATCAAATGCTCACGACAGACTCATTTCAACGAGTTGCTAGCCTCTTGAATAGCAAAATAACCTGTGGTACAATGATTGTAGACAGTTAAATCCACGATTTCTTACAACACGATTCCTTACAAATAGTGAATGACGATTATTTGCCCACCCCCCG
>VGPG01000319.1 GCA_016875555.1 Chloroflexota bacterium | reverse complement strand
CCTGAACGGTGGTGTTTGACACGGTCGGGATTTGTGCGTACAACTCTTGCCACCGTGTAAATTCAGCGGGATCAACGGCAATCACGCGGAAGCGCATTTGCGCATGGGCCTCGCCACAGAACTCCGCACAGAATGCGCGGTAAATCCCTGGCTCATTGGCCGTGAACGAGATGTAATTGGTCTTGCCTGGGATCATGTACGTTTTGCCGGCCAACTTCGGCACCCAGAAGTTGTGCATGACGTCGGCAGCTTCGAGCTGGATTTGTACGGGCTGACCGACAGGAATATACATGTCGCTGGCAGTCACCAACGCGCCATCGTTGTACTGGAATTCGAACCACCACTGATGGGCAATTGCCTTGATCTTGATGGCCTCGGGTGGCTGGTATGAATTTGCAGCTTGGGTGCGGAACGTCAACACGGCAATCACGAGCACGACAATCGCCGGTGCGATCGTCCATGCAATCTCGATCTTGGTGTTGCCATGCACCTGCACAGGAATGGTCGTCGAGTTATCTTGCTTGGCACGGAATCGCCATACGGTGTACACCAGTGCTCCCTGAACAACTAAGAATACGCCCAAAGCCATCCAGAAGACTGGCTTGAGCAAATCATCCATGATACGTGTGGCCTGATCGCCATACGTGTACACTGTCGTCGCCGGCAGATTTGCACAGCCAGCCAACAACAATGCTGAGCCAAGCAATACGGCTAACGCCCGCTTTGCGCTCACTTGTGCGTCCTTTCTCATGTTTCTCCTCACATGTGCACACCATATCTCGTGCCGTGCGATATGGCTCTATAACAATGATGACGATTCACAGGGTATATCGCATCACCTCACACCTGCCCCATGTCATTTGGCACACACAGGACGGGAAAATTGCTCATATTATTATATGCAAATCCGGCAATCCGTCAAACCGAACAAAACCGTTGCAATCGCATACTGCATCACATATCTGCAGAACAAAACCGTTTTTCGACCTCCCATCCACGATACGTTGCATCTTTGATGACATGTGATATAGTGTATTTACGTTTTACGTCAAAAGTCATAATCACCCCACGTTCTGTCGTACTCTCATGCATTGATGAGGAGTCTTATGCAGACACGTCATGCAATAACCGATAGCACATACCGTGCCGGAGCATCGGCCAAAACCCCCGACGATCCATCACTGCGACTCCGCATGGCCGCAATTCATCACCAACACATTCCTGCACTAGCTCTGATTGAGTGTGAAGTGCTCGATGCCCTCATTCAAGAAGCAACCAGCGAACAAATTGCCACGTTCTCGCAAGTACACATCGATACCGTGCGTCGCGCGATTGATGCAATTGAGCAAGTGTTTGCCACGACCTCACCCTCACAAATCATTGATAATTGCAGAAATCGTGAGTGGATATCACATATTCACGGCCGGCAAGCACCGTAAATCATACATTTGCATGACACAATCATCATCACATCAGTTAAAATGATTCATATTGTTTAACTCTAGAAATACTGATATGAGATTTTTCCGCTCCAGAGTATCTCTCATACCAACTACACTTGTCGTGGCATTGTTAGGCACAAGTGTGCTGAACAGTCGAGCGGTCTTTCTTGGTGATCAGGGTATGTGGGACATTGGGCGCTGGCACTGGGCATTTCTTGGATTCACACTTATCGCTGCACTATGGCTTTGGCAAGTGCGTCACCTACGCTGGCCACTCATCACCGCGCTCGTTGTGAGCTGCGTTGACGTTGCATGGCATGTCACAAACCCGATTACCACGGCCTACATGCACCTCGTAAATCCCGGCTTTTTGGCGTTGAATATGACCGCAATCCTGCTTATCTGGCACATAAGCCATGCCCTGCGCAAAGACGAGCACCATACCCATTTGAGTGCGCTCATCATGATTTTGCCCACAATCATAGGCTGGAATATCTTTGTCTCTCACTCACCACTCACTGCCGTCTATGCTGAGATTTACGGTGGCGGCGACACACTCATTGGTCAAGGGTCATCGAGTTTGTTCTTGTACGTCGCTATGTGGAGTGGTGTGTGGATATGGATGCGTCAGAAAGCCGTCCCCATCGGCACATTTACCATAGCATCCACCTTGCTCGCGTTCAGTCAAATCGTCATCCAGGGTGAATGGCGCTTCTTGCCTATCGTCGTTGGTGCAGCCTGTATTGCCGAGATATCACATCACCGCTGGCCCCACCGTTGGCACCTGAACAGTGTACTCTGGACGCTCGGATTTGGTGGTGGGTACTTCATGACGTTGCATTTCACCACCGTCGTTGCCTGGCCAACCACCGTGTGGAGTGGCATTTTGATTATCATGATGTTCATGAGTTATGCACTGGCCCGAATCAGTAATCCATACTCAACACCCACAGGAGCACACTGATGATAGCCGAACACATTCAACCTTCGTGGTTACAACGCTTAGCAGAATTGCTCG
>VGPG01000318.1 GCA_016875555.1 Chloroflexota bacterium | reverse complement strand
AGTTGCCGTACGGTATCCTGCTTTGTTACGTCTGCAGCGTACGATGTTAAATGTTCATGCGTATATGGGATTGGATTTATATCCACCGCTGCTACCACAAAGTGGCTGTCCAATAATGCTTCAGTGATTGCTCTGCCAATCCCACGGGCAGCTCCGGTTACCACAGCGATTTGTTGCATGTATCGACCTCCGTTATTCATCATTTGACTCATTATAGTACGTTGCACGCTCATATGTCAGCAAACGTTTTTTGAGCGATGCTCCCCAGCGATAACCACCGGTTGCGTCATTTGCTCCCACAATGCGGTGGCACGGAGTAATGAGAGCATGTGGATTGCGCGCACATGCATTTGCTACTGCGCGAATGGCTGTGGGTTTTCCAATTTGCGTAGCTAACTCGCTGTAGGTCAACGTCTTACCGGCAGGGATAGCACGTATAGCATGCCATACGTCTTGTTGAAAAGGCGTTGCTGAATCTTCTATGAGGGCCACTGGTGAATCAAGTGCTTGACGATGGACGAGTGCGTGGAGCAGACTCGAGTATGCCTGATTCGGAGTTGATATGTCGACATCAAAGCGTTGACTGACCGCATCAGCCGCAGATGCAAGATCTTGAAACACACCACAGTAGACGATACCACGGTCGTTGAACACGCCAATTACGTCGAATTGCGCATATCTGCAATGTCCTACAACATAGGTACCGTGATTTCGTTCCATGGGTAGGTTTTTTGCTTGTTTTTGAGCGTAGTAATATGCGCTCACACTGCCATATCCAGCATCAGAAAGAGCTTTGGTGACTGTCGTTGCCTGCGACATGGACGTCTGTAGGCGGAGTGAGCGAATTATTTGTGCGTATGTAAATGGAGTAATCCCCATTACGCGTTTGAATACGCGTAGCAGGTGAAATTTACTATATCCAGTTTGTGTAGCGATCGAAGTTAAATCTGGTATCTGTGATGATTGCTCAATGATTTGACACACTAATTGGCTTAACTGTTTTTCAGGCGCAATCGTGTGTGGCATGCATCGTTTGCACGGGCGTAAACCAACTGCCTCTGCTTGTTGTATCGTTTCAAAAAAACGTACATTTTTGCGTGTAGGACGCGCGGTACACGTTGGACGGCAATAGATTCTAGTAGACATAACTCCAACATAAAATAAACCATCGTACGTTGCATCTTTACGCTGGAATATCTCCCAGTAGTAGTCGTTATCATGCATCACAGCAAACCTCCAATCAGTTATGATAATCCTACTTCACAAAGTGCTGTGTTGTCCTGTTAAATGTTGCGGTGATGATAGGAGATGATTCATGGCTAGTACAGTATGTCTAACGTTTGATTTTGATGCCATGTCAGTCTGGTTCGGATATGCGCACACTACTCCGTCAATGTTGTCACGCGGGGAGTATGGAGCACGGGTTGGCGTGCCACGATTGCTGTCGTTGCTGCGATCGTACAACATATCGTCGACGTTTTTTATTCCCGGTCATACGATTGAATCATTCCCAGCACAAGTTGAGGCGATCTTGGCTGATGGACATGAAATTGCGCACCACTCATACTCCCACACTGATCCGAGCGAACAAACGCCAAACGAAGAACGTGCTGACATGGAACGTGCGCTTGCAGTATTACAACGAATTGGCATTACTCCTGCTGGATTCCGTTCCCCATCTGCAGATTTCTCTGCCGTGACCTTGTCATTATTAGAGGAGTATGGGTTTCGCTACGATTCAAGTTTGATGGCTGATGATTATCGCCCATATCGCCCACGTATTGGTGATCGTGTGTCGCGGCATGAGCCACTCATACCTGGACGTGACGCTAATTTATGGGAAATCCCGTTTTGTTTCGAATTTGATGACTGGGTGCATTTTCAATTTAATTTCAACCCATATCGCAACGGTACTTCAGCACCCAGCAAAGTGCTTGAAATTTGGACCAAAGATTTTGATTACATGCACAAGAACATTGACGGAGGTGTGTTGACCGTCGCAATGCATCCACAGGTCATTGGCCGAGGCCATCGTGTAGATATGCTCGAACAATTCATTCTGCACTGTCTAGCCAATGATAACATGCGGTTCCGCAGGGTAGTTGATGTTGTTGATGCGTTATAAAGATAATAAACGCGGGCTGTGCCATAACACAGCCCGCGTTAGTACAGCTAGTACTGCGCCATAACGTTGTGAACTGCCTCAATAACTTTGCTGCGTGTGCTCTCTGGCATTGTGTTCCAAAGAGGTAATCGAAGGAGCCGACTACTGAGTGAATCAGTGTTGGACATCGAGCCGCTGACTCGCGTATACCGTCGTCCTGCAGGGGAACTGTGCAGTGGGATGTAGTGGAAAATGGCATTAATTTCAAGTTGTTTGAGATTTGCCATGACGTGGTCGCGGATTTCGTTTGTTGGCAACAACATATAATACATGTGGGCATTGTGTTGGCACTCGGCT
>VGPG01000317.1 GCA_016875555.1 Chloroflexota bacterium | reverse complement strand
AGTATGCGCCATCTGCGCCAATGATCACGCTCGCGCGGATGGATTGGAGTTGGCCGCTGGCGCGTTCGCGAACATGCACGTCAACGCCATCCGCATCAATCTGCACATCGCTGAGCGCGCCTTCGATG
The DNA here is from genome assembly GCA_016875555.1 of Chloroflexota bacterium. GTDB lineage: Bacteria > Chloroflexota > Chloroflexia > Chloroflexales > Roseiflexaceae > UBA965. Next base: position 2,338 of record VGPG01000317.1, on the reverse strand, counting down.
AGCGTTGCTCCAGCGTGCACAGCACGTTTGCGCAGATAGCCATCAAAGTCTTCGCGGCAGACCATGGCGATATAATCGTCAGATGAGTGGTCAAGGCCAACCACATCAATATTGACGCGTCGCCCACTCGGAGAGTGAATCAGTGCTTTGGAGATTTTGCGCGAGATGAGGGATTGAGGGATAGCGAATTCGGTGAATGCCACCGGTGGCACTGCGCCACCACACGGTTTAATCCGACTGACGTCCTTTTCGAGCATGACAACTGGTATGCCCGCTTTGGCGAGCGTTTCTGCAGTAATTGAGCCACCTACCGACGCACCGACCACCACAACAGGGTGCATATGACCCTCCTTTTGTGCAGAGCACTTATGATCCTGCTTGGTATGGGGTCAAGCAGGTTACGCAGATGCAAAATGGAAGGTTGAATGAAGGGGACTGCGTGTAGAACAAGTGAAAGCGAAATTACGAACGGATACCAACTGCGGATACAACCATGCACCAGACAAAAATCATCACACCGCTGGCATTGTAAAAAATAGCTCGTGCCCGAGGATCGGACATGCGCAAAAACTTGCGTTGGGTAGGAATTTGGCCGAGACCCAAGGCAACCATGATGGCGGCCGAGATATAGTTGCCGGTACCGAGCATATAAATGGCTGCAGCGAGCAGTGCGGCGTTGATGGTGATGACTGCGCTCATCGCAGCCCAATCGGCACCCATTTGGGCGGGAATGGACTTGATGCCCATAAGTCGGTCACCTTCGATGCTTTTGAAGTCATTGATGGTCATGATGCCATGCGCACCGACCGAATAGAGCATCGCGAGGACGAAACTTTCTTGCGTGATAGGAGCAAATGCCATGTGGCCAGCCAACCATGGCAATCCTTCATATGAAACGGCGACAATGGCATTGCCAATCCAGCCAAGCTTTTTGGCACGGAACGGTTCGGCACTATACACGACAGCCAAAATCATGCCGAGGATGGTCAAATACACAACAGACATGTTAAACGCGAGTGATAATCCGATGCCGAGGATGGTCAAGACGGCAATGGTGACATAGACATGGCGAAAGGTTACCCGACCCGATGGAATGGGGCGTTGTGGTTCATTGATGGCGTCAACGTGGCGATCACAGTATTCGTTGATGACCTGTGATAAGCCACACAAAATGGGGCCAGACATAAGTGCGCCGAGCGCAATCAGTGCGACCGTCACAAATTCAAACTGGGTCACCCCTGAGGCAATCGTACCGCAGATAAACGCGAGCACTGGTGGAAACCAGGTGACGGGTTTCATGAGTGCGATTGAGCCGCTAAGGAGTTCTTTGAGGGTGCCTGGGTTTGAAATGTGGGCAGGTGGTTGAACGCTCGGTTCAGCTGCCATAGGAGTGCTCCTCGCACACTGGGCAAATGCCACGGTGCATTTGCAAACGGTACAAATAGATAGCCCCAAGGTTGCCGTGTGCACCTAATTATACGGGCGAACGACAACCTTGGTGAAGTAGCACATCGATACTGCTTACGGTGCCTTTGACGTGGTGTTTAACATCTCAGGTACCTGGCCGGGTTTGGCGGCACCTGGGGGAATAACATTCCCTTGGTGACACATCCAACATGACGGAGTCTTGCCAGCCATGATGGCCTTGCTGTAGTTCTCGTTGATGTACTTGCTCATTTGGAGCATCCAGATGGCATGCTGCTTCTGATCTACGCCACCGTTTGCCTTGCCTGTAGCAGGGAAGTAGCGGGCGTTGTGACAGAAGGTACATCCTTGACCCAAGCTGACATTCATGTGGTACATGGCGTATTGATTCTCTTCGGCGCTGTCGAGTGATTTGCTCTTGTCGCCGGTAAGGACCAAGCCACCTGGGTATTCACGATCGAGCGGCAATCGGTAGTCATTGGGCAACGTGTTTTGGATTTCGATGGGGTATGTACCCTTCGTCAAAATCGGCTGACCGTTGTGACAGGTGGCACAGGTGATTTCGTAGCCGCCAACTGAGGCTGGCAACTTGCTCACCCATGAGCGATTGAGGTCACCTGACATCAACAACATGGCGCGGGCCGTCTTTTTCTTGGCTGCCCAAGTTGCATTCGGGTCGCTTGGATCTTCGTCAAGGTAGAACTGTGGTACGCCATTTGCATCTGGTGCAATGTTATGACAGTAGCTACAATCCACTTTGAGACCACCAGCGACTTGTGCCGTCATATAGGCTGAAATCTTTGATGTGCTCCACCCCTTGAGTACCTGTACGTTCTTTGGCTCTGGGTTGGCCTCGGTATAGGCCTGCATGGCAGCCAATGATTCAGGCTTTAAGTTCGGGTTGGATGGGTCG
>VGPG01000316.1 GCA_016875555.1 Chloroflexota bacterium | reverse complement strand
CCATCGCCTACACGCTGGTCGATGCCACGCCCTACATCTTTGGTGGTCTCGCCGTACTTGTTGGCTTTCGGGCCGGATTGTTTAACATCGGCGTAGAGGGTCAAATCGCCGTGGGTTCCATGTGTGCGGCCATCGTCGGTGCCTTCGTTGAGTTGCCACCCGGCTTGCACATGTTGGCAGCATTCGTCGCCGGCGCACTCGGAGGTGCGCTGTGGGGTGCCATTCCTGGCTGGTTACGTGCACGTACCGGCGCTCACGAAGTCATCACGACCATCATGTTCAACTACATCGCCATCCGTGGTACCGACTACCTCATCAAAGTCCCATTCCTCGACAAAGAATCATCTGCGCAACGCACACCATTCATTGCTGAAGGCGCAGAAATTCCATTCTTGTTCGGACCAGAGTACCGTCTCCACGCCGGGTTCTTGATTGCACTTCTTGTGACCTGGTTGGTAACGTGGCTTCTGCAACGTACCATTCTCGGCTTCGAAATTCGTACTACCGGCGCAAATCCTGATGCCGCCCATTATGCCGGCATGAATGTACCGCGCACCATCATTACCACTATGGCATTGAGCGGCATGTTGGCAGGCATGGCCGGCGCCGTACAAGTCTTGGGGCTAGAGCACAACCTCAAAGCCGCCTTTTCAGCAGGATACGGCTTTGACAGCATCGCAATTGCACTCCTTGCTGCGAGTAACCCGATCGGCGTCATCCCTGCTGCCATCTTCTGGGGTGCGTTGCGCAACGGCGCCGGCCTGATGCAGCTTGAGAGTGGTATTTCCATAAATCTCATCAACATCGTACAGGCCTTGGTGATTGCCTTTGTGGCAGCCGACCAAATTGTTCGCCAAATCTATCGCATTCGCGGTACAAAATCATCAGGAATGACGCTGACCCGTGGTTGGGGACGATAAGCGAGGTTATTTATGCAGAACATCTTCACACGAGAACGCGTTATCGGCATCATAGGCGTCATCGTGGCATTTGGACTTTATTGGCTCGCACAGAGCACTGTTCCAGCTGGCGGGCTCTCCACGTTGCGTATCCCGTACGCCTTCGGTGGCCCTCAAGATGCCCCACTCGTCGATATTGTGATGCCTACCGCCGAGAGCATCTATGTCATGGCCGTGTTGTTGATTGCCGTGGCAGTGCTCATGATTTGGCGCAAAGCTTTGCATTGGGCACCAGCATATATGGCTGGCGTAATCGGTATTACGATTTTTAGCATTTTGTTGACAGCGATTGTGAACGATCGTACCGACATCGTTGACATGCTCGGACGCATGGTGCGACTTGCAACACCAATTGCCCTCGGCGCGTTAGCCGGCATATTATGTGAACGCTCCGGCGTGATTAACATTGCCATCGAAGGCATCATGCTCTTCTCGGCATGTATTGGCTTTATTGCGTCACTCTTGTTTGGCAATTCATGGATGGGCGTGTTAATTGCAATGGCAGCCGGGAGTGGCATTGTCATGATTCATGCCGGTTTGTCACTCCACTACAAAACGGATCAAATCATCAGCGGTACGGTCATCAATATCTTGGCAGTTGGTGTTACCGGGTATCTGCGCACGAATGTCATTTTGCCGATGCAATCTAGTGGGTTAATAGGCGCATCGTTACCGCGCATCGACATTCCCTGGTTATCACAAATCCCACTACTCGGACCGATGTTCTTTCAACATCGCCCGATTACGTACATGATGTTGATTCTTGTTCCGGTTGTCAGTATCCTGATCTTCCGCACCCCGTGGGGCTTGCGCACGCGTGCGATCGGCGAGCACCCGCGCGCCGCAGATACGATGGGCATCAATGTGAATCGCATGCGCTACTTCAATGTGTGGATATCTGGTATGTTGGCCGGTTTGGCAGGCGCATGGTTTTCGCTCGAAGCGAGTTATAACTTCGACGATGTCATGACCAACGGTCGTGGATTCATTGCGCTGGCCGCGATGATTTTCGGCAACTGGACACCTATAGGTGCTTTTGGTGGCGCATTACTCTTTAGTGCCGCAGATGCGCTCCAAATCAAAATCCAAGGTTTTGATTTTGCGCTCCCTTCGCAGTTTGTGCAAATGCTGCCATACGTCATTACCGTGGTCGTACTCGCGGGCGTCATCGGCCGCGCTCGCCCACCTGCGGCCGTCGGCAAAGTGTACGAGCCCTAGGCCATTACACACACCCCCCACCGCGGTCATCTACCGTGGTGGGGGGATTTTTAGCATAACAACCAATTCGGTTACGGCAGTAACTCGAGTGCACGCATTAACTGCGGATCACGACACAATGCCTGACCTTCGACCGGTCGACGATTGGCCACACACGGCGCATCTGCTGGTGCATCTTCGGCATCTTCAACAATCACGTCAGGAATCAGCCCTTGTTTGTGAATTGCATACAACTCAGGCGTTAACCACTGACTGACCGTGAGACGCGCTGTTCCACCATTACTCAATGGGTAGATGCTCTGCACGATACCCTTACCAAAA
>VGPG01000315.1 GCA_016875555.1 Chloroflexota bacterium | reverse complement strand
GACCCCGAGTGCTATGATGTCGTTCAATTGAAAAATGACATGCGGCATTTCGTTCACATCATCACGAAATCTCGACACAACCTCACCAGGCGACCCCTTAAGCGCACGCACTGCAGGCATTTGCAGAATACGGCGCAATAGCGCGCGACGTAGTGTGTTTTCTGTGGGGATACGCGCTTTGATGTGGGCATAACTTACCAAAAAGAACATGATGACGCGTGCCATGGTAATCCCGAGCAGACCAGCAATCAGGAGCCACGGTACAGATAGCAATGTCTGATCTTGTAGCCCGTTCAAGATATCGCGTGTAATGATGCCAGGCAGCAATTCTATCAGCAAAACAACCACGTTGATTGTAAGATTGGCGACATACCACCAACCACCTTTACGCATCATCATGCCCAGCACTGCAGATGGTTTTGTGGTCATACTAGTTCCTCTGTGCTTCCATGGCGAAGCAATGTTGCATAACGGGAGGATGCTTCAGCTCGAAGATCACTCTCTTTACCAAACTCCGCTAAACTGCCATTTGCCAAAATAGCAATGTAATCACAACGACGCACAGTTTGCAATCGGTGCGCAATAATGATTGTGGTTTTACCGGCAAGTACGGTATCCAACGCCTGCTCGACTAAGCGTTCTGTTTCAGGGTCAATACGTGCCGATGCTTCATCCAAAATGATGACTTGTGGCTGTTTCAGATAGACACGCGCAAGCGCGATAAGTTGCGCTTCACCAGCAGACAACATGTTCGTGGATGTCAACACTGTGTCTAAACCCTCAGGTTGACGTTGTAACCATCGTTCAAGTCCCAGCATGCGCAGAGCGGCGTAGAGGTGTTCGTCACTTATGTCTTTGTTGAAAAATGTCAAATTATCGCGGATGGTTGCGTAGAACAACTGCACATCCTGAGTGACTAATCCGACTCGCTGGCGCAACGACTGAAGTCGAAATTGCGTGAGCGGTACACCATCGATGGTAATCCGGCCAGATGATACATCATATAACCGAAAAAGCAGTCGAATCAGTGTGCTTTTGCCGCTACCAGTACGACCGAGTAATCCGATGGTCTGACCCGCAGGAACAGCAAACGAGACGTTGTTGAGTACCGGGGGAGCATCGTGTTCACCATCATTATAGGCAAACGTCACCTGCTCAAACGACAATGACGGCACTTCAGCGGGCACATCTCGATCGCCGTCAGTAAGTTTTGACGAGATAGCTTGCAATTCCGCCACACGTACAATCCCTGCGGCTGCTTGCTGGAGTTGGTCAATTTCGCTTGCAATGTTACGAATTGGCCAGATAATCATCTCACCATACAAAATGGTCATCAAGATTAACCCAATTCCAATTTCGCCACGAATGTATAACCATGATCCTACTGCGAGGATAACCATGGTCATAAGCGCTGCCAAACCGAGCGGAATGATCCAAGTTGCAGACCCATAGACCCATCGGCGTATATCAAAATAATTCTTGCGTTCCATGAGCATATCAAGCCGACGCAATACATTTTGACTGGCGCCGAGGCCACGGATATCTTCGATACCAGCAAGGCGCTCTTCGAGAAAGCCGAACAACTGCGCCGACGCCTCACGACCACCTTCCCAAAAAGGCACCGCAATCTCACGCATCGAATACATCACTACTACGGAAACCACAGTGAAAATAAACAGGAGCACACCCAGTCGCCAATCAAGCCAAAGGAGCAAACTCACCGTCGAAACGAGCAAAAGCAGACTGCCACCAATCTCCAACACCATCTGCGAGAAAAATCGGTTGAGACTCGAAACATCACCATCAATGCGCTCGATCATGACACCCGGTGTCTGTTGTTTGTGATACGACATGTCAAGAGCGAGCGTATGTTTTGCCAAGTCATAGCGCAATGCATTCGCGGCACGCCATCCTGTCATCTCACCAACATATGTTGTTGCCAGACGAGCTCCTTGCCTGAGCAACGCCGTAACCAGATACAGGATGCCGATGTTCTGCAAGACGGTGGCATCATCGACGTCAATGGCAGCCTCAACAAATTGGCCGAGAAGATTTGGGCCGTAGAGCAAGAATATATTATCAAACAGGATCAACACAAACAACAGCACGACTTGCACGCGTTGTGGCCAAAAGTATTTGTAGAGAAGTGCTTGGTACTGCGAAAACTTCACTCGAGTGGTCATACTCGTCCCTTTGAGTTACAGAGCAATAAAAAACCGCAGGCATCATGCCTGCGGTTGAATCACTGATAATCAGCAATCAAGATAACAGGTGACGCAAATTCAAGAGTGGATGCATGCTCGCCATTTGCGCCCCCTTTCTACATAATCGGATTAGCTGTCATTGTAGCAGTACACCAATGCAAAGTCAACGATGATTTGCAATCGCACGTTGGATGAACGACACAGCATTATCAACGCTATGTTCGCTGACTAATTTGCGCATACCGCGTTGCACGCGGTCTCGTATTTGCGGTGACGCCAGCGTTTGCACAATAAGCATCTCAAGT
>VGPG01000314.1 GCA_016875555.1 Chloroflexota bacterium | reverse complement strand
GCACGGTCATGCGTCTCGCGATATTGATTAGTTGCGGCAAAATAGGGTGAGAGACGCACGGTCATGCGTCTCGCGATATTGATTAGTTGCGGCAAAATAGGGTGAGAGACGCACGGTCATGCGTCTCGCGATATTGATTAGTTGCGGCAAAATAGGGTGAGAGACGCACGGTCATGCGTCTCGCGATATTGATTAGTTGCGGCAAAATAGGGTGAGAGACGCACGGTCATGCGTCTCTCAGAGATATATCTATCGGGATCTTGATGAGACGCATGACTATGCGTCTTTACGAATTATAGGGATGCTCATGCTCATCAATGCATTTATCGAGGTGCTGTTGCCGATTGTGGTGGTGGTGAGTATTGGGTATACACTCAAGCGCTTTTTGCCGATTGACACACGGTCGCTTAACCGATTGAGCATGTATGCGCTGAGCCCGGCGTTGATTTTTATCAATATCATCAAAATCAATATTCCTGGTAACGACATATTGCGCATTTCATTGGTATCCGTGGCAGCCTGTTTGGGGTCGGGGCTGATTGCATTAGTGATTGCGCGATTTTTGCGTCAGGATGCCAAAAGTACCTCGGCCTTGTTGTTGGTCACGATGTTCATGAATTCGGGTAATTATGGCTTGCCGACTGCGAATTTTGCCTTTGGCCCGGCTGGACTCGAACGGGCGTTGCTCTTTTTTATTGCACAGGCGATTATGGCGCAGACGCTGACGATTGCCATTGCCCAGGCCGGCCAAAGCGATTGGAAGACGGGCCTGCGCCAGATTTTCAAGATGCCGCCCATCTACGCCGTGATTGCGGCACTAGCGTTACGTTGGATGGGCTTCGAAGTGGGGGCACCCAATGTGGCAGGGGCCATGCTAAACGGCATTGATTTGTTGGCACAGGCCACCCTGCCGTTTCTGCTGATGCTCCTAGGCATGCAGTTGGCCCAAAACACGGCCATCGAGGACGTGAAACTCACAACCATAGGTGTGGGTATCCGCTTGTTGGCGTCACCGCTGATTGCGGTGGGTGCCGCGTTGTTGCTCGATTTGGACCCACTGGCCACCAAGGTGGTGATTTTGCAGGCGAGTATGCCGACAGCCGTAAACATGGTGCTCTACTCGCTCGAGTTTGACGCGCGACCGCAGTTTGTGGCGGGGAGCGTGGTCGTATCAACCGTGTTGAGTCTGGTGACGTTGACGATATTGCTGACGCTGATGGGCATCTAACGTCGCACCGCTGATAACGCTCCGCATAGGATTCTCTGTAATCATGGCATACATCCGCTCCACACGGAACAGGCACGACCGATGATGTACGTATTTATCGAGGTTTTATATCCGATTCTGGTGGTCATGGGCGGTGGGTTTTTGCTTAAGCGCTATCTCCCGATTGACATACGCTGGTTCAATGCGGTGAGTGTCTATGTGTTAAATCCCGCATTGGTGTTTATTACGATTGTGAAGATTGAAATAACCGGTGACGACGTCGTGCGTATCTCGTTGGTATCGGTCATCGTGTGTCTTGCCATCGGTGTGATGACGTATGTGTTGACGCGATGGCAACGACATGATGCACATACGACTGCGGCATTGCTCTTGGTTACGATGTTTATGAACACGGGAAACTATGGGTTACCTGCATCGCGAATTGCCTTTGGGTACGAGGGATTCGAACGTGCGATGGTGTATTTTATTGCGCAGGCAATGCTGGTGCAGACGTTGACGATTGCGGTGGCACGGGCCGGCCACAGCGATTGGCGCAGTGTGTTGCGTCAGGTATGGCGCATGCCGCCAATCTATGCGGCATTACTAGGATTGACACTGCGTTGGATGGGCTTTGATGTGTATTCGCCGAATATTGTTGGGTCGCTTCTGAGTGGGGTTAATATCTTCGCACAAATCATCCCGCCGCTTTTGATGGTGCTTCTCGGTATGCAGTTGGCCCAAAACACAGAAGTTGAGGATAGAACGGTCACGAGTATTGGTGTCTTCATCCGCTTACTCATCTCGCCGTTGATTGCATACGGTGCAGCGGTGGTGCTTGAACTCGACCCGCTCACGACCAAAGTCGTGGTGTTGCAGGCCAGCATGCCGACGGCATTCAATATGGTGCTGTATGCACGCGAATTCAATGCGCGTCCACAATTTGTGACCGGGAGCGTGGTCGTATCGACCGTGTTGAGTTTGGTCACGTTGACACTCCTGCTCGTGATAATGGGTGTCTAACGCGATGTATCCTGATGTGCCCCGGCGTAGGTATGCCTACGCCGGGGCGTGTTTGTTTAGCCGTCAAGGTGGATGAGATGATGCGCCACATCGGTGTAGCGCCCGTGTGCTACGATTGTGCCGTTGGCGACAACGATAACCTGGTCGGCTTGTTGGAGGAGCGCACGACGATGTGAACTTGCTACCAACGTGCCGGTGCCGTGTTGACGTAACGATTGCCACAAGTGGGCCTCGGTGGTGACATCAACGGCACTCGAAATATCGTCGAGGACGAGGATGTCGGCCTG
>VGPG01000313.1 GCA_016875555.1 Chloroflexota bacterium | reverse complement strand
TGCAATCAGATTGCGTCGGGTCGCACTAGCCGAGTACCAACAATTTGTGGCGCTCTACAATAACGATCGGTTCGGACGCAATGTGTTGTTGTCAACGCCATATACTCCTGAATACTTTACGCATGTGTTGAGCACGTCGGTATCGACTGAGGGATTCATTCCATACTTCATGGTGAATGATTTAGGCAGTGTACTCGGCTATGTTTTGGCCGATCAACGGAGTTGGGACGGCAAGTGGGCCATTATCGGCATCGGCGCTGCCGCAAATCAAAGCATGGCGCAATTGTTGCTCCCTACCTTGCACGCTGCGAAGGAGATTTTTGCCGATATTCGCAAGGTTGTCCCGGCACATCCAGATATTCACTCCATCGAAATCCAGGTTGATGGCAATCACCCAATCAGGCAACTCTTGACGAATCGCAACATACCGTACCACTACGAAGCACCCTATACGTGGTATTTACGCGTTCCCGACATGGTCAAGTTCTTGGGCCAGATTACCCCTGTACTTGAGCGTCGGATTGCCCAGAGTGTATTCAAAGGATATACCGGCAAACTGGTACTTTCGTTCTTTCGCGACGGAGTTGAGCTCGAATGGCAGAATGGTCAGCTCACCAATCTCACGCCATGGCACCCACCGATCTACGAAAACGATGGAAGCAGCGCCAATGCAATTTACCCGCCGAGTATTTTCAACCAGCAGCTGTTTGGCTGGCGCTCACTGGCCGAACTACGCGACTGGCGCCCTGACGTATGGGCAGACAATCAGAGCACGCCATTGTTGAACGAGCTGTTCCCCAAGCAAGCGTCTTGGTTTCTTTGGATGAACTAATAATTACTGAGGATACAATGACAACACGACCGTTGATCGCATTACACGACCCTGCCTATCAAGAACACCTCGCCGATGGATTTACACTCCGTTGGGCCACAGAGAGTGATCAGGCCAGCATCGATGATTTGTACGCTCGCGTGTTTGGTGATGAGCATGAGAGCGGCCGTAACCAGAAGGTAGCCAACTTTGCCCGCCGAGTTGTCGGCGGCACGCATCCGCTCGGCATTCCAGGCGATATCGCAGTAGTCACAGATAGCACCAACACGGTGGTTGCGGCGACGCTCTTGATGCGCATGCCAATTGAATATGCTGGCATGGCAATTCAAGGCGGACGCCCCGAGATTGTGGCATCAGACGAGCGCGTGCGTAATCGCGGGTTTGTGCGCAAAATCTTTGCAATGATTCACGCACGGAGCGAGCAACGTGGCGACCTCGTCCAAGGCATCACGGGCATCCCGTACTACTACCGACAATTCGGCTACGAATACGCATTGACGTTGGGTGGCGGTCACGCACTGTCATTTCAATCAATACCAGCACTCGAAGAGGGGCAAGCAGAGCCTTTCGCCGTACGCAAAGCCAGCAACGACGACATCATGGCGTTGTTGATGCTCTACGAGCGCGAGCGTACAAGGGCGCACAACAACTTGCCGATGCTGGTCAGCTCGAAGATCGACGCGGCATACTTCAGATATGCTATCGCTGAGACCGATGCCCACGAGCCGTGGGTACCATACGTCATCACACGCCCAGACAGCGGAGATGTGGTCGGGTCGTTCTGGCTAAGCCGTATTCGGCCATCGAACGTACTCGGTTGTTGGTCACTCAGCACCGAGCCGCATGTGCGTATGAGCGAGATATTCCCGAGTTTGACGCGTGCGCTACGCGATATTTCGACACAGATGCCAGTATGGGATAGTCGCACCAAACCGGCAGACACGCTCTACTTCGGGCTCGGCGTCGACCACCCGATTTACCCGCTCATCACCCAACGATTACACCGTTGGCATCGGCCATATGGGTGGTATATCCGGGTGCCCGATTTGCCCAAATTGCTTGGTCAGATTGCTCCGGCACTTGAGCGCCGTTTGGCCCAGAGTGCTTATGCTGGGTATACCGGCGAGGTGAATATTTACTTCTATCGTGGTGGCCTCAAAATCATCGCCAGCAACGGCAAGTTGCGCTTTGCTGATTGGCGCAAAGGGGCTGACGATAAGAAGGCTGATGCCGGCTATCCGCCACTGGTAATGCTCCAACAAATCTTCGGCATGCGTTCGATTTATGAGCTCAAAGAGAGCTACCCCGACATCTGGTCGAGTCTCGAGACTGAGCCACTGCTACACGCACTCTTCCCCAAACAGTCATCATGGTTGGCACCGTTGGATTAGGGCACTCCACCACCGCGAATTGGGGGCAAGGTCGTGCCTTGCCCCCAGCCATTCCACGTTGAGCCGTGGAGCTGTATGTTACCGACCGGCATGCGGTCTCCATCCCCCCCTCGTCATTGCATGCCGGTGCAGGTATCCCTACACCACCCGATTGGCCAATGGTTGACCGGCACGCCACGCGGCCAATTGGCGCAACAACAAGGCATCGCCACCGATTGGTCGGCCGCCGGCAACGTGCGGCGTAATCAGCAGATTCGGACAGTCCCACAGCGGTGAATCAGCAGGGTTTGGCTCGACA
>VGPG01000312.1 GCA_016875555.1 Chloroflexota bacterium | reverse complement strand
ACCGCGCAAAGTCATCAACGCGACAAGTCGTGCTGTTTTGGTACAGCAGGCATGGCAACGCGCAGATGGCCCATTATGGCGGCAGTACGGTAATCATCGTGGCGCACTCCGTGAGATTGGTCAAATGCTCAGCTGGATATCAAATTACCGAACACATTGGGCAAACGTGCACGCTGACATAGATGTCCACCACGAAATTGGCGCAACATATGTTAATTATGTCGACTTATTACATACCCATGGTGTAGTCGGATATGATGACGTTGCGCTCCACGTCAGTGACGAACCACTGCCAGCATTAGAATACGAGTTAATCGTTGGGTGCGAATTGCACTTTGCGCAACCTTCACAATGCGCGGTGCTCTCAAAATACGCTCATACACACGACATGTGGCTCGGTGCCTGGATAAGTCATCAGGATGTACTCCCAGAACAGCACGCGCTCCTACACTGGCTATCAAGTCATGCACATCCCGTACCACTCATTGGCCCATCAAATCATGGCAGTCAATTGAGCCGGCGATTACTGCATGGAACAGCCGAACCGCTACCACCCTTCAGCGTGGTAGGTACACGAACGCACAACAGCACGCACCCGTGGCACGCAGGAGCATCAACCGTCGTTGATGAATGCCATGCGATTGCGCATCACTGCCATCATCTGCTCAAACAAGGCCGTAGTGTGCATGTGGTCTGTGCTGACGAGCAACTGGTGCAGCATGTACGTGCGGCCATTGTACAATACGGTATTGAACTCCCCCCAGTGGCACCTCCAGACTACATGAATCCAATCATTAATTTGGCACGACTCGCATTGCGCTGGATGGAGAGCGTTGACGCGGACGCACAACAACACATCATCTACAACGTGTTGACGTTACCGTTTGTGGGCGTTGCACCAGTTGCCGCACGCCATGCAAGCGCTGATCCGGACGATGCGACACACCACACGGTACGTAGCTGGCTTAATGCCCTAGAACCAACTCAAGCCCTTGCACCACAACTACGCCACCTACTGAACCAGAGTGGCGCAATAATGTGGGCATGGCAAACGTCAAATCATTCAATAGATGTGCGTGACAACTGGCTGCGCGAGACTCGAAGCTGGTTAGAACGCATAGATGAAATTGATCAACTGGCTCAACAACAGCAGCTGAGTAGCTATCAACGTGAGCAGTTACTCCTCGGAGTAGATGCACTCCCTGCACCCATGCGAGAACTCTATCGGAGCACTTTGCCCATTACCATCTCCACATCTTCGGGTGCGCATGCAGCTACAGATAGTGTGATTATCATGGGATTAAGTGAGCATGTAGCACCACGGAGTGTCGTTGGGTTTCAATTGATCCCTGAGGATACACTTTGCGCGGTATTCACGCCAGCGCATCGCCCCGGATTACCACAACTCACTGCACCAGCCGCGTGGCACGCACGCGAATTACGCCGATTTAGTAGCATGATCGCGAGTCATGCGACAAACGTGATACTGAGCTTTTCGCATTATGGCGCAAACGGACAAGCACAACTTGCGACGCCCTTTTTTGCAGAATTATTTGCTGGTTCAGCCGAATTTGACCGTGATGGTCACGTAATCATCCACGATACATCAATAGCATGCGTACCCACGTTGCCGATTCCGCAGGCAGTACCGACCACCACCCCACCGACCGAAGCCATTCAGCTGCTGACGAACAATACGTTCTCTGCAAGTCAAATCAGCACGTATCTAAATTGCCCACGCCGCTATTACTACGAAAAAGTGATACAACTAGGGCATGACGATGACACAGAAATCGACGAGCGGAATCTGCATTTCGGCACGCTCGCACACGAGATATTGTGTGCCGTACTCGGAACCGGTGCCGTCGAAAACGTTGATTTGCGCAATGAGACATTCGACATCTTCAAAAGTCGCATGACCGTGATGCCACAACGCGTCCATGCTGCATTACATGGTGCGTGGCAGGGTCAAGAAGTGCAACTCCCCGGTGGAGGAGTGTATCGTCCAAGTTGTGCATGGCATGAACGATTCGGAAGCGGATTACGCTTACGCAGCAACTGGCTACGCATGAACGGCATGCTTCAACGCTGGTGGGAGTACGAATGTGCGCTGTATGAGCGCCAACCACAACGCCGCCCCGTCCTGCTTGAACACCAACTCGATTTTGACCTCAACGGGATGCGTATTCTGGGGCGTGTTGACCGCGTTGATATGATTCATGTCGGGACAACCGTACGCTATGAGATTATTGACTACAAAAGCAGCAAACCCAAAGATTATTCGGAGCTACTTTATGGGTTTGTGCGGCGGGCTGACAAACCGCTATCAAACTTCCAGATACCGATTTACTTGCTCGGAACAAGTCAACCAAGCTGGCATCTTACCCCTGCCGCAGACACATTGACATTGTTTTATTTGGGCCAAAATAGCAAAAACAACGGCCAGCTACGTACCATCTCGGTAACGGACACGGCCACGGACATTCGCAAGTCCGGCAAAATGCATGTGGGGATAGACCTAAACAAA
>VGPG01000311.1 GCA_016875555.1 Chloroflexota bacterium | reverse complement strand
CACCCGAACCGCTGACAAGTGATACGGGCAACCCACAGCGCCGTGCTAGTGCCAATGACACGGTGAGTGCGTACAAACCACCGTCAGTTGGTGTTTTGGCGATAACTGCGTTGCCTGCAAGGACTTGCACGAGCATGGAGTGCACGAGTACGGAGAGCGGGTAGTTCCACGATGCGATATTCGAGATGACGCCGAGCGGAGTGCGCCCTGCCATCATGCTGTCTATTTGGTCGACGTACCACTCGACGCCACTGATGGCACGGTCAACGTCGGTCATGGCGGTGGTGTACGGTTTGCCGATCTCCCAAATGAGCAGTCGACCAATTAATTCACGGTGCTGCTTTAGCAATGCAAGGGTGTCTACGACACGTTGTTTGCGCTGATCGAGAGATACTTTTGACCATGTTTGAAACTCTTGGGCGCAGTAGCGTACGGCGCGCTTGGCGTCGTCAAGCCCAAGCATCGGCAGGCTGCCCATGTTTGTGCCATCAACTGCCGAAATATAGGTCTTGCCGTTGCCGGGATGACCCCATTCACCTTCAATTAAGTTGAGAACACGCCCATCACTACTGAATGCCTCTGGTACGAGTGCTTTGGTCTGTGCCAACAGGCCATTCCACTCAACCCCTGGCGAAATCATCTTGGCCACAATCCAATTCCTTTCAATACCACCGGTATGCGATTCTTACGCAAAAGGTGGATTGTTGGATGTATGAAGCAAGGCGTGCCAAGCGCACGCCTTGTCATGATGATGCACCAAATCTCTGAATGTGCGGCTTACTTGATGAGGCTTGCCATCTGCTTTTGAATGAGGTTGGCAGCCCCCTCGGGCATCAGTCGTGAGAGCCAGTATATGAGTTTGGCATCGGAACCGACGAATGCGTGGAACGGATTTCCCTCAAACGCTCCAACGATGAGTTTGCCGGCCACATCAGCTGGCGTCGTTTTGATAGTGCTCGTACTTTGCTTTTGCATGGCCTCGACCTCGGCTGCTGTCGCTGCCCCTGAGTTCACTGAGATGTTGGTGGCGATAGCGCCTGGGAAGAGCACATTTACGCCGACGTTTGTGCCGGTTAATTCTGCACGCAATCCTTCAGTGAAGAGTTTGACCGCTGCTTTGGACGAGCAGTAGATGGTCTGCCCAGGGACTGGCAAGTACCCACCCATGCTAGCGATGTTGAGGATCTGTGCGGCAGGACGCTGTAACAAGTGCGGCAAGAACTCTTTGACCATGTGGACCGTGCCGAAGTAGTTGACGTTCATGACGCGGTGAATCTCGTCATAACTCAAGTCGTTGACTTTGCGGAACTTGTGGATGATACCGGCCACGTTGATGAGTCCATCGACGCTACCATGGGCAGCGATGACGGCGGCGGGCAAGGTCTTAACGTGGTCGAGATTGGTGATATCTACAATGTGTGAGCTGATGCGATTTGCGCTAGCATTTGCGAGAGCCACAGTTTCGTTTAGGGCACTCTGGCTGATGTCAACAGCCGCAACGGTGGCGCCACGGCGCAACAACTCGAGGGTTGTCTCGCGCCCCATGCCGTTGCCGGCCCCGGTCACTACGATGACTTTTTGATTGACGTTCATGGCGTTGCTCTTTCTGGCGGGATGCCGATTCTACCACATCGGTATAAGCGCATGTTAATCGTGTAATCTGTCGCTTGCGCCCCTATCATACCGTACTTTTGTATGCAGATTGTTATTTTTATACAAGAAAACCCGTACAGGCGTACTCCTGCACGGGTCACGGCCAACTCGGTTTGGATTATTTCTTGCGGGACTCGAGCCAACTCGGCATGAACTCTGCCACGTAGCGCGTGTGCATGAATCCGTGTTGGAAGACGTCGTCATCCAGCAGGCCGAGTTGGAAGGGGATGGTTGTTTTGACACCCTCGATGACGGTCTCGTTGAGGGCGCGCTTCATGCGTACAATTGCCTCTTCACGATTTGGGGCGTGGACCAGCAACTTCGAGAGCAGTGAGTCGTAGTTGCCGGGAACCATGTACCCCGGGTAGAGGTGTGAATCAACGCGTACGCCGGGGCCACCCGATGGCAGATAGTGGCGAATTTCGCCGACCGACGGCATGAAGTCGCGTTCAGGATCCTCGGCGTTGAGCCGACATTGAATTGCATGTCCGGTCAATTGCACATCATGCTGCTGCAACGTGAGATGCTCACCTGAGGCGATACGTAATTGCCAGCGCACCAGATCAACGCCAGTCACGAGTTCGGTGACGGGGTGTTCGACTTGAATGCGCGTGTTCATCTCGATGAAGTAGAAGTTGCCTTCGGGGTCAAGCAAGAACTCCATGGTGCCAGCGTTGTGGTAGCCGATGGCGCGCACACCCTTCAGGGCTGCTTCGCCCATGCGGGCACGTAGCTCGGGGCTGACGGCCGGAGAGGGCGCTTCTTCGATGATCTTCTGGTGACGTCGTTGTGATGAGCAGTCGCGCTCACCTAGGTGAATGGCATGGCCATGTTCATCGGCGAGCACTTGGATTTCTACGTGACGAACTTTGGGTAGATACTT
>VGPG01000310.1 GCA_016875555.1 Chloroflexota bacterium | reverse complement strand
GATTTTCTCCTGATTGGCAGTCGCCAACGCGACTGGTCCATGATGATTGCCCTCATCGGTCAAGGACAAGAAATTCATCTTGGCGAAGAAGCAGGACTGAGTCAGTGGAATACCGCAGTCCAAAACGCCAAAAATCTCACTGGCACAAGCTGGACCGTCCACGCACCAAAACGACTTGCACATGTCTTTTCAGATGCAGACAAGCTCTACGTAAGCGATAAACTTGACCTTGATCAATCGCTTCGTTCACATGTCGCAGAAGAAGTCCAAGAGTGGGTTGCAACGCTGCTCAACGGCACAGAGGCAACACTCGTTGACGGTCAAACTCCTCGTTTTGATGCGAGTGTTATCCAAAAAACACAACAACTCAGCAAGGCAATTAAAGAAGATGGGTTTGTGTTGTATGTGACACGTGATATTACATTAGCAAAAACATACGCGCAACACCGGTATGTGGGTGAATATGACAAACGCTACGGATTACTTGCGTCATCCAAAGCAAAATGTCTCCATCAATTCGGCATTAATAATGATTTTCAGGCAACACGTCGCTTGAAAGAGGGGCCATGGTTCAATGACGATCCATCGTCACCATATTCATGCTGTCAATTAGATGCAGTCGCCACCGAATTCGCTAGTCAAGGGCTTGAGCTCGACCTCCCAATTGTATGCTGGGGTGATGATGTACGATTTGTCCGCGGTCAATGGGTAACTCCACAGACGCGATCAAGTGCCAAAGATCCACATCGATTGCGCATCAACGCCTATCGCGTCTTGCTTTCACGCGGACGAGACGGCATGGTCATCTTTGTGCCACCAATCCCGGCACTCGATGAAACATTTGCTTTGCTCGTACAAGCCGGGTGTGATGTGCTTTCGCAAGATGCGCCAATGAGTGAGCTACCATACGCACTGGCCCTCTCCCACTAACCACCCCTACTCCTCACCCCACCAGCCTTGGCGGCGGAAGAACCAGAGCAGCCCCGCACTGGCCACGCCCATCACCGCCAAGGCGAAAGGGTAGCCCCACGACCACTGCAACTCGGGCATCACGCTGAAGTTCATGCCATAAATGCCGGCCACCAGCGAATTAACCATCAAAATAATCGAGGCCATGGTCAACACCTTCATGACCTGGTTCAGCCGATTGGACTGCACCGAAAGGTGCACATCGAGCACCGTGGCCAACAAATCACGGTGCAAATCAATCGCATCCACGATGCGCAACACGTGATCATACACGTCTTGCATGTGGGTAAACGCCGCTGCGTCGAGCACCAACAAATCGCCACGCAACAAGGCGTTTAACGCCTCGCGCGCCGGGGCGATTTGGCGCCGAATTGTCAATAACATGCGCTTGAGATGCACAATCTCACGCAACTGATGCGCCTGCGCCCCGACCAACATCTCGGTTTCGAGCGTTTCGACCAAATCGCCGATATGATCAAGCATGGGGAAGTAGCTGTCCACAATCGTGTCCAACACCACGTGCAACAAGCCAGCCACACTCACCGATTGCAACCCGTTCATGGCATCCCAGCGCTGGCGCGCATCGCCAATCACCTCGAGCTCGCCGTGATGAATCGTCATCACCTGCGTGGTGGTTACAAACAAATAAATCGGCACAGAATGCAACTTCTGCTTGCTGCGCCCGTGATAACTCAAGGCATAAAAGACAAAGAAGACGCCAGATTCGTAGCGCTCGATTTTGGTGCGTTGCCCACCTTTGAGGATGTCGTCGATAATCAGGGGGTGCAAGCCCAGGCCCTGCAACCGCTCAGGCGTGGGGTGGGCAATATCGATCCAAAGCTCGGTCGTCATCTCGGCCTCCTGCGACGCTGCGTGTCGCCCCTATTGTATGACACCCAGCGCTCCGTGCGTGCGTGGTACAATTCGACTGTTTACGCACTTGTTGTTGTTGAGGAGCACATGAGTCACTACGAATACGCCACGCCGGAGAACTTTTTGGGGCTCGAAGGCGATATTGCCAGCTACGAACAGGCCCAGGTCATCGTGTTGCCGATCCCCTACGAGGCGACCGTCAGCTTCGGCCAAGGTGCCCGTGGCGGCCCGCGCGCCATCATCAACGCCTCGCGCCAAGTCGAGTTGTACGACCGCGAATTCGACTGCGAATACGCCTTCGAATACGGCGTCCATACCTTGCCGGCCCTCGCTCCGCATACCGCCGGCCCCGAACAGATGGTCAAATCCATCGAGGCCTGCGCCCGTGAGCACATGGCCACCGGCAAGCTGTTGGTCGGTCTGGGCGGCGAACACAGCATCTCAAGCGGCTTTGCCCGGGCCATCAAGGCCATCCACGGCGACTTCGTGCTGGTCCAAATCGACGCCCATAGCGACTTGCGCGACAGCTACGAAGGGAGCCCCTATAGCCATGCCAGCGTCGCCCGCCGCATCGCCGATTTGGGCGCCAATATCCTGCAATTTGGCATTCGCTCGATCTGCCAAGAAGAGATGGACTACATTCGCGCCACACCCGACACCACCCGCGTCTGGTTCAACGACGACGTCCACGCCGGCGGCCACCTGCCCGAGCTGATCGAGCGCATCAAG
>VGPG01000309.1 GCA_016875555.1 Chloroflexota bacterium | reverse complement strand
TGGCCCTGATTGCCGCCAAAGCCACCGGCTTTGCAGCCATTGAGCCAGCCTTGTATGGCCCAACCGCACTCTGCTTCGCATATACCGATGCCGCAGCAGTTGCCAAGGCCGTCAAAGAAGTCAACGCCGAAATCAAGAAGCTCAGCTTCCGCGGCGCGATGCTCGGTGACACGTATATCGGTGGTGATCAGGCCCTCGAGGTCGTCGCCAGCGTACCAACGCGTCAAGAGATTCTGGCACAAATTGTGGGCACCATCGACGCACCTGTCTCAGGGATTGTCGGCGTCCTCAACAGTGTCGCAACTGGCGTTGTCTATGCCGTCCAAGGTCGTATCGACAAATTGGGTGGCGATGACAAGGCCGCTTAGTCCTTATTTGTATTATTTATTTGTGTCGTAGGTACACATCACTAAGGAGTTTGCTGTGAGCAAGATTGCAAGCATTATCGAGAGCATTGAGGCCCTTAACGTCCTCGAGTTGGTTGAGTTGAAGAAGACCATGGAAGACAAGTGGGGCGTAACCGCCGCCGCTCCAGTCATGATGGGCGCCATGATGCCAGCCGCCGGCGCAGCCGCTGCCCCAGCCGCTGAAGAGAAGACCGAGTTCGACGTCATCCTTAAGGATGCCGGCGCCAACAAGATCAACGTCATTAAGGTCGTCCGCGAAATCACCAGCCTCGGCCTCAAGGAAGCCAAGGATTTGGTCGATGCCGCTCCAAAGCCAGTCAAGGAAGGCGTCAGCAAGGAAGAAGCCGAGCAGATCAAGGCCAAGTTGGTCGAGGCCGGCGCTGGCGTCGAAGTCAAGTAACTTCATTGTTCTCTCACGCCGGGGTTCGATATCAAACCCCGGCGTTTTTTCTTTATGTGAATAGAGCCAATGACACGACCACGCACTCCTTGGCTTCGTCCAAGCCTTTCAGCATGAATAGCACGCATTGACCGTATTTGGCACGGTTGGTGCACGCTGTCCTGACTATGCTACCGCCCATGCATACCTCAATGCACACCTAGCCCTCCTCAAAACACTGGCACTACTACGAAGCGCAGACCCACACATGGCACGTGGTCCTCATCCAAGAGGCAAGTCCAACGCACGTCCAGCTTGTGCTTGGCTACTACGCCATGCCTGGCATGCCCACCAAAGTGCTTACGAGTGCTGATATACACAACGGTGATATACTGCAACTCCACGAGCCAACCGACGAGCCCCCCCACCACACGACGAGAATGTACAGAATTAGTGGGACTGCTGCTGCCAATCGCGTTGCCAGGCAACTGCCATGGCAATCCCACGTGCAAGGTCAATCTGAGGCACATAACCGAGCAGCTCTTGGGCGCGACGCAGGTCTGCGATGTAATAGGTCACCTCGCCGACTCGTTTGCTCTCTTCAACACGAATATCTGGCGCCGGAATGTCTAGCGCATACGCAATGAGTTGCGCCATCGCTACCAAGGTGTGACCTTGACCATACGCCAGATTAATCGTCGCCGCATCTATCTGGCCCGCGTAGATGCGCTCAATGCCCCGCATGACACCTGCCACACAGTCATCCACATGCGTAAAATCCAACGTTTTGTCGCGGCCAAAGACCGTCACCGGTCGCCCCGCCGCAAGTTCCCGCATAAACAACGGGATGACGCGCTCCATGCGTTCGATATCGTTGTCGTAACGACCATAGACGTTCGAAAAGCGGAAGACGATATAGCGCAACCCATAGCAACGCGCATACGCATACACCAACGATTCACCAGCGATTTTGCTTGCTGAATAAGGACTCTCGGTATAGGCAAAATCAGCGGTTTGTTCATCGGTAAGATAGCGGTGTATGTCTCCATACACCTCCCGTGACGAAGCAAAAATAATCGGCACCTGCTGATGCCGACAATATTCAAGGACGTTGAAGGTAGCTGCGATATTTTCCATCGATTTGTGTGGGTGTGTGACCAGCTCATGCACTTTCGCATTCGCCGCCAAATGCACCACAACATCGCACGTCGGATATGGCGCACCCCCGATGCCACCAACAAACTGCTGATAGGGCACGGCCAGGTCTTGGAGCAGCGTGGGGATAGCCGTAGTCCATGAATTGGGACGACGATCAACACCAAAGACTTCGTGCCCTGCCGCCTGAAGGTGTAATGCCAAGTTGGTACCGATTTGGCCACTTGATCCAGTAATCAAAATACGCATGGGTTGCTCTCAATTCACAAGCATGCTAGGATACTCATACCACACGAACCATTCGTCGTATATCTTCATCGCAGTCAGGCTTCATGTGCCACGCATTGCCGTTATTTTGTATGCTCCAAACCATCAACCACGCGGTGGATATGCCGCCATGTTCCGCTGTGTGGCGCGATTGCGCACCCAATACCCACACCATCTGTGGTACGCAGCGTTCGATGACGATGCACCGACACGCCAGTATGTGATTCGTGAGGCGCAACGCTACGGTGCAGCTGAGACAATACATATCCCTTGGACTCTAGCCACTTCCCTACCACACGCAGACACAACCATCACGCACAATCCGTATGCACTCAGACTAGGTAATCATCCACTACTGCGCGAAATTGTTGTCCAACGCGCAAACGAAG
>VGPG01000308.1 GCA_016875555.1 Chloroflexota bacterium | reverse complement strand
CGCGGCCAAAGAATCCAGGTAGACCTTGTGCTGACGTACCCCACGCACCAAGTTGTGCAAGTTCTGCCAGTGTTTGTTGGTACTGCCACATCAGATAGGTGTGCTCTGCCGTGTGGGCGAATGTCCACGCCAGCATCATCCAGGCGAATTTGTTGCGCAACCCACCATAAACCAGAACAACCATGATGAGAAGCACCGCCCAGTTCCACAAAAAGTGAACCCATTCGGCGTTGGCGGCAGAGATAATGCCACTCGCCTTGAAAAACGGCATGCGCAAGATGTGGTACTGAATCCATTGCACGACGTGTTCTACGCCATGAAAGCTCTGTGCCGCAACCAGTGAGGTCAATAGCGCACTCCACCATCCATGTGTTGTATAAATGTTCCACACATGACGGGTGTATGCAGGGAGCACGCCAGCAATCAGTGTCGCTGCTATCACCCACGCGGGCATCTGTTGGGCATACGCCCAGATGGCAGCCACGCTACCGATGAGCATACCCACAATCACGAGAATGCGTTCTGCACGAATATCGAATATGTTCGAAAATCGAAACGTAGCCATATTACTGGTCATGACTCACTCCTTTGGAAATCTCAACGGTGTGATTGACGGGAATGTTTGAGAGTCTTGAGAGCGAACCATCCGGCCAATATACACGGAGTTCATCAATGCGTTGCGCTGTACCAAGCCCCACATGGACATGATGACTATCGCCCGATAAATAGCCTGATTCACTGCGTACCAGACGGGTATATACTTTATCAGCTGAAATGATTTGTATCGTTGCACCTATCCCAAAGCGATTGTTTGAATGCGGATCTTGGAGGGATACGCCCAGTGAAGCCCCACCGCACATGCGATTCTCGAAGAGGAGTGCCTGTGAATCTAGTGGATTGACTAATACATCCAAGTCGCCATCATTATCGAAGTCGTGCATGCTCATGCTCCGACCACTGCTTTCATCAGAAAGTCCCCAATCTTCACGCCGAAATCGTTCACCATTAAGATTATGGAAGAGCATGTTCTTTTCGCGGAGCTCAGCATTGCCGAGGTGGTCTAATAAGTCTTTGGCAATCATACCATTCACGATATAAAGTTCTTGCCATCCATCATTGTCAAGATCACCAAACTTACCTGACCAGCTCCAGCCAGAAGCGTCAATTTGTAGTGCGTAGGCCTGATTTTCCCAGCGTGATCCATTCCAGCTGAAAAGAGTGTTTTCTGCATACTGTGGATCGTCAGCGGTCAGTGGTCTGGTCAATTTGCGCATTGCCGGCAACCACATCGCCATTGTTTGCGGGTCTTGACTATATGGCTTCATGTCTGTGGCAAAGATGTCGAGTTGACCGTCGTTGTTGTAATCTGCAACATCTATGCCCATGGTATTTTCGGTAGTTTGTTTGAACGGTGTGTGTTCTTCCCAAGAAGGCTGAGTATTGAGCCAAATTCCTTCAGACCGATTAAAGTCATTGCCGACATACACGTCAGGTGTGCCATCACGATTGAGATCAGGAAATGCGATTGCAAGCGCATCCGCTGCGTTGTTCAAACGCGTGGGTAGGAATGTAGTCCCGTCGTTCAGATACACAAAAACTCCGCCGCCACCACGTTGATTGAAAATAAGCCCCTGGTTTTGTAGTTGTTCGGTGTCGTAGGTCCCAAGTACCACATCAAGGTTACCGTCGCGATTCAGATCTTGCCATCCCATTGCATAAAAAGGTGTGTACACATTTGGCATGTCCACAAACGACATGGTGTTGATTTGCCAGGTGCCAATGACGGGGCGTTTGAAGCGTCGTGTGGCAACAAGTTCTTTGTTGCCGTCACCGTCCACATCAACAATGCTCAGTGCGCGCACGTCGCTGAGTGTAGTTTCGTACGGTGTAAACTCCAAACCTTGTTCATGAAAGAGGAGTCGCACTGGACCAGCCAAATTTCCGAGCGCAATATCGTCTCGACCATCACCATTAAGGTCGCCGATGGCCAATCCGCTACCATTACTTGTGTAGACATAACTGCCTATAGCGCCACTTGATGTGGTGTGTGGTAACGGGTGCGTAACAAACCGATTTTCACATCCAACAGCGCTACTGTAAGCATTCGCGGTGAATGTTGCCTCAGCAGTTGCGGTGTATGGTATTGACGTCTGCACCCCGCTACATGCACTAAGCATAAGCGAGGCGCAGATCATGAGTTGAGTTAGCCGAGCGTTCATGATTCACCAAGTACTTTACTTAACTGCACCTGCAGTCAAGCCCGACATGAATTGGCGTGACGCCATGATGAATACAATCAAAATCGGAATGATTGCGATGCTCGACCCAAGGATTTGTACGCCGATCTCGGTGCCACGTAGTGAGCGTAACGTGCTTAACGCGACAGGCAACGTGTATGTGGCTTGATCTTTGAGTATCAGCAACGGGAACTGGAATTCGTTCCATTTGCCCATGAAGGTCAAAATTGCCAACGCGCCGAGAGCTGGTGCAATGACTGGCAAGATGATGTTCCAGTAAATGCGAAACTCGTGTGCACCGTCGATACGCGCAGCATCCATCATGTCGTTAGGGATGGCGCTTTCGATGTATTGACGCATCCAGAAGATACCGAAGGCATTTGCCATACCAG
>VGPG01000307.1 GCA_016875555.1 Chloroflexota bacterium | reverse complement strand
TCCTTGGGTCGGTGCACGGACACGCCGTGCACCGACCGTTTACCGAATGATTACCACGAAGGGCCCATCTCGCCTTTGCGGGTTTTGCGGCCGTACGAAAGCTCGGCACCGCCCGAGAGGTAATGATCGACACCCGTGGTGAAGGTGGCCTCGGCTGCGATGAACAAACACAACTTGCCAGCCTCTTCGATTGTGCCCATGCGCCCCATTAATTGGGCGTTGTCGCCGTGCTGACGCGTCTGAACTGGGTCATCTGAGGCGTCGATGCCGGCCTGCCAGAGTGGCGTGTAGATGTTGCCGGGTGAGACACAGTTGACACGCACGTCGTAGCTGGCCTCGTCAATGGCGAGCGCCTTGGTGAACGAGGTAATCGCGCCCTTGGTGGCCACATAGGTGGTGGCGTAAGGTTGGGCAATCGTACCAACCAAGCTTGACATATTGATGATGTTGCCCTGTACCTTGCGGATGTGGGGCAAGGCGAATTTGCAGGCTGCAAAGATGCTGACGAGGTTGAGCTCGAGCAAATCGCGGAAGTCTTGAATCGAAAATTGGTCGATGGTGCGTGTTGGTGGGTGCCAGCCGGCGTTGTTGATCAAACAATCAATGCGCCCGTACTTGGCCACAACAGCGTTGATCATCGACTCGATTTCACTGACCTTTGAGACGTCACACTTAATGAACCAGGCACAACCTGGACGTTTGGCGTTGAGCTCGGCCTCGAGTGCCTTGCCTTCGGTTTCGTTGCGTGCACAAAAGACCACTGTGGCGCCGGCATCTGCAAAGACACGCACACATCCCTCGCCGATACCTTTGCTCCCGCCGGTCACCACTGTGATTTTGTTCGTATACTGCATGATTATCACCCTCCCTGGTGTGCTTACTTCATTCTGCTATGAATGCAATGATTCTAGTATACCGCTTGTGGTGATGGTGGGAGTGATGATGCGGCACCCTAAAATTTTCATAAATATATTGTGTAGTACGATAATTTGTAGTATATTTTAGGTATTGACATGCAGATACAACAATCAATATGATTGCCTAAACACTGCATCAGAATGCAAAAAATATTGATGTAAATCAATATTTAGGTTAAAATGTGTTAACGAACTGTAAGATTGCGAGGGCGCATGCGGTACATCTTTGTTCACATTCCCAAGACAGCAGGAACATCATTGCTGAACGCAATAGTGCAGCGGTTTGGTGAGCACAATGTTTTGCCTCAGTATGGTCATCAGCCGCCACCAGCCAATTGGTGGCAGGGTGCCAAAGATAAGGCAATCGTCAATATTCGTCAACAAGTGTGGCCACACCGCTATGTTGTTGGGCATGTACCCGTGTCGCAATACATGGATGCACAAGGCAAGGGTGTATATACGAAGCGTTCTGGGCATCGCTATATGACCTTTTTGCGCAACCCGCTTGATCGTGCAGTGTCGCATTACTTTTATTGGCATCAAATCAATGAGCCCCAAAACCCGCAGTGGTTACGCTTTCATACCGAGCAATGGACGCTCGAGGAGTTTTTGCTCAAGCCTGATTTTACCAACTTTCATATGCGATTTACCCGTGGGCTTGATATTGATGACTTTGATTTTGTGGGAGTCGTCGAGGCATATGCACAGAGCATGCATGTATTGGGGTGTTTGTTCCCAGAGTTTCAGCAATTGCCGATTCTACAGTCGCGCCAAAACGTACACAAAGATGCTCACGCCATCGAAAAAGTATCCCCACAGGTGATTGACGAATTTACCCGGTTGCACCATATTGACATAGCGATGTACGAATATGCGCGAGAGCGGGTGATGCGACAGGCAGAAGAATACGCGTATCACCGCGTGTGATGCATCAGTGCGGTTTTGCCACAAGGCGGGTATTGGGCTGATTTATTGACGCAAAAGCGTGCTCCATGCTACGATACCGGTACACAAACGGCTTGGCGTGTCAATGGAGTGCGCAATGATTGAAGCGATTCGACAGATTTATTGGAACGTCGGTGAAGTCTTAGGAAGTCTGACGGTATACGTGTCGGCGCTCGCAGCCATGCTTGTGCTCTTCTATGGTATCGTGCGCGACGTGGCAACGTGGCGTAAGGGGCGACCCGATGCGCGACTTGATGCGCTCGGGAGTCGTGCAAGTGAATTTGTTGTGCAGACGCTCGGTCAAAAGAAGACCATGCAAGATCGCAAACCGGGCATGATGCATGCCTTGATTTTTTTCGGCTTTCTGGGCTTGTTCATTGGCACCGATGTGATTGCTGTCGAAGAAGATTTTACGATTCCACTGCTCGGCCCGGATGCCGGCAAAATTCTTGTTGGTGATTATTATCGTGCCTACGAGACGATTCTCGACGCCGTGGGTCTGCTCTTCGTCGGTGGCCTCATTTGGGCCTACTGGCGTCGTTATCATCAGCGAGAAGAGCGTTTGCACGAGCGTCAGTACGACCGTGAGGCGCTCCTTTCACTCATCTTCGTTGGTATCAGCGGCTATGTCATCGAGGGCTTGCGCCTCGCCAATCAAGAGATATCCGGCGTGCCCGTATTCGAGCAGTCGTGGGCGATTCAGTCGTTTGTCGGCTATGGACTGGCCGTCGTGATGCGTGCCGTGGGTCTGGGGAGCGGCAGCGAGGTTG
>VGPG01000306.1 GCA_016875555.1 Chloroflexota bacterium | reverse complement strand
GAGATACCGTGTACCAACTGGTCGGTGGCTTGCGCGCCGGCATGGGCTACGTGGGAGCTGCAACTATCGGTGAGTTGCGTATCAAGGCACGCTTTAATCGCATCTCGATGGCCAGCTTGACCGAGAGCCATCCCCACGACATCACCATCACCAAAGAGGCCCCCAACTACGAGCGCCGGTAGATATCCCTTGCCATAGCAAACACATGCCACCCACGGTCCATGCGTAGATTGCGCAGATCGTGGGTGAATCGTTTATGATGACAACATCGCACAACAGAAAGGGAATACTATGGAGCAATCCCCACAGGTTGCCTCGAGCACAGGCACGGCCAAGAATATCCTGATGATTGCTGGAGCTGTCCTCTTAATTTCCATTGTTGGCAATGCAATCCTCGGGATTAGCGTGTTATTCCCGATGCTTGTGCCACTCTGGTGTATGCTGATGATTGGCGGGTCGTTGTATCTCCTGGCCTACCAAGAACAAGTCCCCGATGTTTCACGCATGGTTGCGCGTGCTACCGTCATCGACACATATACAGCGGGACGTCCTGTCCTACCCAACACGCTGTATGCCATCACCGATACCATCACCACTGATGCCCCCATCAACGACGCGCCCGATCATCGCGGCGGCAGTTATGTGGTGCTTGAGCGCATTGTTGAGGAGTTATACCGCGAAAACGACGCATCGAGTAATCATACACGCACCGTCTGGAAGGAACTTGCACGCGAGCCAATCTTCGCCGACCCGGTGCGTGTCGGTACCTACACGTTCACGCCAACCACGGAGCTTCTTAGTACAATGCCGTATCAAGATTTGGCCGCCGATCCCGTGCTCGAAGAGCGCGAGGCTGTTGAGGTAGACTGCAAATACATCTATTCGCGCGGACCACTCCTCTTCAGGATCGGGCAATTCGGCATTGCCCCGGGTGACAAACGTATCTCATATCGCGCCGTAGCAAGCAATCAACATGCTACGCTCATCGGTGTTCCAGCCGGCAACACCTTTGTGCCGTTCGTCTCAGCCACCGATCTGACGCTGTACCAGTTGTTTGCTGGGACGTTGTGCGACGCCGTCAACACGATGCGCAGTGACTATGTGAAATCTCGCCGACAAACGCGCATCGTTGTCGCTGTCGTACAGCTCATCGCTTGGTGCGTACTCTGCATCATGATTGACATAGGCACACGGCTAGCCTGGGGGGATAGTGCACTCTATGTCAATCTTGCAGTTGGCACCATCGGGGCCCTCGCGAGCGTCATCATCGTGAGTGTGTGGTACGATCCTGCCAAATCGGCCTGATATGACACAAACGCGCCGCGCAGGCATGCCTGTGCGGCGCGTTTGTTATGTATATGCACACTTAGGCAATCGGCTCAACCGTGTCAAACCCAGCCTCATTGATAGCAGCCACCAAAGTCGGTTGTGGCGCATTGTTATGCTCAACGGTTACGAGCTTGGTAGGGATGTCAACCTTGACAGCGGTGACGCCGCTGACGTCTTTGACCTCGTTGGTAATGGCGCGTACGCAATGGTCGCACGAAATATCGGGCACATGAAATTGTGAAGTGGTCATAGCATCTCTCCTTTGGTGCAGATTATTTCACAGAACTGCAAATGCAGTATAGAATGATGCTACAACGACGTCAATTACGACCAGAGACAACGAGGAATCTCATGACACAGGCCACCATTGGTGTTATCGGAGGCAGTGGGCTGTACAGCATGCCTGGCCTTAGTGACATCGAGACTGTTCACTTGACTACTCCCTACGGTGCACCTAGCGACGCCTACGTTATCGGCACGATTGCCGGTCAGCGTGTGGCGTTTTTGCCACGCCACGGCGTCGGCCACCGGTATACGCCGAGCGAAATTCCCGTGCGCGCAAACATGTACGGCTTTCGTATGCTCGGTGTGCGTTCACTGATTGCAGTCAGTGCCGTAGGAAGCTTACGTGACGACTACGCGCCTGGGCACATCGTCATCCCGCACCAACTCTACGACCGTACCAAAGGTATTCGCCCCAGTACGTTTTTTGGTGAGGGGATAGTGGCCCACGTCGCATTTGACAAGCCATTCGACACCGAATTGAGCAATCGCCTTGAGATAGCGGCCCAAACAGCCGGCGCTACCTACCATCGTGGGGGCACCTATGTCTGCATGGAAGGGCCTCAGTTTTCGACATTGGCCGAGAGCAACGAGAATCGCCGGCGCGGCTTTGATTTGATTGGCATGACCGCACTCCCCGAGGCCAAACTCGCCCGTGAGGCCGAGATGGCCTATGCCATGCTTGCCCTCGTCACCGACTACGACTGCTGGCACCCTGATCACGATGCAGTTACCGTTGAGACGGTGGTTGCCACGATGCACGCCAACTCAGCCATGGCACAGTCAATAATCAGTCACGCCATTCCATTAATTGGTGAGGGATTCACCAGCCCGGCACATAGTGCACTAGCGAGTGCGATTATGACGGCTCCACACGCTATTCCGGCTGAACGCCTCGCCCAATTGTCCCTGTTACTCGATCCCTACTTCAAAAAGAAATCATAGCCATGACGAGCACCACTAAGCCTGTTGCCATGAGTATCATGGCCCACCCAGATGATGCTGAGTTCAGTAGTACCGGCACCTTGATGACCTG
>VGPG01000305.1 GCA_016875555.1 Chloroflexota bacterium | reverse complement strand
AAAGACCCAGTGTGGCTTGAGCATGCGCACATAGAGTGCCATCTCGAGCCGGAGCGCCATGCCACCCTCGAGCTCGCCATCGTTGTAACGCATGTGGATGGCACGATGGCCACCAAGCACGTCGAGCGCCTTCTTCTGCTCGACTTCACGCGTATCCGAAAGCACGTATGGACTCAAGGTTTGGTCGTGCGTCCCCTTGTTGCCGTTGGTGGCAATGATGTAGGTAATCTCCCACCCTTGGCGCGCTAATTTGGCCAATGTTCCACCAGCACCAAACTCACAATCATCGGGATGGGCGCCAATTGCCAAGGCGCGCTTCACATCACTCATGACGTCTCCTCGTGTGGTATCAAAACGCCGGTGGCAGTTGCCACCGGCGTGCAATACCTGCAGTGTACCAAAATTTTAGCGGACCATCATTGGCATCACAATGTGAATATAGCCATCAAGGCCGACCGGTCGGAAGACAGCCGGCTGTTGCTCGGTCTGTGTCTCAATCGCTACTTGGGCAGTTTTGACGGCATTAATGGCCTCCTGTAGAAAGCGCACATTCAGCGCAATCTTGTTGCCCTCGCCATGAATCATGCCATCAACCACGCCACTGTTGTTCCCGACCTCGGCAGCATTGGCACTAATCACAATCCGCCCGGGTGCCATGTCGCCACCCGACTGAATGTCGAGACGCACAATATTGGCCGATGAGCTGGCGAACAGTGAGGCAATCTTGACCGCCTTGGCCAATTCGGCCGTATCAACTAATGTGCGCGTGGTATAGCCTTGTGGGATAACGCGCTCAATGTCAGGATACTTGCCATCAAGGACGCGCGTCACCAAATCGATGTCCTCGGTGTGGAATAAGACTTGTGAGCCACCCGGAGTCATCGTCATGGCCACGTTGCCCTCGCTCCCGGCAATAATGCGCGAAAGCTCCATCAAGGCACGAGCTGGAATAATCATCTCAACCGGCATCTGTACTGGTGTCGCCAACGGAATAATACGTTGTGCCAAACGGAAGCCGTCAGCTGATGCCAGCGTCGCATGATTCTCACGTAAACGCACTAACACACCCGTCAGCACCGGACGGCTATCGTCAGTGGCTGCCGCAAACGCAATCTGATCGATAGCTTCGCGGAGCACATCACACGAGAAGACTGCAATCGGGTCTTGCGCACCGTTTGATGGCAAATCGGGGAAATCTTCAGCGGTGATGCCGTTGATGTTGTTCTCGTATCGTGCACACGTCAACTTGACACTCTGTGAGGTCGGCTCAAGTTCAAGCGTAATCCGATCATTGGGCAAGCTGCCAACCAAGTCGCTGAGCAACTTGGCAGGAATGGTAACTGCCCCTTCACGATCAACTTTCGAACCAATCCAACAGGTAATCGCCAATTCAAGGTTGGTGGCCGCCAACTTGAGACGGCCATTATCCGTGGACAACAAAATATTTGACAACACGGGTAGGGTGCTTTTGCCGGCAACAGCGTGACCGACAATCGAAATACCGCGCTTGAGGTTCTCTTGCAGACAGGTGAGCTTCATCGCTGCGGCTCCTATATACTCATTAAATATGCGCTTATTATACCATACCATCTAGTACGGTATCGTATGTTGATGCCATTTGTCGCCAGTCAAAACGCAGCGCCCAGGTACGTAGTGCGTGACGATCAAAGGAGTGGTGGCGCTGCAACAAACGCACCAATGCATCGGCCAATTGCCCATCATCATCGTACAAACACTCTGCATGGTATGCAGCCGGTAATAACTCTGGGTAGGTGAGTCGGCGTGGCAACAGCGGCACGGCGCCGGCATACGCCGCCTCAATCACTGCAATGCCAAAGAACTCTTGAATGGCCGCACTCACCACGATATCGGCCTGATGCAACAGTGTGCAATACTGCCGCATATCGGGCACATACCCCCAATGAATCGTATGTGACGCAAGGGTGTGCCGATATGACTCAAACACCGCGGCCTGCTGATCAACATACTCACCCAGCACGATCAGGCGAAGTTCGTGCCCACGTGCGATGACCTCACGCACCGCCTCAAGGAACACCAGCGGCTGTTTGTCGTAGTCCCATCGACTATTCCACAGGACAATCGGGGGACCGGCGTTGACAGATGGGACATCGGGTACATCAAGGCGGTGTAAATCAATGCCGGGGTAGAGCACACAACTGCGTGCGTCAAGGCTTTCGGCAAACGCAAGCTCATGAAAATCATGAAAACGCCGGGGTAGATCCGGTAATGCGCTCAGCAAACTCTGCCGATGAAATTCCGAATTAAAACAAATTACGTCAGCCGCAAGCATGCTCGTATAGTTGATCCACGGCCACGTCAGGTCGAGTTTACGCCCAGCCGGTAACGGGTACGTCAACTGATTCTCGTGCATGTACAGTGCCACCGGCAGTCCGGCAAACAACCGTCGCCCAACACCGTACAACGTCGCCACATCGCACATGTCGGTGACAACGAGCACATCGAAGTGCTGGCGCAACGGTGCATCGCCATAGCGCTCACGCATCATGCGCACAAACGACAGCGCCGCCCCACGCATACGCCAGCGCCAGCCACCGTCTTGGGGCAGACCGACGACCGTAACCTGATGACTGCTATGGGCGGCATATCCCGTTGCCACGGCTTTGTGTGAACCTGCATGAAAGGCATC
>VGPG01000304.1 GCA_016875555.1 Chloroflexota bacterium | reverse complement strand
CGAGATTGAGGAGTACCCGTGGTTGTTCTGTGACTGGTATCTCTTCAACGACTTGACGAAGTTGCTGTAAGCCGGTGGTGCCGAGCGCCTGATCGCCCGTATCGTTCCCATAAAAACACTGACTCGCACCGAGATCGGCAAGGACAACCACATCGCCGGGGCGTATTGCCAGTGCTTTGCTATATGCATCTGATGCCATCTGCCAGCGCGCCACACGACTCTGATAGAACGGACTGCCCGGCTGCAGTTCACGGACAACTTGCACACTGTTGTAGAGCATGTTCCCATAGTCAATCCATGCCTGTGCATCATCGGGATTGTTCTCGGCAACTGCCTTGGCCGAAGCGATGGCCTGCTCAAATTGTTCTAGCGCATTTGCTTGTGCTTGCTCAGCCGTGTTCGTCGGCGCCACACGCGTACCGCCATCTGTTAAAAAGAACGTTGATACTACAACAATTAGTGGTAAAGTAATCGCCAAAATCAATGGTAAACGACGATTGAGGTCATTGGTCTTTTGTGCATATTCACGCTGCAACGGTTCACTCACAAATGCATCATCACGCTCTTGAGCAGCGGCCGGTGGGAGCGGTACATAATCAAAGATCGGCTCAACCGGTTTTGGAAGCGCACGATCAACCACCGTGTGCACACCTGCATCGTACGCCGCACGCAACGTCACATCCGCGAGAATAGCGTACGCACGATCAAGTTCACCGAGGCGATCTGCGGCGAGCTGGCGCAGTTCGTCACTGACATTTCCAAGATTGTTCGGGTTATATGCCACACGCAAGCGTTGATACGCCGCGTCAATGTCTTGCTGATTCGCATCCCGTGATAGTTGGAGGATGGAATAAAAATCTGCCATGCAATTGCCTCATCTCTAGCACAGACCAAAAACCACCCCGCAGACCGGGGTGGTCAATCCTCGGTGTGCATCATACTGCCAGTGATGGCATGTGTGTACATGCCATCACCGCTATCACGTATCAATTTACACCGCAGATTCGCTATCACGTCTCCACCAGACCAAACGCATCGAGACGCGCTTCCATACTAGACCCGGGGTATAACCGGATTCACGTGCGCGACGGATTGTCGCAATAAATCCACCCAACACCCCGATGATGATTCCTGCCCACACCAAGACGACACCCGGTTTGGTTGACACGGTAATCACTGCACGTGCCGGGTCAATCGGCAGATTCAAGCCACCTACGCGAATAATCACTCGCTTCTGCGTTGGGTCATATGCGGCCATTGAAGCCGTATGACCACCCGGCAACTCAACCGGCATCTCTTGCACTGCTTTGGCTGGATCAGGCTCATCCGCCAGTATCACAATACCGGGCATGATTTCGTACTTCTGCCCTTCATACTCAACCGTGACGGCCGCACTGATGTCTGCGTTATTGCTCTCTTCGGTTGGTACAACAAATCCATTGAACGTAATCGTGTATGGGCCTACCGTCTTGGTCTGACCTTCGTTGAGGTCAGCGATATTCTGGTCAAACGGTGGCTGATACTCGACCGGCGAGATGTACATGTCCTGATAAATTTCACTGCGTACCGACGGTGATGCCATCGTCGCACCCATGCGATTATTGAAGTAGAGTTGTGGCGTAGCTGACGTAGATACCCCGTTGCGCATGACCGTCAAATCCAACATGCCACGACCATTTGCATCCATGCGCCAGCCATTAAACGTGATGTCGTAGCCGTAGATTTTCATTGACTCACCTTCGGGGATAAGCACACGTGTCTCAGGTGTGGCATACCAGGTTGAAGCAATCGCACCCACCACAAAAATCATTAAGCCAACGTGCGCCAGGTAGCCACCTATCCGCATCCACCCGCTACGCAAGGTACGCACAACCATCACGATGTTTGTTCCCACCGCAAATGCGGCGATGCCGACATATGCGGCAGACATCACACTCCGTGCCCCAAGAATAACGGCCAAACTCGTCACGATAACCGCAGCCACACCCGGCCATTTGATGGCGTTCAACAGATTACGTGGATTAGTGTCGCGCCACCCAAGGAGTGGCCCAACAATCATGAGCAGAGAGAGGATGATGCCCAACGGGGGCACCGCAGTACTATAGAAGCTACCCACAAGACCGAATCGTCCATCCTGGAACGGCTCCGCATTCATGTCATATGTGGTACCGTCATCAAGCTCGAAGACCGATCCTAATGTGGTTTGGAGCTGCTGCCCAACTCCAGGTATTGATGAGATGACGGGCATTGAGGTGCCAAGACCGATAATCGTGGCCATCATGATGGTGACGAGAATCATCAACGCAAAAAAACTATCGCGTGACAACAATTTATCCGAAAGTGGTTTGTTTGGTATATCACGCCAGCGCCATGCCACTGCACCAAACCCAATGAACGCGAGCAGTGCCAAAAATGCAAACATGTTCCACTTTAATCCCTCTTCCACAAATGAATGGACGGAGAAGGAAGAAAGCACGCCGCTACGTGTCAGAAATGTTGAATAGAAGACGAGAATATAGGTAGAAACAGCCAAAATCATGTTGGTACGCCGCATACCGCCACTGGCACGTTGCACGAGTAACCCGTGTATCAACGCCGCCACGGTCAACCACGGCACCAACGAAGAGTTTTCGACAGGATCCCAGCCCCAATACCCGCCCCAACCTAATGTCTCATAGGCCCAA
>VGPG01000303.1 GCA_016875555.1 Chloroflexota bacterium | reverse complement strand
TTGGCGATAATGAACTCGCCACCGAGTGGACGAATCTTGTTACGAACTTTGGTGATTTCCTCCACCGTGATACCGCGATAATCGGCTACGATGACGGCCTGCATTCGAGACATTTTTTCGGTCAGTTCGGCGACTGAATCAATCTTGCGTTGTGTTGGCATGCTTTCACCCCCTTCCTTGTGTTGATTTGATGTACATCAAAACGGGTTACCGCACATGAGACGCGGTAACCCGTACACAAGGCGTGTAGCTGAGTGGGTTCACCTCGGTCGGCGGATGGCTAGCCATCAATTATGCCACTAGGGCACCGACTGTCTCTGGCATGTATTCAGTTCCGTTTGACAGCAGTATACCAGACCGCGAGGCATCACACAAATGACGCCTCGCGGGGATACGCATTACATGTTCTGCGCAGCGCTCGGGTCGACGGCAATGCCAGGGCCCATGGTGCTGGTGAACGTGACTGAGCGAATGAACGAGCCCTTGATTGATGACGGCTTGATTGACTTGACCGACTCCATCAACGCAGCGATGTTCTCGCTGATTTGTTGCTCGGTGAAGCTGACCTTGCCGACGGCAACGTGCAAGATGGCCGTTTTGTCGTTACGGAACTCGACGCGACCGCCGCGCACTTCTTTGATGGTGCGGGCAATATCATCACCGGCGACAACGGTACCGCTCTTGGGGTTGGGCATCAAGCCGCGAGGTCCGAGCTTACGGGCAACGCGACCGACCTTGGCCATCATATCGGTGGTAGCGATAGCGATGTCAAAGTCAAAGAAGTTCTCACGGTCGATTTGGGTAATCAACTCATCGGCGCCGACGAAATCTGCACCGGCGTCGCGGGCGGCTTGAGCGGCATCGCCTTGGGCGAACACCAACACGCGAACGGTCTTACCCGTACCGTGAGGGAGTGCGACAGTCGAACGGATATTTTGATCAGCTTGGCGCGGGTCAATGCCGAGGCGCAGGTGAACCTCGACTGAGGCGTCGAACTTGGTGAACGACGTCTCTTTAACCAAGCGGATGGCGTCGGCAGGAGCATATACTGCGTTCTGGTCGACTTTCTTCAGCGCTTCGAGATACTTCTTACCGTGTTTCTTAGCCATGTCTTCCTCCACGTGGTACAAACGGGGTTATCCCTCCCACGGCTATAGTTACAACAATTAATCCTTGATTGCGATACCCATGCTACGAGCGGTGCCAGCGATGGTGTTCTCAGCGGCCTCGACTGAGGTGGCGTTGAGGTCTGACATCTTCTGCTCGGCCAATTGGCGGAGCTGGGCACGGGTGATTGACCCGATAGCACCCTTGTTTGGTGTCCCCGAGCCTTTGTCGACGCGGGCGGCTTTGCGCAACAAGTCTGATGCGGGTGGGGTCTTGAGAATGAAGGTGAACGAGCGATCGCTGTAGACGGTGATTTCTACAGGGATGGTGCTCCCGGCTTGCGCCGCGGTCTTCTCGTTGTACTCCTTCACGAAGGCCATGATATTAATACCATAGCTACCCAACGCCGGACCGACCGGTGGTGCTGGGGTTGCCTTTCCTGCTGGCAACTGGAGTTTGATGACGCCTGATACTTTTTTAGCCACAGAACTGCTCCTTATTCGACACCTTTGGTCACCTGCAAGAAGTCGAGATCGACTCGGGTCTCACGACCAAAAAATGAAACCAACACGCGTACACGCCCACGCTCTTGATCGATTGAATCCACCACACCTTCGAAATCGGTGAATGGGCCATCGATGATTTTGACGGTTTGACCGACCTGGTAAGTGACCCGCACCTTGGGTTCGACCGTCTCCATCTGACGCAGGATTGCCCGCACTTCTTGTTCCTCAAGGGGCGTCGGCTTATTGCCGTTGCCCACAAACGTTGATACCCCAGGCGTGTTGCGCACGAGATACCACGTGTCTTCGTTCAGAATCATATGGATTAACACATAGCCTGGGTAGACTTTGCGTTGTACCGTACGACGCTGTCCGTTCTTTATCTCAATCTCTTCTTCGGTTGGTACAACCACATCGCTGATGAGATGATGCATTTCACGCTGAGCAATCCGGTTGAGCAGATTGCGCATGACCTTGTTCTCATATCCAGCATATGTCTGGATGACGTACCACCGCATATTCTCCGATGATGGGGCATTCGCTGCCGAAGAAGTACTGTTCGGTTCTGACACTGGTACCTCGCTTTCTTCGTTCAGCGTCGTTATTGGGCAAACAATGATTGTAGTTGCAACAAACCCCAAGAGAAAAGCGCATCGGCTGCAAACAGCACGACTGAGGCGGCGGCAGAAAGTACCAGCACAACCACGGTCAAACGGATTGCCTCTTCGCGAGTCGGCCATGTCACTTTGCGGAGCTCACTTTGTGTTTCTTTGACAAACACACCAGCCGCACTGTTTTTGAGCCACTCAACGAATCTGTTGGGGGTGTTGTTGTTCGCAGTAGTCATAATGTATCGCTCTCTCCAGGGTCATCATTCCACAATCATGGCCAACTGGATATGACAGATGGTGACGCCACGTGCGCACACGTAGCGTCACCAGTGATCAATTAATCAGTGATCTTCGAAACGACACCAGCGCCGACGGTGCGGCCACCCTCGCGAATTGCGAAGCGCAATCCGTCTTCGATGGCGACTGGCACAATCAACTCAACGGCCATCTCGATGTTGTCGCC
>VGPG01000302.1 GCA_016875555.1 Chloroflexota bacterium | reverse complement strand
ATGTTGATGCGCGAAATCGTTGTATCACCGCATCTACAAAACAAAGAACGCATCATGCAGATCGTGAGAGAGGACAAAGCCCGACGCGAAGCTGGCGTTCTCCCGAGTGGTCACAGTTATATCAACACGCGCTTGCGCGCCGGCTTATCGTTGCTAGGTGGCATTTCAGAACTCACGAGCGGAGCGTCGTACTTGGCATTCATTCGCCAACTCGCTGCACAGGGCGATGCTGCCTGGCCACTTATTCATGAAAAGTTGAGTGCAATCCAAACACACCTGATTAATCGGGGTAGCATGCGTTTACATGTGACTGCCAATCCCGAACTACTCGATCAAATTCAAGCACATCTCGGCACCATGGTGCATACCATACCGGCCGGATTGAATTCGTCAACTGATTGGCATGGCATTACACTTCCAACCAACGAAGCGTTACAAGCACCCGCACAAGTAAATTACGTGGGAGTTGGTGGTAGTTTGAGCACTATCGGCTATACATGCACTGGCGCGGACATCGTAGTAAATCGCCATTTGAGTCGTAGCTTTTTACATGAGCAGATTCGTGAACAAGGCGGTGCATACGGTGCATTTAGCGTACTCGAGATGCGCACCGGCAATTTCACCATGCTTTCGTACCGTGACCCCAATCTCCTCAAAACACTCGATGTCTATCGTCGCGCAGGCGAGTGGCTGCAACAATTGGAACTTGATGACGATGCACTCCTGCAAGCAATCATTGGTGCGGCAGGTGATCTTGATGGTCATCAACTACCTGATGCGCGTGGATTTGGTGCCATGGCGCGACATTTGTCGGGTGATGATGATGCGTATCGTCAGCAAATCCGCAACGAAGCACTTGCCGTGACCAATGCGGACTTTGCGAATTTCGGACGTGCAATTCACGCCTTGAGCGAACAATGGCGTGTTGTTGTACTTGGCGGCGAGAGTGCAATCAAACAAGCGCAATCCGAAAACCCGCAGGTGTTTGACGTCGTCACACCTGTCCTTTAGCTGATGGGAGTTCGCATGGAGCGATTTATCATTGAGGGCGGGTATTCGCTGCACGGTACCATTCAGCCTGCAGGCAACAAAAATGCGGCACTCCCATTACTTGCTGCAACCATCCTGACAGATAAACCTGTTACGTTGCAGAACGTGCCCGAGATCGGTGATGTCATCACCAAACGAAGTCTACTTGCCGATCTCGGCTGTCAGATGCTTCAGACGGGTGATCATGCGTGGCAATTTCATACGCCACACATGTCAAACAAAGAGCCAGATGCCATACTTGCGCGTAAGATTCGCACCTCTATTCTCCTCGCCGGACCACTGCTCGCACGTCGTGGCCACGTACGGTTACCCAGGCCAGGTGGTGACGCCATTGGCCGCCGCAGGCTCGATACGCACTTTCATGCATTGCGCGCATTAGGTGCGCATGTTGAAATCACCCCGACTGAGTATAGCTTGACGTGCAACTCACTACGCGGGTCAGATATTTTTCTCGATGAAATGAGTGTCACGGGCACCGAACAAGCCATTCTCGCGGCGGTATTGGCGAATGGCGATTCTACAATAGCGAATGCCGCATCAGAACCGCACATTCAAGACTTATGCAACTGTTTGAATAGCATGGGTGCTCGCATCGAGGGTATCGGCACAAACATGCTTCACATTACAGGTGTCAGTTCACTCCAAGGTACTATATTTACTGTCGGCCCTGATTACATGGAAGTCGGTTCGTTTATCGGATTAGCTGCAGTAACACGGAGCGAGCTACGCATCGTTGGCGCACGTCCTCGTGAACACCGCATCACCAGGGTAATGATGGGACGCTTAGGTGTGCAGTTCATCGACGACGGTGATGATATTGTCGTCCCTGGCAACCAGGAATTGCGCGTTACTGAGGATGCACACAATGCCATCCCGAAAATCGAATCGATGCCATGGCCTGGCTTTCCAGCCGACTTAATTTCGATGATGGTAGTTGTGGCCACGCAAGCGCAGGGCACTGTGCTCATCCATGAAAAACTCTTTGAAAGCAGATTGTTTTTTGTTGATCGACTAATCAGCATGGGTGCCAAAATAGTGCTTTGTGATCCACACCGTGTGGTTGTGGTCGGATCGGCACAGCTGTTCGGTGACCCGGACGGCATTCCAAGTCCGGATATTCGTGCCGGCATGGCGCTGCTAACGGCAGCACTGTGCGCAAAGGGTCGGAGCGTCATCAACAATATTCACCAGATTGATCGCGGATACGAGCGCATTGATACACGTCTAAAGGCATTAGGAGCGCATATTGAACGTGCAACAAACTAAAATCATCGTGCTATTTCTTTGTGTGGTGTGTGCACTTCTCACGAGCCGCTTATTGTTGCTTTTGTTTGCTGCACGACCCGACAATCCGAGCATCGAACTGCTGTTACTGCTGAGTTGGCCGTTTGCATGGCCACTTAGTTGGATTGATATAGCACAACCCGTGTATGGCGCACGATTTGAACGCGGCACACTGGCTTCAATTATCGTTTGTCTGGTCAGTTTACGGCTAGTAACGCAGAAACGTCACTAGCCATGTTTTGTTGAATGGGTTATTTATGACGTCGCTCTAGTTCACGCATGATGTTATCAAGCGATACGCCCTGATTTGCAAGTAACACGAGCGCGTGATAGAGAAAGTCAGCTGTCTCCCATGT
>VGPG01000301.1 GCA_016875555.1 Chloroflexota bacterium | reverse complement strand
GCTCTCGTCTAGATCCTCGTGTGCGTCGTGTGATGCATAATTCATCCGTGTGGGCGGTTCGATTGGCTCATCGTCATCTTCGAATTCATCACTCCAATCGAGGTGCAGGGATGGTGCATCATCACCGGCAAGTGCCACGATGTCGTCGATCGTAAAGCGCACGATGTGTACCTCTGCGCGGGTCGGGTCGAACGCGGTTGGTGTCACAACTGGAATGTGCGGATGGTCACGGATGAAGTCGTCGAGTGTGACTGGTGCATAGAGTGGGGGATCGGGTTCGGCCATGCGTTGAGTGACCTCATCCGCCGTGATGATGCCCGTGTCAACCAACAAGATGGTGCTGTGAATGTGACCCATAATGGTCTGCAGAATGGTCTGCGTCTCGTTGAGTTGACGTAATCCACGATTTAGGCTACGTACCTGGCTCGTGGCTTTCATTTCAAAGACATGAAGATGGCGTGCTGTGTATTCGAACACGGCATCAATCTCACGATATTTGCGCACGAGTTGACGGCCATTGCGCTCATCGTACTCCACAAAACGCCGTTCGCTGAGTGGATGGAATTGTGCCAACCACTGGCGCAAAAGCACCTCGACTTCGCCACCAAATATGGAACGATTACTGGCGGGACGAGTTGCTTTGTGGTTTGTCCGACTCATCATGATTTTTGCGACGTACGCACGGTAGCGCGGGTCAGATTGTTCATGGAGACGAACGCGTTGATAGCGCATGTGTGTCCTTTGGCGGATGGTGTGTCGAGTCGATGTGTGCCGTGAAAATCTGACGGTGTTTTAGATTTTTGCATCGTTCCAATCATGTTTGTAACGAACGCATCAGTATTCTATCATATAAACTGCCCTAGCATGCTGTGCTACAATTTAAGCAAGAAGAGCCCGAATTGTAAAAAGGAGTTTTTGTTGTTATGGTGCGTAATTCCACTCGTTTCATCACCATGTGCTTCCTGATTGCAATTTTCATATACGCATGTAGTACTCCTGAAGCAGTTGTGCCCACAGCAGAGGTCGTTCCTACCGAAACACCGGTCATCGCTACCGCAACGCCAATGGCCACGGCCATACCTGCTTCGCCGACGATCGAGCCGAGCCCTACGACGATCACCTTGCCCGAAGATCTCACGGTCATCCCGCTTGTACGCGGACAAGTCACGGTACGTCCGTTTGCCATCATGATTGATAATCACCCCGACGCGTACCCGCAATCCGGGCTGAATCGGGCTTCGATGGTGATTGAGGCACTTGCCGAGTACGGGATTACCCGATATCTTGCCATCTATCCAGGTAACTTGACTGCCGATGACCGTGCCATCGGTCCGGTGCGCAGTGCGCGCGATTATTACGTGCAATGGGCCATGGGTTTTGGTGCGTATTATTTACATGCAGGTGGTTCTCCGACCGGTCTTGCTCTCGCCGAGAGTTCGCCCGTCATCATCAACGTGGATGCGCTCCGTGCCGACAGTGAGGCGAACTTCTTTCGTGTTGAGACGGCCACGCGCTTTGCGCCACATAATTTGTACACCACGGGCAGTATTTTGCGCACATTGGGGCGCAGTGATACCGGATTTACGCGCACAGATCTCGGCTATCTCTACGCGTTGCCCATGGGCATGGAGCAGCGTGGACCGGCAAGTACTATCACCTATTACTTTGAATATGCTGATCAGCCGGTCGGCTGGACGTACGATCCAATGAGCAACAGCTACTTCCGCACGCGATTTGGCAAACCGGCAATTGACGAAGTCTCACAGGCACAGCTTTCGACACAAAATGTGGTCATTATCGAAGTCAGTGAGGCGGCCATCGAAGGTGATGAGAAGGGGCGTATCGAGCAACAGATTATCGGTAGTGGCAAGGGTGTCTTCTATCATGATGGTATTCGTGAAGAAATCACCTGGCAGAAGAGCAGTGCGGAAGCGCAACTTGCCTTTTATACCAAAGACGGCAAAGAAGTGTACTTTACTGCAGGACAAATCTGGATTTCAGCGATTCCATCACTCGATCACATCAGCGAGTAGTCCATGATGTGACCGTGATGACGCAGAAGCGGGAGCCCGATCGGGCTCCCGCTTCTGCGTGATGTGATTGCCGAGTCATAGCGTGTGCGTTACAGGTCACGGCGCCCTTCGAGTGCGGATGTGAGCGTGTGTACGTCGGCCCACTCCAAGTCGCCACCTGTGGGTAGCCCACGGGCGAGGCGCGTCACGCGTGCGCCGATCGGGGATATTTCGCGTTGTAGG
This sequence comes from Chloroflexota bacterium, assembly GCA_016875555.1. Classification (GTDB taxonomy): domain Bacteria; phylum Chloroflexota; class Chloroflexia; order Chloroflexales; family Roseiflexaceae; genus UBA965. Next base: position 465 of record VGPG01000301.1, on the reverse strand, counting down.
TAGGCTGCAGTCGCTTCGCCCTCCAAATTTGGATTGGTGGCGACAATGACTTCTTGTATCTGTTCGGCATGAATACGCTCAAGCAGATCATCGAAGTAAATATCTTCGCGGCCCATGCCCTCGAGTGGTGCAATCCGGCCATGTAGCACGTGATAGCGACCACGAAAGATGCCGGTACGTTCGATAGCGAGGGCATCGAGTGGCTCTTCGACGACGCAGATGGTTGGTCCTTGGCGGTTCGGATTACGGCAAATCACACACAATTCTTGGTCGCTGATGTAGTGGCAGCGATCACAGTGACGCACCTGTTGTTTGGCCGCCATGAGCGCGTCGGCGAGTGCCGTAATGCGCGCCTCAGGCGTGCGCAAAATATGAAAGGCCAAGCGTGATGCGCTTTTGGGACCGATGCCCGGCAGGCGACCGAGCTCTTCGATGAGGCGCGTCACTGGTTCAATGAGGAGCGGG
>VGPG01000300.1 GCA_016875555.1 Chloroflexota bacterium | reverse complement strand
ACCACAAATCCCTCACGTAGGATGCGCTCGTCGTCATCGGGGTAGCGCCAGCCGAGACCATCAAGGATGGCCCGAAAGCCGGCACCTTCGCCCTTTTGATGTGGACTCTGCTTAATATCAGCGGTACCTACAATCTGACCGAGGAGTACGAGTGCTGGGTTGTTGGTGAGATTCGATTTGCGCAAGAGCACCTCAAACGATGATTCGAGGCCATCACGAGCATAGTCACTGCCATCGACATGGTAGAGGATGGCACCAATCCGTAGGGCTTCGTCGGGCGTGGCCTCGTCGCTGAATACAAATTTGGGTTCGTGATCGATAAAACGAGCGATGAGCCAGGCGCAACCGATACGCCCGACTTTGATGTGTGACTTGGTGAGCCATTTCATCTGGTTATCTCCACTCTGTCTTCCTGAGGATATTGTACCTGTCATCGTGTGCATATTTCAATGTAGTTCAATAACATGACATAATATTGCTGTGCGTCGCATACAGCGGTACTAAATCGGAGATGACCGCTGCCCCATAAGAGTGTGCAGTCCGAATTACGCACCGTGGGCTGGCGAATACGGGGTTGCATAGCAAGTACGCAGCAAATCTATGTCATAATGGCGCTAGCACGAGACGAACGGGGTAGGTGGTATGCAGGCGCTTGAACTTAATCAAATAACGCTGGATTACGGGGCACGCCGGGTGCTCTTTGATGTTTCATTGGAAGTTACGACAGGCCAGGTACTCGTGGTAACTGGAAGCAACGGCAGTGGCAAAAGCACCCTACTACGCGTGATTTGTGGATTACAGCGTCAAAATGCCGGTCAAGTGTGGTTTCATCTTGATGGCCAACGGTATGAACCGTTGGCGATGCGTCATTTGATTGGTTGGATGGCTCCTGATTTGATGCTCTACCGTGAACTCACAGGTCACGAAAATTTACGATTTTTTGCGGATGTGCGTGGTTTATCCGTGAGTGACGATGACATTGCGTCGCTCTTGGCCGAGGTGGGTCTTGGTGGGCGCGGTACGGATTTGTTGGCGACCTACTCATCGGGCATGACCCATCGCCTTCGATATGCATATGCCCTGCTCCATCAACCGCCACTTCTACTCCTCGATGAACCAAGTGTCATGCTCGATAAGACGGGGCATGAGTTACTCGAGCGCGTGGTAGTGCGCCAGCGTGCTCACGGTATCACCGTCATTGCGACTAATGATCCACGCGAGCAGCGTTTTGCGGATTTGTTGATGCGACTTGAGGTGGCCGCATGAAACAAGTGTCATTGTGGCATGCTACCAAGGCGATTTTTTGGCGCGAAGCACGCAGTGAAATGCGCAATCGTCAAGCAATTAATGCAGTTGCGTTATTTGCAATTTGTAGTGTGGTGGCAGTCAGTCTTGGTCTCGGTCCATTGAATCGATCTGCAGATCTCTTTTTGATTCATTCGGCAATGATGTGGATTGTGCTGCTCTTTGCCGCATTTACGGCGCTCTCACGCGTGTTTGTGGTTGAAGAGGAGCAACGTACGGCGGCAGCACTGCGTCTTGCCGCTCCGCCCATCGCCGTCTATCTCGGCAAACTGTTGTTCAATTTGTTGTTGTTGATTGGCCTTACCATCTTGATTGCGGTATTGGCGATTGTGCTCTTACGCATGCAAGTCAAAAACCCCGTCATGTTTAGTGCCATGCTGGCCGCAGGCTCTGTGGCATTGGTAGCAGGCACAACGCTCGTGGCGGCGATTATTGCCCGTGCCTCGTCACGTGGTGCGTTATTTGCAGTCTTGTCACTGCCCATTCTTATCCCCATGTTGGTGACGGCGGTGCGTGGTACGGCGCTGGCATTGGCCGGGCTAGGTTGGGAGCGCGGATTGGCTCCCATTCAAACGCTCATCGCATATGCTGTCGCCATGTTTGTCACGTCGTTGTTTCTCTTTGCGACGGTATGGGAGTCATAACCAATTCGCAAAAAATATGTAATTATGATGAGAACATATGGTGTATATCAGTGATTTGGCTGAGCGAACTAGGGCGGTTTTGTCAAGGATATAGCGCTTGTAAAGTGCTTGTGTAGTGATTGTATATGAGCGTTGGAATGCGGTTTCTCACCGTTTGCTCATATAGATTTCATCGGGTATGATGACTTCGTAAATTATTTGCATATTGTGCGGAGGAGTCATGGTACAACGCGTTGCCGACATCAGCAAAATTGCTATTGGCCTTTGGATGGCAGGAATCATTTATGCCATGTTTTTGGTAGTTCCGCAGTATGTCGGACTCGGAGAGGCAGGGCGGATAATCATCGTACATGTGCCGACGGCCTGGGTAACCACGGCCGCATATGCGTTGTCAGCGTGGTATAGCATCAAATATTTACGGAACCGTGATCCCAAAGCAGATGCATATGCGGTAGCTGCTGCAGAAGTCGGAACGCTCTTTTGTCTCTTTGCCACGGTAACAGGCTCAATTTTTGCCGAGGTCGTGTGGGGTACGTTCTGGAACTGGGACCCACGCGAGACAACCATTCTGGTGCTCTTACTCATTTACGCTGCATATTTTGCGTTGCGGTCATCGGTTGACGATATCGAGCGTCGCCGCCGACTCGCGGCAGTGTATAACTTGTTTGCGGCAGTTACTATGCCGTTTTTGTTGTTTGTAGCGCCACGCGTTGCAGACAGCACGTTGCATCCCAACTGTGCCTTCATTCAGGGGAGCAAGTGTGAAGGGGTCATGCTCGATTTGCAAGGT
>VGPG01000299.1 GCA_016875555.1 Chloroflexota bacterium | reverse complement strand
GTGTACGGGCTGCCCGAGCTCAATCGCGAGGCCATCAGTCAAGCCACCTACGTCAGCGGCGTCGGCTGTAACGCCACCGCGACCAATTTGGCCTTGTTGCCGCTGGTCAAAGCTGGGCTCCTCAGTGCCAACGATGTCGTCATCAGTGAGGTCAAAGTCGGATCGTCCGAGGGTGGCGCCCAAGGCAACGACGGCTCGCACCACCCCGAACGCAGCGGTGTCGTGCGGTCGTTTGCGCCGACCGGGCATCGACACACCGCCGAGGTCATGCAGGCCACCGGGCTGACCAACGTGCATTTGAGCATCACGAGCGTCGAGTTGGTACGCGGGGCCGTCGCGACGGTGCAGTGTTTGCCGAGTCAGCCTGTCGACGAAAAGGCGTTATGGCGGGCGTATCGTGCCTGCTACCGCGGCGAACCGTTTGTGCGGATTATCCGCGAACGCAGCGGGTTCCACCGCCTGCCCGAGCCCAAACTCTTGAGTGGGACGAATCTGGCCGACGTCGGTTTTGACATCGATGAACAGACGGGGCGCATCGTCAGCATCTGTGCCATCGATAATTTGATGAAAGGGGCAGCCGGCACCGCTGTGCAATGCCTCAACTTGATGTGCGGCTATGCCGAAACGACCGCACTCGACATGATTGGACTCCACCCGGTTTAGTAGCGTTGCTTAGTAGCAGTGAAGGGAATGTATGAAGTCGACCACCTGGGCCATCGCCGGCATGATTCTGGCCTGTATTCTGTGGGGTAGCTCGCACGCTATCGCCAAAGCCGCACTCGACACGGTTCCGCCGTTTTTGCTCGGCGCATTGCGCATCAGCATCACGATTCCCGTCTTGACGCTCATCTTTTTTCTGACGAAGCGTCAACCTGTTGCGCAGTCGGATCGCTGGCCGATGGCCCGATTGAGCATGATTGGCGTCGTCGCCAGTTTTGTGTTCGGGTATAGCGGCATCAGTTTAACGCTGTCGTCTGACGCCGCCCTGCTCATCATCGGCGAGGTCATCTTCACGGCCATTTTGGCCTACTTCTTACTCCACGAGCGCATCGAGCGCAACCGCTTGATCGGCATCATTGTCGGGGCGGTGGGTGCCGTCGTTTTGATTGGCGGCACCGCCGGTGCCAACACCGAGGCGGCGCCCAATCGCCTACTCGGCAACCTGCTCTTTTTGGCGTGTTTGGCCTGTGAATCATTCTACACGGTGCGTGGGGGTGTCTTTCTCAAACGAAACGACTCGATTAGCATGATGCTTATCGTCAATGGCACAAGTATGATTGTCTGGATTCCGATTATCATCTGGTACGTGGTCAACGGTCAGTTTCCTGTGTTTGACAATATCACGCTGCTCAGCACCATCTACTTAGCGCTCGTCCCATCCGTACTCTGCTACTTTTTGTGGTTCAACGCCGTGCAGCACGTTGGCGCCACGGTATCGGCAGTAGCACTCCTCTTCCAGCCGATGGTAGGTGCCCTCCTCGGTATCTCGCTGATGGGTGACCCGGTCACACTCCCATTCATCATCGGTGGGTTGTTGATTATCTGTGCGCTTGTTATCACCAGTCTGCCCAAAAAACAAGCCGTTGTAGTCGTTGTGCCGGAGGTGTAGGCCATGAGTCGACCACTTGCACTCTTGTTATTGGCCATCGCTAACATCATCTGGGGCTCATCGCACGCAGTCGGCAAGGTAGCCACTGAGCTGTTTGATCCATTGTTGCTTGCCGGCTTGCGCGTAGTAGTGGCCACCGTGGTTTTTTGGGGCTTGCGCATCGGCGGCATCGCGCCGGCCGAGCAACTGCCCAACATGCAACGATTCCAACTAGCCGCCCTCGGGTTAATCGCCGTGGCCGCCGCCCAGATGCTCGACTATAGCGGGTTGGCATTGACCACCGCAACTGATTCATCGCTGATGATTATCGGCGAGGTCATTTTTACGGCGGTGCTTGCGGTGCTCATCGCCAAAGAGCATCTCGGCTGGCAACGCAGCATCGGTCTGGCCATTGGCATTGTTGGGGTGGTCGTCTTGACGCTCGGCGGTGCACCCAACAGCGAGTATGCGCCCAATCGGGCACTGGGCAATACGCTCGTGCTGGCAGCGCTCTTTTGTGAATCACTGTTTACCGTGGTCGGCGCAAGTTTGGCGCAACGCTACCACCCAATGACGGTGATGCGCTGGACCTACACCGGCAGTCTGGTGATTTGGTTGCCACTCATCCTCTACACGGTGGTGAGTGGCACGTTCCCCAGCGTCGGCTGGGATGCGTGGTTGGCCGTGGCGTACGTGGCCGTGTTCACCTCAGTAATTAGTTATTTACTCTGGTTCTGGGTGTTGCGCAGTGCCGGATCAAGTCTCGGCGCCGTATCGCTCTTCATCCAACCGGTCGTCGGGTCGTTGATTGGCCTGCTCATCCTCCAAGAGGGGACGAGTCCTGGTTTGTATCTCGGGGCGGTGTTGATTTTTGTGGCGCTCGGCTTGGCAACTATCCAACGCACCCCATCCACCCAAGGAGCACCATCATGATTGTCGTCAAAGTTGGGGGCGGGCTCGATGTCGATTATGCGGCGTTATGCGACGATATCGCCGCCCTGACCGCCCAAGGACAGCAGATTATTCTCGTGCACGGCGGCTCAGGCGAGACCAACCGGGTAGCCGAGGCGCTAGGCACACCACCCCGCTTCGTCACCACCGCCTCGGGGCATGTCAGTCGCTACACCGATCAGGCCGCGATGGACGTGTTTATGATGATT
>VGPG01000298.1 GCA_016875555.1 Chloroflexota bacterium | reverse complement strand
TCGCCGCAATCACCGCCTCGAGCAACTCACGCGTTGCCGCCAAAATCGCCTCGCGCGTATTGGCAGGACACGTTATGGCACCACGCACACCTCGACAGGCCATCGTCATTGATTCCTCCTCTGTGTAAGACACATCAAAAAACCGGCGGAGGTCATGCCTCTCGCCGGTTCGATTCACGTATCATCGTGTGTTGGTCATGGCGAAATGGCCGATCTCAATTGTGAGCCGGTAAAGTACGCAAAATAATAGGTGCTAAACTGCTTGAAGACACGCATTATTCGATACCCATTCGCAGAACCAGTCAATCTGCCGACTATCGTACACGGTATTCGTCGTTGCGTCAAGTTGTTTGCAATCATATTACCCATATGCTACAATTTACTTCGTTGTTATGGGCGATTAGCTCAGTTGGCCAGAGCGCATCCTTCACACGGATGAGGTCGGTGGTTCGAGCCCACTATCGCCCACCACTCCCACCCACACCCGCCGGTGTGGGTGCTTTTTTTGTCAGATGCAGGGCCACCGTATCAGGGCCACCGTATCCAAGTATCCTCGTGGTATAATCGCCTCACAACGCACGAATCACACAAAGGAAACCGTCATGAGCAATGTGACGATGCAAGGGCTTGTCTACCGTGGCCCACGTGAACGCACCCAAATTGAAGAGGTCGGCGTTCCTACACCTGCTCCCGGTCAAGTACTCCTCCAAGTCGGCGCCGTCGGCGTCTGTGGCACTGACATCCATGTGTGGCAAGGCGATAACCATCAAATGCCCGGCCCACGCATCCTCGGGCACGAGTTTGCCGGAGTCATCGCAGCGGTCGGCGCCGGGGTCGATGAATTTCGCGTTGGAGAGCGTGTTGTCTCCGAAACTGCCTCGTGGGTATGTGGCATCTGCCCGTATTGCCGTGCCGGTCAGTACAACGTCTGCCCCAAGCGCAAGGGGTTCGGCTTCGGTGCGGATGGCGCCATGGCCAACTACGTGATTAGTCGGCCTGGCATCTTACACCGCATTCCCGACCATGTGCCTATGGCGCATGCCTCACTCACCGAACCCGCCTGTGTGGCCTATAACGCGATTATCGAAAAAAGCCGCCCACGTCCTGCCGACCACGCTGTGGTGCTCGGTCCCGGGCCGATTGGGCTGATGTGTATCGCAGTATTGCGCCTCGCCGGCGTTGCTCGCATTAGCGTGGTCGGCCTGCGCCGCGACGGCACACGCCTCGATTTGGCCAAACAAATGGGTGCCGATGATGTGCTCATCAGTGACGAGCAGAATGTCGTCGAGGCCGTCCTCAACGCCGGAGATGGCTTTGGTGCCCATCTAGTCGTGGACGCTGTCGGCGTCTCAAAGACGCTCGATCAAAGTCTCGACATGGTGCGCCCTAATGGCCAAATCACCAAAATTGGGTGGGGGCCAGCACCGGTCGGGTTCAGCCTTGACCGCCTCGTCATCAAAGCCGCCACGCTGCAGGGGTCGTTCAGTCATCTACACGGCACGTGGGAGCGCATCTTGACCCTGATGGGTACCGGTCAACTCAACGTCGCACCGCTGGTTACTGAATTCGACCTGCTTGACTGGCACGAGGGCTTCATGGCCATGGAAGAGTTGACTATCCCCAAGGCTGTTCTCCGCCCTAATGGGAATCTCGGATAGTCACTACCACCAAAGGACATCACCCTATGCCGATGCACATTGGCCGCAATCCAATCGGTTTGGCTGCGTATAGTTTTCCGTGGCGGTGTGGCTTCGCCGGCGCCGGTACGCCGCGCGTCTGCCCACGACCGTACGACGCCCATGCCCTGCTTGAGCTGGCGGCATATCACAACTTGGCCACCATCGAGATTCCCCTCGACATCATCAAAGATCGTACACCGCTAGGACTCAAAGAGTTCCGCAAGCGCGCCGATTCACTCGGCATTCGCATCGTACTCGACGGGGCTGTAATTAGCCACGAGATGCTGAATGAGCTCATCCCAGCCGCGGCAACCCTCGGCGCGCCCGTGTTGCGCGTCATGCTGAGTGGCATGCTCGAGGGGGCACGCGCAACCTTCTCCGGCGGCTGGGAGGCACACCTCAACCGCCAAATTGCCCTGCTCAAACAAATCCGTCCACTGGCTGAGGCTCACAACGTCATCATCGCACCTGAGAATCATCAAGATCTTGATAGCCAAGATTTAATCCGAATATGTGACGAAGTTGGTGGCAAACACATCGGTGTAACGCTTGATGCAGTCAATCCATTAGCAGTCGCCGAAGAACCGATTGCCTTTGCGCAGGCCCTTGGTTCACGGATTGTCAATGTGCATCTCAAAGACTACTTCGTCTACTTGACCACAGAAGGTTATCGTCTTGTACGGAGCACGCTCGGTCACGGCATGCTCGACGTACCAGCGCTCTTCGCCATACTGGCCGAGCATGCACCCACGGCCACCTGCAACATCGAGTTAGCGGCCATCAATGCACGTCATATTCGCGTGTTGAATCCGGCGTGGTGGCAGGGCTATCCGCGGAGCTACGGACTCGACACCATCACCGCGCTCTGGCAGTACCTATCCGGTCACGTGAGTCCGGCTGCCGATGATTGGCGTACCCCATGGGAGCGTGACGAAGACGCGATTTCTTTGGGCGCCTACGAAGAGAGTCAATTTACCCACAGCGTGGCATATCTGCGCTCGCTGATGCCGAGCCACACAGGAGATCGTCGATGAGCAATCCGCTTGACCTGTTTCGCCTTGACGGCCGCGTGGCCTTGA
>VGPG01000297.1 GCA_016875555.1 Chloroflexota bacterium | reverse complement strand
ATAGGTCACATCAATCGCCGCCGCACGGATGACGCCTGCCTGCAAGGCGGACACGAGGGCTGCCTCGTCCACAGTTTTGCCACGCCCCACATTGACGAATACGGCAGATGATTGCATCTGTGCCAAAAACGCCGCATCGACAATCTTTTCGGTGGCCGGAGTATGCGGCAAAATTGACACGACCCAATCGGCTGTCGGCAACACGGTCGCGACATCTTCCATCGCTACCACCGAGTAACCGTGCCGATCACCTGTGCTGTTGGCCACACCAGTCACCTCAGCACCAAGTGCGGTCAACATCGGTGCCAAGCGGGCCGCAATCGAGCCAAAACCCACAATCACCACCCGTGCTCCCGCCAAGGTATACAGCTGGCGAGTAGCCGGATGCGCTTGGTCGGCCACCATTTGCCCGCGCCACATGTGTGCGGTCTGCGCAGCGGCAATACACTGCATGTCACGCGCCACATACAACATCATGGCCAACGTGTGCTCTGCAACCGGCCCATCGTGCAACGAACGCCCCGAGCAAATCTGAATGTGCGGCGCAAAACCAGCTTGCACGACAGCATCAGGGCCGGCAGCCAGAGTCTGGATGAATTTAAGATTGGGCAACGTGCGCACGGCGGACAGAAGATTTGTAGCGGGATTCGCCCACACAACCAGAACATCTGCGTCTGCATGCTCGGGCGGAATGGGTGCGTCAACGTGATACAAAACGAACGAATCAGTTGTATGGGCGCTAAGATCGAGTGAAATTGTGTCGGGGATCAACACTTTCATGACATCCTCTTTTCGTCTACGCAAACCAAACCGGTGCTTGGCGCGCTTGTTTCGGTGTTACAAATCGATAAAACGACAGGACGAGCACAAAGATGCCCAATCGGCCCCAGATCATCACCAGACTCATGATGAACTGACTCACCGGCGACACGGTACTCAACAGCGACTCAGCGATACTCGATGTGGCAAATGAACTCGTGGCCAACAAAACCGCATCCGCAAGACTCATGCCGTCGACCAGGTGCACCCATAAACTGCTGACGAAGACAACCGCGCTCCCCACGGCAACGATTTGCATGGCACGGCGAATCACATATGGTGGTAATGTTTCACCCAAAAAGGTCACCACACGATTGCGTTGACTATAGGTCATCCATGCACGCAGTACGACTAACAAGGCAATGGGGGTAACGCCTCCACCCATTGCACCTGGTGCACTCCCAACAAACATCGAAATCAATAACCAGATGCGATTGAGCAACGGCAGCATGGTAACGTCGGTTTCAACAAATATGCCAGCTGTCCGCGCAGATATGGCTTCGAATAGTGCACGCACGATGCGCTCTCCAACACTGTTCTCTGAATACGCAAATTGCCAGTCCGGTGCACTAAAGATACTGTATGCACTCATGACGATGACCGTTGCCATCGTCACCAAATTTATGCGTGTTTGAATGAATTGTGAGCGTTGCATACTCACATCAAACAACAGCGGTATACCCAGCGCACCCATACTGACGGTTACTCCAATCAGCAATAACGATGGGGTTGACACTGCTACTCGGTCAAACGCCCCACCACTCCCTGCCAGATCAAACCCGCTATTGGCAAACGCACTACTCACATGAAAAAATGCAACAAAAAGTGCATCGCCGAAAGATGTGGCTACATCTTGCCAAAACAGTGCCAACACAACCGAAATAACCACTTCGATGGCAACGGCAATTACAAGAATTTGGCGTAACTGTAATATCACTCCTGCAAAGAGTGGAACACCGAGGAGTTGTAACGCCCAGATGACGAACGCCATAACGCCTATGCCACCAACATGAATCAACAAGGTAAGTAAAAAGAGTCCGGATGGTGTAAATGTACCGATCATGCTAAAGGGAATAGCGCCACTCCCAGTAATTGCCGATACACTCAGCATCCATGCATCAAGAAAACTCAATGACCGTATGGTCATACCTGCTGGCAACCAAAACAACACCGTTCCTAGGAGAATCACACCAATAAACGTGCCGCCCAGTTGGGCGGCACGTCGAACCTCTTCGGTATATGGATAGACAGCATACAACCGCGTCAAAATAACCTGGGTTACTCGAGCTATTCTGCCGCGCATATATCCCTTTCGTTACCCTCGTTGCGCAATTGGAACGTACGTGACATCCTCTGGTCCAATGTACTCCGACTCAGGGCGATAAATACGATTGTCGCTGTACTGCTCATAGACATGGGCTGCCCATCCTGAGACACGACTAATGGCAAAAATTGGCGTAAACATGTCGATTGGAATACCCAACGCATAGTATACAGATGCCGAATAGAAGTCGACGTTCACGGGCAAAGGCTTCGAATCTTGTACGGTCTTGCGGACAATCTCCGAAATTTGGTACCAGCGTTTGGGACCAATCGTCTCAGCCTGCTCACGCGATAAGCGTTGCAACCAGGCGGCACGTGGATCGTCGGCCTTATACACACGATGTCCAAAACCCATAATCTTCTTCTTAGCATTAATCATACCTTTGACGTACTGTTCAGCGCGATCGGGATTACCAATCTCGAGTAACATGCGCATCACCTGCTCGTTGGCACCGCCATGCAATGGGCCTTTGAGAGTTGCGATGGCCGAGGTAATCGCAGAGTGCAAGTCTGACATCGTCGAGGCGGTCACGCGTGCTGCAAACGTCGAAGCGTTTAGGCCATGATCGGCGTGCAAAATCAAACAGGTGTCAAGCACTTTGGCAGCAACCGGGTCCGGGTCTT
>VGPG01000296.1 GCA_016875555.1 Chloroflexota bacterium | reverse complement strand
ACGTCACTGCTCCTTATTGCGTATCAAGTGCCTCCGCTTCATGCGTTACAACTCCTTTTTTCTGGAGCGCTTACATCGCCAGGTCGTATGGGTGATATGCTCATGCTCGCTGCGCCGCTCCTATTGTGTGCAGTGGGATTAACCATTAGTTTTGCTGCTGGTCAGTACAATCTTGGCATTGAAGGGCAGATGACCATTGGCGGTGTAGCATCGATGTGGGTGTTACGCGCCTACGATGTTGGTGATTTCGTGCTGCTGTTCTGGGTATTCGCCGCCGTAGTTGGGGCTGTGGCTGGGCTTCTCTGGTCGCTGCTCGTTGCATTACTCAAACACTATACTCGTGTCAGTGAAATATTTGCAGGACTCGGGTTAAATTTTGTGGCACTCGGAACTTCGCTGTATTTTGTGTTTGGCCCGTGGAAACGCCCGGGTGTTGCATCAATGTCGGGTACAGAACCGCTCGATGAATCCGTTTGGCTCCCAACCATCGATGCAACGCGCCTGGCATGGCCAACACCACTTCTTGCATGTGCAATTCTGGTATTGATTTGGTGGATTCTCCGTCATACGCATTGGGGTTTACAGGTGCGAGCAAGTGGCTTAAGTCCTCTTGCAAGCGCACGTCTTGGTGTCCCATCGGTGCGCCGTATGTTTGAGGCTATGGCGATGTGTGGCGCTATTGCCGGAGTAGCTGGTGCGCTTCAGGTGCTTGGCGTGTATCATGCACTCGTGCCAAACGTTGCCAGTGGCATCGGTTTTCTAGGTTTGCTTGTGGCGCTTCTCGCACGTGCCGATATTCGCTGGGTTGCACCTTTGGCTGTATTTTTTGCAGTCATTACTTCTGGAAGTATTCAACTTCCATTGACGCTCTCAACCGATAGTAGTATTGCTGGTGTCATGCAAGGTATGCTCGTGCTCGCAATGCTCGTTGCACGCGCATTACAACGACGAGGTGAGGCATGAGTCAGGTGTTGGTAGATGTAGCCGCCGTCATTGCAATGAGTGCGCCAATGTTGCTCGCAACTATGGGTATTCTCCTCAGTGAGCGTGCTGGTGTGATTAATCTTTCTGTGGATGGTGCACTCCTCCTTGCGGGCATGGCAGGGTTTGCAATTGCATTGACGACTGGGAATGTGGCGCTAGGTTTCATCATGGCTGGGTGTGTAGGCGCCCTTGTGGCTGCCCTTGTGGCATATCTCGGCGTAACGCTTAAGCTATCACAAACAGCCCTTGGGTTTGTACTTGCGTTGTTGTGTACCGATCTCTCTTCATTTTTGGGTAATCCGTATGTACAAAAACAAGGGCCCGCTGTGAGTGCGTGGCCAATTCCACTACTGTCGGAGATTACGGTTGTCGGTCAAATATTGTTTCGTCACGATGTGGTGATTTACTTCAGTTTGCTACTCGTGCCGTTAATTGCATATCTGTTGTACCGTACGCGAATTGGCCTTATCGTTCGTGGTGTCGGAGAACGCCCAGAAGCGCTGTTTGCCCGTGGGATTGATGTTGAAAAAGTGCGTTACGTAGCTGTAATCTTCGGTGGCATCTTGATTGGACTCGCTGGAGCTGCATACACACTTGATCTGAAACAAGGCTGGACATATCGTCATGTTGCCGGTACCGGTTGGATTGCACTCGCGATTGTGATCTTTGGTGCGTGGCGACCCTGGCGGATTGTGGTTGGGTGCTACTTATTTGCCATTCTGCAGACTGCAGCAACACGTCTTCAAGACAACGAATACGGCGTTCCCACACAAGTACTTCAAGTTGCTCCGTTTGTGGTGATGATTATGGTTCTGGCGATAGTGAATAGCTTCGCATCTCCACGAGTTCAGTCATGGATAGTCACATTGCCAAAACCAATACAGCAGATTTTTCAGTATATTTCAAGTCCTGCACCTGCAGCACTCGGGAAATAAATCGAGCGCCACACTCGTAAATCGAACATGGCGCTTTAGATTGGCTAATTATTCTGTGCACGATCCCTTAAACGTAGCGCCTGCAGCCACTGTCAGTTCGTTTGTTTTGATGTCGCACCATGCTTTGGCAGTGGGCTCGATGATGACATGATAGAGGGCTGTGATTTTTCCGGTTATAGCACCAGCAATCACGCATGTTGCCGCATGAATGTGAGCCCGTACACGACCTTGTGATGTCACATTTATCGCGCCTTCAACGTTGATATCGCCTTCAACTATTCCATTGATGGTCATGTTACCGTCACCAGAAAATGATCCAATAAACATGCTCGAGCTGCCAATTATTGTCTCACTGCCTGCTGTCGTATGTGGTTTGCGTGCGAGCATTGATGCGGCCATATGTCACCTCTTTGCGTATGTCTATAGTACTAACATTAATAGTATATCTGTATCATTCTTTGTGACATAGAGCAATTGATTACAGCACGATTGCGATTCGATTATTCGAGACTGTCGTTGAAAGTATTCGACGTTCCTCTAAAATACGCTCCGTGTTCAATTCGGATCGTTAGTGCCTCAATGTCGCCAGTTACTTTTGCAGTAGGAGAAACGAGCACTGAATCGCCAGCATGGACACTCCCATTTAGTTCGCCATGCACGATACACGTTGTTGTGTGTATGTTAGCCTGCGCCCTTCCTTTCTTAAGAATCTGCACATGCGCACCCTCCACACTACCTTCGATTGTGCCTGCGATAATTACACTTCCAGTAGTGCGCAGCACACTGACTATCACGCAGTTTGTGGCAATGGTTGTATCTATTGAGTCTTCTTGTGATGTATGAAATTTAAACATGGTATGAAATCATAAAAT
>VGPG01000295.1 GCA_016875555.1 Chloroflexota bacterium | reverse complement strand
CAACGCGTAAAGTCGTCGAGCGTCTTCGCCAGAAGATTTTGTTTCACCCAGAACATCTTTTCCGCGCAGTCGAGTTTAAGACGCTTGCCGTATATGCACAGAAGACCGCTCAGCTGCAGCAATGGGCAATGCCCAATGTGCGTTACGTCTTTATTGCATCACAAACACCGTTTGGGCAATTCATGCGTGAGATGTGCGATCGCGTGATTCGTCGCACATATCCTCAGTTATCCTGCGAATATGTCAGCGTGGCTGGGCTTCAGGTGGCGAATGCGGCCGGTCTGGATGATGCCATGCGTGAATTGACCGCATTCCTCGATAAACTCTGTGAATCATATCAGCGCTACGACGTGCTTTTTAATGTCAGTGGCGGTTTTAAGTTTATCTCGGGATCGATGCAGTCATACGCCAATTACCACGGCTATCCGACCGTGTATTCGTTTGATGGTGAACAAATGATCATGACAAAGCCGGAGGTACCTGGGCAGTTCCCACCGCGATTGGTGTACATCTAGCCCACGGGATTATGAAGAGCCCGGAGGTCAGATGACCTCCGGGCTTTGGCATTACGTGAGCGATTGCAGATATCCGCGTATCGTCGCCGGCAGTTCAAACTCGTCGTCTGGTTTGTAGTCAATGTTTGAGTATTGCCCCGTCTTTGAGTTGTAATACTCAAAGTTCATCACCAACTTCTCGAAGAGTGGCTTCATGCCGATGAACAAGATTTGCATTTGTTGTTCATCGAACGGTGAATCTTTTGCTGATTCTTCATCTGACTCGCTTTTTTGCTCCTCTTTCTCTGGTTCTTTGTCATACACCAGCTTGTTGTAAATCACCTCGTACATGTTGTTTTGTTGGTTTGCCTCAATCAGGACTTGCTTGAACACCGGATTCAAATTGATTCCTGTTGACCCTTTCTCAATGATTCCTGCATTGAGAAGTTGTCGCATTTGTTGCTGACCTAGTGGTGTGTTCTTTCGGTTTTGACTGAGTTCTATCAAGTACATTAACACCACCAGTCCGTCCGATGCATGTGCCATTTGTTTGATTTGTGTTACGCAGAATGCTACGAACGATTTTGATGCTTTGGAGCCGTCCTTAAAACAAACCAAATCGTACTCCATGCCACCTCCTTTTAGTGAGCGGATACGTATTGTAGCAGATTACAAAATCATGTCAACTGTTTTTTTCTGCATCTTGTGCCCGATATGATGCAGGTCAATAGTCGCATCGTGCCTACACACGTGCATCATCGTACGCCGCTGTTTTGGGAGTGGTATGTCAGAATAATGTATGTATGTCGGATGTGAGTACTGCGTGTAGATCTCTGTTTGTGACTGCCTCGAAGTAGTTGATTACGCATTGAGACCCGTGAATACGATAAGTGGCTTCTTCTCATGAAATGCTCATAAATGCAAAGTGCATGTATTCACCACTACGCATCACAACGACACGATGAATACGAAGGTCATGAAGGCTGAATCTGGCTTGACGGGTTGTGCTGCCACGTGTTGGTGCCGTGGCAACCAGGCAGTAATCTTCGATTTAAACGACATAACGACGTGACACACGCGCTCCCGAGGTCATTGACCGACAGGAGCGTCGCAACCCGCAGCCATCGTATCCACTGCAATTGTCCCCACAATGTAGCCGCTTTTGGCCAGAGACCCGTTGCACCCGACAACCGCGGTGAGCCGTGGATGAAGCCGCTCAATAAAGGGCAGGCCATGTGGAGTACGCGTAATGACACACGGTAATGAGCGGAACGAAATCCAGTCTAATTGGTCAAACAATGACCGTAGGAGTGCAATTTGTGCATGATGGGTGCGGTGTGTGTCGCCATGAAGAATCCACTGACGTAGTGCGGTCGCACTATCAAAGAACACATCATCAACGCTGTTGCTCCCGAGCTTAATATACCATTTGCCGTCTGGATAGCGGAGAGGTGGGGTCAAGTAGGCATCTTCGATGATATTGTTTTGGCAATCTATCATCATGGTTGGCATATTTGAGAGGAACGTCGCGGTATCTGAAGATATTTCGCCCAACGTGACGATTTCGCTTTTTATGGTGTAGTCAAGTGAGCGTGGTAACAATGACGAGAGCCCACTATATGCCCCTGCGGCGACAATTACTCGTTGCGTCTTGTATTCGTGACCTAACGCAGTTTCTACGGTCACGAAGTCATGGTGCGGTGTGATACGCGTAACCACGTCATCGTGATGTATTGCACCATGATGAGCTGCACATGCGAGTTGTGCGGCAACCATGCGTCGGGGATGTATCATGCCCGATGGTGGTGCATCATACAATCCATGATACGGCAGCGAACGACTTAGCATGGGATATGTGTGAGCAAGTTGTTCTGCCGAATAATCGACATAACGAAAATTCAACGCAGATTCGATGAGATACCGCTGCTTTGTATAGCTAAATCCATCAGAAGATGCACTTAAGTTGAGTGTGCCACACGGTGTATAAAATGAAATTCCGCTTAACGCCTCGATGTGGTGATATTGTTGCAGTGCTTGATCTGCCCAGTGTGCTAATGTGATCGTACGCGCAGATCGATGCGTCAAACGACCTTCATCGTAGTGACTACTCCAAACAGAGTGTTGTTCGCGCGGGACTTCATGGTGCAATAACGGTGACGCTATACCCGCGTGCACTTGCAGCGTATGCGGCACCACTGCCAATTGGGCCAGCCCCTACAATAATTATATCTTCCATGTGATGCTCCTCCCGATGTTTGTTTTCGCACTATGCTGAATGTAAACGAAGCTGAGCCCAGTG
>VGPG01000294.1 GCA_016875555.1 Chloroflexota bacterium | reverse complement strand
GGATGCACTTTGTGGTTGATAGCCATGACACCAGCCGAGACCTGGTCAAACTCATCAGCAGGCACTACGGCATCATCGACACCTAGAATGATGTATTCGATGCTTCACGCCACTCGATCGAGTGGCGTGAAGCATTTGCATATCGAGCTCATCTACCATCTGGAGCACCCCACATGACGACCACGCTACACAGCGAGCCCTTGGTAATGCCCGGGGTTGCGCTCGGGCCCGAGAATCCACTGCCGCACTTTCGCGATCGCAACCCGCACCGCCACGTGGCCGTGCACGAGTCGTTGCCGCCAGCCAAACACCATTTACTCGGCCACGAGTGTGGCGTACGCATCTTGCCGTACCGCATGCAAGACAACTACACGCGGCAGCGTGAGCTGACGACATATCAGTCGATCATCCTCGAAAACGACCTGCTCAAAGCCACATTCATGCCGGCCCTCGGCGGACGCTTGTGGTCACTCATCCACAAACCAACCAACCGCGAGTTACTCAACCGCAACCCGGTCTTTCAGCCGGCGAATCTGGCGATTCGTAATGCGTGGTTCTCGGGTGGAATCGAGTGGAACGTCAGTCAATACGGGCACACATTTGCCACTTGCTCGCCGATTTTCGCCGGCCAAATCACCGGTACCAACGGCGAACCCGGGCTTAGATTGTACGAGTACGAGCGTTGCAAAAACCTGTGCTGGCAGATCGACTTCTACTTGCCCGAGGGCTCAGCCTGGCTGATTGCCCACACGCGCATCGTCAACCCCAACACTGAGCCGTCATCGGTCTACTGGTGGACCAACACGGCCGTCAACGAGGCGCTCAACGTGCGCGTGCTGGCACCAACAAACCACGTCATCTACACCGATTTGACCGCCGATGAATCACAATTCGGCTATGGACCAATGCCGCATCTAGCGACTTTTAAGCACCAAGATGCGTCGTATTCGCTGAAAGCGCATGCAGCGAGTGAGTATTTCTTTCAACCCGATGACGCCGACATGCCGTGGGAGGCAGCGTTGGATGCCGATGGCACCGGCTTCATCGAGGCCTCAACGCCGCTATTGCGCTACCGCAAGATGTTCTGTTGGGGCACGCATCAAGGTGGCCGGCACTGGCAAGAGTTTTTGGCACCGGGTGGCCACGATTATCTCGAGATCCAGGCCGGTCTGGCACCGTCACAACTCCACGGTCTCGAGATGCCCGCCCACGCCGATTGGCAGTGGACGCAGGTGTTTGGCTATTTCGAAAGCGCCGCCGCTCAGGTGCATCACCCCGATTGGCAAACGGCCTGGCACCATGTTGACACGGTACTCAAGACCAAATTGTCACTCACACAGTTGGCACAGATGGATGCCGTCTACAGCCATCTCGCCGACCAGAAGGTGTCAACCATCCTGCACACCGGGTCAGGTTGGGGTGCACTTGAGGTTGCTCGCCGAGCAGCACAAGGTGAAACATCGCTCCCAGCGGCGTGGGTGTTCCCCAGCGACACGCTGGGCTCCGAGCAACACAAGTGGCTGACGCTGTTGCACGACGGCGAGTTCCCAACACTAGATCCACACGCCCACCCCGGCGAGTGGATGGTCCAACCAGCCTGGCGTCAACTCCTCGAATCAAATCCCTACACCGCCAGCAACTGGTATGCCTTGTTGCATCTGGGCGTGATGCGCATGGAGCACTTCGACACAACTGGGGCGGCAGATGCGTGGCAACAATCGATTGCCATTGCCCCATCAGCGTGGGCGTGGCGCAACTTGGCCGTGATTGCCCGACTCAATGGTGACACGACGGCCGTGCGCCACGGCATTCAGCAAGCCTGGGCTCTCAATCCAGATGTGCTTGAGTTGGCCCAAGAGTATCTGGCTCTCCTGTGCCACGACGGGCGATACGAGCAGGCGCATGCGGTCTATCAATCGCTGGCTGACGCACTCAAACGCAACGACCGCATCCAAATCCTGTATGCGCGTATTGCACTCGAACGCAACGATCTGGCCACCGTCGAGCGCTTGATGCATCATGAATATGCCGTGGTGCGCGAGGGTGAGACCGAACTAACCGATATTTGGTTTGGCATGTGGTACCGACGGGCTGGCGCACAGAGTGAAGTGGACAAAGCCAAGGTGCGCCGGCTTAATCCACCACCGGCGCATATAGACTTTCGCAGTATCAACAAGTAACCGACGATCGATTCAGCAGAGCAGATATACACTCCAAGTGGATATAACCCCTTCATCAACACCAAGGCACACCAAACACGCCCCACTGCCGTACGGCAGTGGGGCGTGTGATTGTTGCACTTACAACGAGTACAAATCGGCGTATTTGCTCCGCAAATAGCGGAAGTACGGCTCGACGCTCAAATCCTGACCCGTGACCCGTTTGAGTGTAGTCGGTGCGTCGTAACGCCGCCCGGTCGCATAGAGATTTTTTTGCAGCCACGAAAGCAACGGCTTGTAATCACCCTGTGCAATTGCCGGAGTAATGCTGGCGTCTTTCTGTTGGGCAGCCTCGAAGATTTGGGCAGACATGACGTTGCCGATAGTGTAGCCTTGGAATGACCCGCCGACAATGCCGGCGTACCAATGTACATCCTGCAAGACGCCGTCTTTGTCGTCTTTGGGCGTAATACCGAGGTCGCTGGTGTATTTGTCGTGCCAAACTTCGGCCAAGTCGCGCACGTTGAGCGTGCCCTCGAGCAAGCCAATCTCGAGCTCAAAGCGGATGATGACGTGCAGATTGTATGTCACTTCGTCGGCGTCGGTGCGGATGAGCGAGCGCTGCACCTTGTTGATGGCAC
>VGPG01000293.1 GCA_016875555.1 Chloroflexota bacterium | reverse complement strand
GCCGAGCAGATTCGGCGCTTTCATAGCAAGCAACATCATCAATCGTGGATGGATGTGACCAGTGAGGGCACACTTGGGCAATTGGTGGTGCCGCTCGAGCGGGTGGGAATCTATGTGCCGGGTGGCGCGGCGCCGTTGCCGTCGACGCTGTTGATGTCGGCGATTCCGGCGCGAGTGGCCGGCGTCGACGAGATTGTGGTTTGTTCGCCGCCACAACGGGCTACGGGCGAGGTCGCTGAGATTGTCTTGGCGGCGGCGCATGTGGCCGGCGTCGATCGGGTCTACCGTGTCGGTGGAGCTCAGGCGATTGCGGCGATGGCGTTTGGGACTGAACAGATTGCCCAGGTCGACAAAATCGCCGGGCCGGGCAATTTGTTTGTGGTGTTGGCCAAGCGCATGGTGTATGGCGCGGTCGGCATCGAGAGTCTGCCAGGGCCGACTGAGACGTTGGTGATTGCTGATGGGCACGCCAACCCGGCCTATGTGGCGGCGGATTTGTTGGCGCAAGCTGAGCACGTGCAGGCGGCGGCGATTTTGCTGACCACAGAGCGCCAATTGGCAGATCGTGTCAAAGAAGAGTTAGCCCGGCAGTTGGCGCTTTTGCCAGATAATAGTGGGGCAGCTGAGACGCTGGCGTTGCGGAGTGGCATTGTGGTGGTTGATTCGCTCAAGACGGCGTTTGCGGTGAGCAATGCCTATGCGCCTGAGCATCTCTGTTTGCTGATTGAGCAGGCGTGGGATTATTTGGGTTGGGTGCGCAATGCCGGTGGCGTGTTTATTGGTGAGCAGTCGTTTGAGGTGCTCGGTGATTATATTGCGGGGCCGTCGCATATTATGCCGACGGGGGGCACGGCGCGATTTGCGGCGCCGGTGAACGTCGACGACTTCCGCAAAATCATCTCGGTGGTGGGACTCAATGCGCAGGCGCTGGCCCGGATTGGCCCGGCGGCAGCACGTTTGGCTGAGGCCGAGGGGTTATTTGCGCATGCAGCCGCGGTCAATATTCGTCTGCAATCGTAATTCATACGATTGCATGAGTAGGGACTCATGCAATCTCGTTACAATAGAAGCTGATATACGGCATCGCAATACGTGATGTGAAGGTGGAGGGTAGGGCAATGGATTTTTTTGTAGCATTTCTCCTGTTGTTGTTGCAGGTCTTGTCGTGGGCAATCATTGGGCGCGTGCTGTTGTCGTGGGTTGATCAAAGTGGGAGTATGCGCATCACGCAGATTCTGAACGAGGTAACAGAGCCGATTTTGGCACCGTTGCGGAGCATTATTCCGGCTGGTGGCATGTTTGACTTTACGCCGATTATCGCCATGCTGTTGTTGCAAGTACTTGAAATGTTGATTCGCTCATCGGTGGGCCGATGATATCATCGCCAACCATCTCGCGTTTACTCACGACGGTGACGCTGGCAGGTGCTGGCACGTTGGCGGTCGAAATGGTGGCGCCGCGCATGTTAGCGCCGGCGTTTGGCACATCGCAACCGATTTGGGCGGCGGTAATCGGCATGACGTTGCTCTACTTAGCGATTGGCTATCACCTTGGCGGGCGCTGGGCTGATCGATACGCCGCTACAGACGTTGATTTCATGGCCCGCTTGATTTTGTATGCGGCGATTGCCACGGCGCTGATTGCACCGATTGCGCCGCCAGTCATCTCGTGGGCGCGCGTAGCGCTCCAGAGTGTTGCGGTGGGTGGTTTTTTGGCGGCACTGGTCATCGCCTTGGTATTGTTTGCCACACCGGTGATTTTGCTGGCGGCGGTCTCGCCGTTCGCCAATCGCGTGGCGTTATTGAACACTGAGTCAGCGCACATCGGTCAGGTGTTGGGTCGGTTGTCAGCGTTTGCCACGGTTGGGTCGTTGGCGGGCACATTTGCCACGGCCTTGTGGTTGGTGCCACAGTTTGGCTCCACGCAGTCGCTGTTGATTATCGCGGCCGGCTTGATCGTGCTCGCAGCCTGGGTATCACAACGCTGGGTGCGTCTGGCGTGGTTGCTGTTGGTGGTCGTGTTGCTGGTGTGGCGCATGATTGCCGGGCCGCCGAGTTTGGCGGCGGGGTGTGTCAACTGTACGGTGATTGATACGCGCGAGTCGGCCAACAACGTGATTCAGGTGGCGACGCGTGAGCATCCTGAGTTCGGCAATCAGACCTTGTTGTTACTCAACGAGGGCATGGCCGTCCATTCGAGCTTTAATCAGCGCTATCTGACCAGCGGTGACAGTCGTGATTTGTTGACGGGTGGTGGCCCGTGGGATTACTTCGGCGTGGCCCCGTATGTGGTGGCTGATCGCCGCCCGAGTGACATCAAAAAGATGGCGATGATTGGCGCGGCGGCGGGGACCGGGGCGGCGCAGTTTTTGGCGACTCACGGACCAGATGCTGAGGTTGATGCGGTTGAGATTGATGGCGAGATTGTGTCAGTTGCACGCCAGTACTTTGGCATGAATGACAGCGCAGTGGCTGGTGGCAATCCGCGCTACCGCGTGCATGTGGCTGATGGGCGGACATGGTTGGCGACGACCTCGAATACATACGATGTGATTGCGATTGATGCCTATCATCAGCCGTATATTCCGTTTCATCTAACAACGGTTGAGTTCTTTGGTGAGGTGCGCGATCGCCTCAACCCCAAGGGCGTCGTGGTATTAAATGCAGGCCTTGGTGCAGACGGCGACATTCGCTTGGCACAGACGTTGGCGACGACGATGCTTGAGGTCTTCCCGAGCGTGTTTATTTTGGAGACAGCGTCGTTCGGCAATTGGATGCTGATTGGCTCGAGCGAGTATATTGCTGATGGTGCAGCAAATTTTGCG
>VGPG01000292.1 GCA_016875555.1 Chloroflexota bacterium | reverse complement strand
CCGGAACAGGTCGGTGTGTGTGATGTGATTATCACTGCCAGCAAAAACTACCACCTCGACGAGTTATTGGGGCAAGCCCAGCCGATGATTGGGCCGCGCACGGTGATTCTGACGATGCAAAACGGCATCGCCGCCTACCAACAGGTGGCCACCATGTATGGTGCGGCGCAGACGTTGGCCGGCTTGATTTATTGTGAATTGAGCGTCGAGGCGCCTGGTGTGATTCGCAGTGGCATCGAGCCGGTGCGTATCACGTATGGACCGCTGGCACCACACCCGATTTCGCCGGTGGCACAGGCGCTGACCCATGCGCTTACCGATGCGGGGATGCAGTCAACGCTCGCGGCTGATGGGCGGGCGGCGGTCTGGAGCAAGGCGATTTTTGTGGCGGCTATGAGTGCCGTGACTACGCTGACACAGGCGCCACTCGGGCCGATGATGGCCGACGATGAGGTGGTTGCGGTCTTGACCGCCGCCTTGATCGAAGCGCGCCAGGTGGCCGAGGCCGATGGCGTGCACTTTGATAGCGACCCGGTTGCCAACGCCTTGGCGATGGCCCGTAGTATGCCAGTGACTGCCCGGTCATCGATGGCGCGCGATGTGGCCAACGGGCGCCCGACCGAGGTTGAGTCACTCAATGGCGCAGTGGTCGTCAAAGGGCGGGCGCTCGGCGTGGCCACGCCAGTGAATCAGACGTTGCATGCCCTATTGCGTTTACGCTCACAGCAGGAGACATCAGCATGACCACACCACATTGGGGCCGATATACCGAGCTCCATCCTGATACGCTGGCGACGATTTTGGCGACGACCCCGGTGGCCGTATTACCATGGGGCGCACTCGAGTGGCACGGCCCGCATTTGCCATTGGGTATGGACGGGATCGCCGCACAGTATGTGGCCGATCAGCTGGTACAAGCCACTGGCGGCGTGCTGTTGCCGATGACCTGGTGGCCGATGACGACGTTACCCCATCCGTTTTCGCTGGCACTGCAGACCAGCACGATGTTGGCGGTGCTCGATGATATGTTTGCGAGTCTGGCCAACGCAGGATTCCGCGTGGTCGTGCTGATTAGTGGGCATTATGCCCAAGGGCACGAAATCGAGCTGATGAAAGCCGCCTTGGCCGCCCATGACCGCCACGGGCTCGTCGTATTGACGTTGCCACCGGCGGCCGTGTTGAGCGAGGATTACCTCGATCATGCCGGGCGCTGGGAGACAGCGCAGACGCTGGCGTTGCGCCCCGATTTGGTGCGTCTCGATCGGCTCGGGCCGGCGCCACTGCATCCACGTGACTATGCGGTGCTCGGCGAGGATCCACGCTTGGCGACGGCCGCCGATGGCCAAAAGTTACTTGATGATGCGGTACAGGGGATTGCGGCGTGGGTCGCACGCGTGCAACAGGCGGATGGGATGGTGTTTGTGCGTGAATTGTATGAGCGACGTATTGCGGGGTACAACGGCTACGCCGAGGCTTTTTTGCGGACTTCGTGGGAGCAGGCACTCAATGACTGGTGGCGGCAACGAACCGCCAAAGAGGAGTAGGTCACATGGCGCTACGCTTTGCCATCCCCTCAAAAGGGAGTTTATACGACGGGACGCTCAGCTTCTTTGAGAGCTGTGGGTTGCGTATTGTCCGCCCCAATCCACGGCGCTATACAGCCGCCATCTCGGCGTTGCCGGGCGTCGAGGTCTTGTTGCATCGGCCGGCCGACATCATCGAAAAAGTAGCCGACGGCGAGATCGAAATCGGCGTCAGTGGTCTTGATTTGGTCGAGGAGTTGCGCGGTGATCGTGATGATTTGATTGTCATCCACGATGATTTGGGCTATGGGCGGTGCGAGCTAGTGCTAGCGGTGCCCGAGGCCTGGATTGACGTGCGCTCGTGGCGCGATTTGGCTGATTTGGCGGCCGAGTTGCATGCGTCGGGGCGCACCCTGCGGATTGCCACCAAGTATGCGGCGTTGATTCGGCAGTTTTGTCAGAGCCACGGGATTAACTCGTTTCGCATTATCGATTCACAGGGTGCGACTGAGGCGGCCCCCGGGTTGGGCTATGCCGATATCATCGCGGATATCACCGAGACAGGCACGACGTTGCGTGACAACCAGCTCAAAATTGTGGGTGGACCGATTCTCAAGTCGCAGGCCTGTCTGATTAGCTCAAAAAAAGCGTTGCGTCAGTCGCCTGAGGTGGCCAGCACGGTGCAGACGATTCTCGAGATGGTCGAGGCGCGCCGACGGGCGCGTGGCGTCGTACAGGTGACGGCCAACATTGCCGGCACCTCGGTCGAGGATGTCGGTCAGCGAATTGTAGCGCGCCCCGAGTTGGCTGGTGCCCAAGGCCCGACGATTGCGCCAGTGTGGCCACGCCCCGGTACTGCAGGGACGCTGTTCATGGTGACGTTGGTTATCCCGCAAGATCAGGTGTTGGCAGTGGTACGCTATCTGCGTGCGCTGGGTGGTGATGCGATTACGGTGACGCCAGCGCAGTACTACTTTGGGGCGACGAGTGAGACGTTTGCGCAGGTCATGAAAGAAATCGAGTAATACCTATGCCTATCCCGATATTTACCGATTTGGCCAGCGCCCAAGCCAGTGTGCTCAAGCGCGTGCCGTTTGATGAGGTTGAGGTTACTCCGGCGCTGCTCGACGGCATCGCCCAGCGGGTCGGCGAGCGCTTGACGCCGGTCCAAGTAGTAGAACGCATTGTCAACGATGTGCGTGCCCGCGGTGATGTGGCGCTCAAAGAGTGGAGTTTGCGCCTCGATGGGAGCATCCCCGCGGTATGGCACGTGCCTGCCGAGCGTATCGAGGCGGCGTGGCGGG
>VGPG01000291.1 GCA_016875555.1 Chloroflexota bacterium | reverse complement strand
AATTTCGCCGACTGCGGCGATGCCAATAACCCGCTTTCGCCCGTTGCTTTCACAACTCTTGTCAACCTGGACAGGTCAGGCGCTGATTGCCATGAGCATTCTACTGTTGGTGGTGGCACTCGTCTTCACCGTAAATACGACGGGGACGCGTCTCATGACACTCCCAGCCATGCCGGCCACAGTAACAGCTGTTAGTGGGAATGCGATTGTACCGACCGCCACTGATGTGCTCTGTGACTGGCGCGATGTCCAGACAATTGCGCGTATCCGCCAAACGGATGGGACGTGGCAGAGCGTTAGCGCAGGAGAATCGGCAGCTGATGCGTTACTCACGTTGACGCAAGTCCGTACCTGTGATGGAGAAATTCGCGTCTCGTTCACCGTCAAAAATAACACGACGGATTTGGATGTGCGTATCCCGCTGGATGAGACGCACGTGCTCATTCGTGATTCGGTTGGTACCGACTACCAAGTAGCTGTGACACAATCACAACCGGCCGTCATGCAGATTTTGCCCGGTCAAAGTGTTGATGGAATAGTTGTCGTTGATCGTTCGTTGCACCCGAATGCGGTGACGCTACGGGTGACACTCACCCAAATCCCGTTCGGAGATGCAAGTTGGGTGGTTCCACTTGTGACGAATGCTCCCTAATCATCAATGATGTGCAATATGACGATGTATCCACTCAAGCCATGCATGTATGGTTTGTGCGCGTCGCCCAACAGTTGATCCAGCGATAGCACGTTTACCATGTGCATGATGTTGGTATAACAGTGTACTGATGCGGTCAATCGTCGGTAGCGATTCTGTGCGAACCATATCACGTACGAGCGTAGTGAATGGTTCGTGTTGCGTAATTGCTCGAATGAGCATAATGCGTTGTTGGTATGGCGATTGTACCAACAGTTTACGCCCCTGTGTGGTGAGTGTATAGCGTACATCGTACGCTGATTTCTTTTTTTCAATAAACCCTAGAAAACGCCCTGCATTGGTAAAGTAATCACTTTGACGCGCGACATACCCTGTAAATGCAGTAATTTCATCTGTGGTCATATCGGATTGATTGAGACGTTCGATAATCCGACAAATTAAGGGGAAATTATCTGCCTGTGGAAAGGGGACATCGGGTATCTCCGTTGATGTTTGGGGTAATTCATTGAGTAGCTGGTTGATGGTGGTATAGGTGATTTTACGGTTATCCAGTGTATAGGTGCGATGCTGGACGAGTGCCAACGAGTTAAAGTGCTCATCACGTTGAAACTGATATTCCGATACATAAAATGTCGCATTACTGTAGATAATTGAAATTGGTATGACCGGCTTAAGTGTTTGTTGTTGCCAAAAGCGGTATGGATAGTAGAGTTGTCGCACGTTGATTTCGCTTACATGGCGATTTTTTGCTTCACAGACATAAATAGCATCACTTGTCTCATATGTCGCATCCATTTCGATTTGTGCATTTGCAACCTCAATTGCAAGGTCTGCTTGTTGGCGTGTTGAACGTATCGAAAATGAAAATGTACCAGATGCTCGCCGACCTGCAATCGTTGCATAGACCATTGGATGCCCACTGATATCAGACCAAACTCCGGCATTGTACAAAATAGACAAGATTTGTGGCTCGCTTTGAATGCTGACAAGCGACAAACTGTCAAGATGTGGGACATTGAGTGGCTGTGGTGGGTGTTCGATACGTTGGTAATTCAATGATTGAAAGGTTTCGAAGGCGCCAATCACATATTCACCGCGATTGATTGGCAATATAGACAAACGATGCTCACGAAAAATATCGGGGAGTTGCTGACGCTCGTCAAATTTGGCCATGAGCCGTGCTTCACGAATCGTGTTGATTTGGTCTGCGTGTATCCGGAACAGACGATTGTTTGTAACGTGTTCAAGAATATGATAACGATCAAACAACACCTGCCAACTCTGGTTGATACTTGGTTTGGTGCGCATGTGTCAATCACCAATTCCTGATTAAGACTTCATTGACTGCACCGCGTGCTGATGCCTTTGAGTTAATCGCTCGTTTGGCGGGGATAACATCTATGTGGTAATCAGCATAAAGTTCGTGCATCAGTGGAGTGTCCGCATTACTTAATAAGCAATGGACACCACGTTGACTCAGGTGCATGAAGTGGTATGCAAGCTCAATTTGCTCTTGCTCACCAAATCCTTCTGCTGCATAACTGGTAAAATTGCGTTTCGTTGGACTGTGATAGGGTGGGTCAAAATAAACAAAACTTCCGCGTGGTGCATCGGCGATTGCTAATTGATACGAACCATGCATGATAGTGATTTCGGCGTGAGTCAGGTACGTATGCACCTCGCGTAACACATGGGCGTCGTTTATCGTTGGATTCGCATAATGACCAAATGGTGTGTTATTAAAACCACTCCTATTGACGCGGTACAGACCGTTGTAGCATGTGCGGTTCAGATAAATCAGGCGTGCTGCTTTGGATACGTTGTCGATGTGTGCATAATCAACCGTCTGGTCTAGTGCACGAATCTGATAATAGTATGCCTCGCTGTGATGCAGCTGATGAATCGTGAGGTGTGCAATCAGTGCCTCGATGTCGTCACGAATCACTCGATACGTCGTGATTAATAACTCATTGCTGTCACAAATGATTGCTCGTGTAGGGAGCATGTCGAACAACAACGCACCCGCACCAATAAATGGTTCGATATAGACAAAAGATGTACATGTTGTATCATCTGACTGACTGACTGACTGACTGACTGACTGACTGACTGACTGACTGACATTAATCATTTGAACGATCTGCGGGTTTGTTGCAATCGTATTGCGGATGACAGGTAATAGTTGGCGTTTGCCACCTG
>VGPG01000290.1 GCA_016875555.1 Chloroflexota bacterium | reverse complement strand
TAAACTAGATGATGCGGTTGCGAACGGTACGGCGAGCCGATTATTGCCAGGACAAGAATTGACGACGCAGTTACGTGCAGTAGTGTACCACGGCAAAACAGCGGTCACCTCCATTTCGCCGACTGGACTAGTACAATAACGAAAGGCCAGAAGATGCCTCAAACGCCTCAACAAGTAGCCATCGTGACGGGAGCTGGCAGTGGCATCGGGCGGGCAATCGCCATAGAGCTAGCGCAGCGTGGCCACCACGTCGTCGTTGCAGACATCAATGGTGCAAATGCGCAACTCGTGGCTGCACATATCATCGCCGCCGGTGGTGATGCCCTAGATGTTACCGTTGACATACGGCATGATGCACAGCGCATGGTTGATGAAACTGTGTCCCGCTACGGACGTGTGGACATCCTCGTAAACAATGCCGGTATATTTTATCCGGCTGATTTTTTGACGACAGACTTTGATACTTGGCATCGCGCAGTAGATGTCATGTTTATGGGCGCCACGAAGTGTAGTCAAGCGGTTGCACGGGTCATGGTGACGCAGGGTCATGGCGGCCAAATTGTCAACATTTCGTCTGTGAATGCTTTTTTGGGAGCACCACTATCGTCGCATTACAACACGGCCAAAGGTGCCATCGATCAACTTACCCGTTGCTTGGCAGTCGAGCTCGCACCACATGGAATCTTGGTGAACGGCGTTGCACCCGGATTCGTCGAAACGCCAATGGCGGTGGTCGAAGGGGTCAATGAACATACAACCGAAGATTTTAAGCAATTCTATGTGAAACGTCGGCGTATCCCGTTGGCACGCCCAGCAGAGCCCGAAGAAATTGCCACAGTCGCAGTTTTTTTGGCAGAAGGAACAGCCACATATCTCACCGGCCATACGATTGTCGTTGATGGCGGGCTTTCCGTGACGTTTTAGTGCGTACGTGTGCGATATCCCAAAATGTTCGATAGCCGTAGCGCTTGAAATCGTACCAGTTCGAGTAGTTGCTCACGCCGATTTTCTGTAAATCGGATGTTTGGTACTGAGATGCTCATACCCGCCACGATTGCGCCGGTAGCATCGTACACCGGTGCGGCTACACAGCACAGTCCAGGGGTTGATTCTTCGTGATCTAACGCATATCCTTGCTGCCGTACTTGCTGGATCATTGTGATGAGGGTGGCTGGATCAGTGATGGTTGTTGGTGTGATGGCAGCAAGGGTACTCGCACCTGAAAATCGGCTGAGTAATTCGGTGTCACTTAGGTTTGCAAGTAGAACTTTGCCGACACCAGTCGCATATGCAGGAAATCGCTTGCCAACTGCTGATACCATGCGGATTGCACTTGTACCTTCTTCTTTGGCTACGTACAGTACTTCGTCGCCGTCTAGCACAGCGAGGTGGACCGTCTCGTTGCATGCACGTGATGTGTGTCGCACAATCTCCCAGCCATCGCTAACTAAGTCGGTGCTGGCGATGTAGGCACTGCCTAGTTCAAAGAGTGCTGGTCCTAATCGATAAGTGCGCTCCCGCATACCTTCGCGGAGATATCCATGAAGAACCATTGTGTGCAACAACGCATGTGCACTACTTTTGGGCAGAGCGAGTGCCACGCAAATTTCACTCAGCGATAGACCATCTGGGTGTTGCACTAATAGTTCAAACACGTCAAAGACACGCGCCGCGGATTTTACCACAGATACTTGAGTTACATCGTTCATGTGTTCACATCAATGAATATCGTTCAATATGTAGAAAAATAGCATTTCAGTCAGTGTTTGTCAACCAGTAGATTACAAATCACCTGGGCGAGCGAACGAATTATTTGTACTTGATATACAAGAATGCAAGACCAATCAGGATGGCGGGAACTGCACAACAAAGAATCGAGTAGTCTTGATTCACGACCATGGAATTAGCCTTTAGATGTACCTGAACATGTGTATTGTACTCTATCTTTGCACTGCATAAATATCAAACATCGTCGCGTTTGATCAGGTAGTTACCCAATAAATCAATATTCTTAAGTATAAATTTAGGCGTACGCCACTTCCTATAGGAAGCGAAAAAGTAACCTCTGTCACACTACATATGGTAAATGCGATACGAGGTAAAAAATGAAAGCTATTGATTGGTTTTTTGCTGTAGTAGTAGGTGCATTAAGTGTATTTACTGCGTCAATCGTAATGAAGGACCAGTTTGCGATTTATGACCAGGGTCTTCTGCTGATAAGTGTTGCCTGGATCATTGTCAATTGGGCAATGACGAGGAATCCATCGCTCATCGCACTTATTCCCGGGCATTCATGGCTCATCCAGTACGGGATTAAATCACCAGCACTCTTTACGGCAGGTGTAGGCATTGTACTTCTTGTAGCCCTTCGTCATGCCATTCAAATTCGTCTGCTATTTGTAAACTACTACATGCATCCTGAATCAGAACAACTTCTCTCTCGCTATGCGAGTCGCTTTTGGTGCTGTGGTTCGTCGGGTGGAGCGCACTTTTACTCTCGGTTTGGCCATCAATTTCGTATCAGCGAGTATGGCGAGACCATCGTCGCGAGCTGCTGTTGCAGAGTGGTTTACTCAGCATTGCCACTCTGCTTCGTTTTTATAATTTGGGGGTAACGCCAAATATCATGAATGGCGATGAGGGGTTGATTGGGTGGTGGGCGGTAACGTTAATGCGCTTACAAGGCGCGTTCAGCTTTGTATTTGGCGCAATTGATGGTGTAGGCACGTCATACTTGTATATTTCTGCAGGTATTTATTCGCTATTTGGGCAGAACGCAATGACCGCACGCATGCTGCCAGCAGTGGCGTGTGTGATTTCGATTGTGACTAATTACTGGTTTGCATGACAACTGTTCGGCCAGCGCGTGGCAC
>VGPG01000289.1 GCA_016875555.1 Chloroflexota bacterium | reverse complement strand
CGCATCCCTACCCCCAACGCTGCCACAACCCACGGACTTGCAATGGCATCCATGGTAAAAAAATGACTCAACTGTATCGGCAACGGCGCAAGTGCATACAGGAGCGCGGCCCAGGCACTCGCACGTGGTGGCAATACGGCACGTGCCATCCAAAAGATCACCACAATGGCCACTACTTCGCTCAACCATGCCAACGTACGCCCCGTATTGCGTATTTCTATGGCTGTTGCATCACGCCCAAACACCAAGTCACTGATTACACGCACCATGGTGGTCGGGAACGCGCCATAGACGAACCGCTGTGACCAGCCAAAATTGCGCGGATTTAATGAATTACAGCCACTCGCACGACTCGGCTCCCACTCATGCGGTGCACGTTCAATGCCACGTAAATCGCGCGTGGCACTTGGCGCAGGAACCTTTCCATCGACCACACACTCATTCTGGATGTACGCAGACCATGTATCAGGGACCGAGAGTCGTAGCACGGTATACACCAAAAATCGCTCATCCGGATGGAGTGTATGTGGTCCATCCCAGTCATACAGCGAGGTACCACGCCCAATGGCACCACAAAGCACGGCGACGCAGACAATCAGTACTGTTGCATGACGACGAAGTAGGGTCAACATCGGTTCTCGTCCTTAGGTCAGTGATACCATCAGTATAATGTCGTAATCACAGGTATAATTCACGTAACACTACCCGTATCAGCGTTGCAGGAGATTCATGACCATTCCACGTGCCATTACCATTGATGGACCTGCCGGCTCCGGCAAAAGTACGCTTGGTGCCATCCTCGCCACACATCTCGGTTTTGTCTACTTCGACACCGGGGTGATGTATCGCGCACTGACGCTCGCCGTCATTCAACACCGCGTCGATCCTTCAGACAGCGTAGCCGTTGCTGCCCTGGCCAATCAGTGCCATATCGGCGTACACACGCCCACCCATGATGATGGGCGACAATACACGGTGACACTGGATGGCATTGATGTAACCTGGGATATCCGCCAACAGCCGGTCGAACGCCTCGTATCGCAAGTTGCCGCGCATCCGGCCGTACGCCAAATCATGCGCGCCCAACAACGCGCAATTGGCCTGGCCGGCGATGTCGTCATGGTCGGTCGTGACATCGGTTCGATTGTCTTGCCCGAGGCACCCCTCAAAATCTACCTTGATGTATCAATTGCCGAACGTACACGTCGGCGCATCATCGAACTCACAGACCGCGGCGAGCAGATTGATGACATCGCCTTAGCCGAATCCATTCGTCTGCGTGACGAACGCGACCGCCACGTCATGCACGCCGCACCAGATGCCGTGCATATCAACGGTGATACCCAATCGCCTGCGCAAACGGTCGCCGAAGTCCTCGCATTAGTTGCCAACATTCCTGTGTTACACACACACTAAAAGGTGCATCATGACACATAAATCACACCTATTCCTGTGGCTTTGTATGTTGCTCAGTGGGTTCATCTATCCGCACATCACCCACGCTCAACAGAGCAATCGCATCACCATCGAAGCACGCGTCGGGTTTGATAATGTGTATACCACCGATACATGGACTCCGGTCACGCTGACCGTCCGTGGCGATGACCAGGATCGCACCGTCACCGTGGAGTGGTTGGTCAATGATGACCTCGGCAATCGGATTTTGTGGAGCCGTGACATCAGCCTACCCGCCCAAACCACCAAAGAAATTCACACCAACGTCGTCATGCCCGGATTTGCGCGGAGTATTGTTGCCCGCGTTCACGTGGACAATCGCATCCTTGCGAGTACCTTGATTGACGCCCAAATATCACCCGGCTGGTTAAACGTCGTCGTCAGCGACGACGCCAATTTACTCAAGGGACTCGCTGATGTGGCCCTCGTAGATGGCTCGATTATCACCGTGGTCGTCGTGCCACCCACACACCTACCCGACGATACACTCGGATATCAAGGCGTGTACAACCTCTTCATCGACAATGCGGCCCAACTCACTGATGCACAACAGCGTGCCATTCAGCTGTGGATGGAACTCGGAGGGCGTGTCGTCGTGCCTGACGTGGTATCCGGTGTACTCGCCACCAACAGCCAAATGACTCTTGACTACTCCACGCCACACATGGTACGCCTCGCCACAGAGGTCACAGCACAACTCCCCGATGGTGTCGTTGTGCCGACAGTCAAACCCATGCCACATACCGTTGAAGTGCATCCGGGGAGTAATCTCCTGTGGGAGCGTGGAGTGGGACGTGGGACGTTCTACCAGACGACCGTTCCTTTCAATGCGTTACGTGATTGGAGCGGGCTTGCCTGGTTGTGGCGCCCAGTGTTACAACCGCAGTACCCCGATATTCGTGCCGTCGTAGGTCGACCAAACATCGTCATTCAAAATGACCCGCTGGGACGTTCACTCAACATTGCCGCACTCAGTCAACCACACCCCGTCGTCATATTCCTGCTGATTCTGGTATATATTGCCATCATCGGACCTGGGACCTACGTGGTGCTCAAACGGCGATACACCCTCGACTGGGCGTGGATTTCAATTCCAGCCACAGCCATCATCATCACCATCCTCCTGGCCATTACTGGGTTCGTCTTGCGTGGCAACAACACGCTCATCTACACCCTGAGCATCGTGCAACAACAGGCGCAGGCCACACACGCCTTGGTTAGTAGTGGCACTGCCATTTATACCCCTTTTCGTAGTAGTTATGTGGTTGATGCCAACGATGCTGATAGCATCATCGCCGTACGCAACAGCCAAGTCGCCGACGGATTACGCTTTCGCGATGACAAAAACGCCCAAATTGCCTTGAGTGGTGATATCGGCAGTGTCCAGTCGGTACACGCCCATCGCACGGTTGAAGCACCGCTG
>VGPG01000288.1 GCA_016875555.1 Chloroflexota bacterium | reverse complement strand
GATCCCTTCATGGTGTTAGCCACGCAAAACCCGATTGAAATGGAAGGGACGTACGTACTTCCTGAGGCCCAGCGTGATCGGTTTTTGTATCAGGTGTTGGTTGACTACCCGACGACTTCCGATTTGGTAGAAATAGCCAGACGTGAGGCAACTGCATCGATATCGCAGAGCGCCGTGGTCTGTGATGCGGCCACGTTGTATGCGGTACGCGCAGTCGCCCGACAAGTGCTCGTAGCTGAACCGGTCTTGCACTATGCGGCTTCACTCGTACAACGCACACACGCTACCGCAACCGATGTGCCAGCGTTGGTGCGTGAATACGTGCAGTACGGTGCATCACCACGTGCAGTACAAGCATTAATACGCACCGCGCAAGTTGAAGCACTGCGTGCCGGTCGTGTACACGTCGACTATGTGGACATTCAACAGGTAGCCCTCCCCGTATTGCGTCATCGTTTGGTCTTGCGCCGCGAGGCTCGCATGGCGGCTATTACATCCGATGCCATTATTCAACACCTCTTAACGGCAACTGCCGCCATGTAGTGCGATTGGTCTCGACCATGGCACCACACCACAATGAGAATCAGATGCTTTTAGACGACGCGCAGCTCCAATGGTTACGTCAGGTACAACTCCCCTGGCGTTCGTCGGCCACACGTGGCATTGCCGGTGAACGGCGTGCATTCTCAGGGCGTGGCAACGAACCTGAATTGCTACGGCGCTACCAGTATGGTGATGATGTGCGGCGCATCGACTGGCCGGCTACGCTGCGGGTGCAACGACCAACCGTGCGCCAACCACAAGCGGTCATGCCAGGCCGCGTTCATGTGTTGCTTGACACGAGTCCGTCAATGCACGTGATAGCAACCAAGTGGGCGATGGCGCGCCAAATATGTGCTGCGATTGGCGTGATTGCCACCGCGCATGGAGATTCTGTCAGCGGTATGGCAGATGCACGCACTTCCCCCTGGTACAACGATACACAGCACTGGTTGACGTGGGTAGAACACGTACAAGCCAGCGCTACGCCTTTGACGTCACGCCCTGCAGTGGTGCCTAGTCAGCTCATCATTTTGATCAGTGATTTGTGGCATGAAGAGGTATTTCAACTTATTCAGCATCTTCGGCAACAGAGTGCGCAACTGATGGTCATCCACACACTGGCTAGTAGCGAGGTAACACCGGCACCCGGTGAAGAAATCACGTTGCACGACAGTGAACGAGCAGATGAAGTGACGTTGACACTCACCCCGCAATCCGTCCAAAAGTACCAAGATGCGCTCGAAACCTGGTGTCAACGTTTGCGCGTCCACTGCATGTCGCATGATGCCGACTATGTGCGGTGTCATGACGGACAGTCGTTGGTCGCCATCATGAATGAGGTCATCCAATGACATTCATGTATCCGTGGGTGCTCGGTGTTGGTGCGGTGTTGGCGGCCTGTATGGTGCTGTGGCATATCTTGCGTCCCAAAAGTCGTGTACACGTCGTACCGTCGTTGATGTTGTGGCGTAATTTGTTGCAGGAATCGCAGTCGTATCGCCCCATACATCCACCGCATCCGTGGTGGCTTCTTCTGCTCCGACTCCTGATCGTGATCATGATGACGTGTGCTGCCGCAGGGCCCATCGCTGTTGCCGATGACGCGCCCAAACACGTCATCATCGTGATTGACACGAGTGCGAGCATGGCGACGACGTACGATGACGGGCAACGCATTGATGTGGCGCGTACCATTGCACAACAACTCGTTGCGCGTGCGCCGTCAGGAAGTGATTTTAGTGTGGTTCGGGTTGACGCAGATGTCGAAATACTTGCAAGTCGAGAATCTGATCGCATTCGGGTTAGTCAAATAATTGACACCGTGCACGCGCAACCTGTTGCCGGTAATTTGGCGACGATCGGGGCGTGGATGACCGCGCTTGCTGGTCGTAACAGTCAAGTCACCGTGCTGAGTGATGATGTACGTCTAGCAGAATACGCGTGGCCGTCTGAATGGCGACGCGTTGCTCTTGGTGGCCCGGTGCAAAACGATGCCATTGATGACGTTGCCGTACAACAACTACCAGATGGCTGGAACGTGCGTGTGCGTGTGCGTCGCTATGGTGCACTTCACGCAACCGAGCGTCTCATTGAAGTGCGCGATAAGGATGGTCAACTGCTCGGTGCAAATGTACTGCGGTTTTCTGATGACATCCAGGTAATCTGGGAATTTATGTTGGATGAAGCAGTTGACGTGTTACAGTTGCGCCTAAATGCGGATGGCAATGATGGGTTGGCGAGCGACGACGTCTTGTACTGGCAGGCATCGAACGATCAACCCATTACGGTGGCCGTGCAAAGCGATGACACGCGATTTGTCCCTGCTGCACTGGCCATTCTGCCAAATGTACAGGTGGTTACGGACGTGACCAGCGCAGATGTCCTCATCGCCTCCGCACAATCGATACCGCAAGAACCCACAAAGCCACTGTGGCTCATTAACGCACAACTCCCCGATGCCACTACAGTGGCGTATCCGCAACTTTCAACGATGCAACTCAGTGGCATCGAAAGCCGCGTGAATCGCGATGTTGAATTGACCTCCACACAAATTCTCACGGCGACTAATTTGGCGGTGCCATTGTGGGGCCAACGCTGGCTGACGAGTACGAGTGGCACCCATGCATTTTTGGGTAGTCATAATGGGGTTCCTACTGTGGTTTTCGGCTTTGATATGCGTGAAAGTGACCTCGTACTCCGTCCTGAGTTTCCCCTGTTAGTGCGGAATGTGCTTGAGTACCTTACCCCGGCCACGCGCCAATCCAGTTGGCAGACCGGGCAAAGTGTCCCGCTTGGGCAACCTGATACACCCATTGAAATTCGCGTGGCACCCCCGCA
>VGPG01000287.1 GCA_016875555.1 Chloroflexota bacterium | reverse complement strand
TGTAACGTTTCGGTAGCCCGGAGCAGTAACTCGATTACGCTCACCGAGAAATAGGACTACGTTCGTATCATCTCTCATCTGAAGTAAGGAGTTCGTGCGTCAATGGAATTGGTCATCAAAGACTTACGCGCCAACATCGGCGATAAGGAAATCCTCAAGGGTGTCAACCTGACGGTCAAGCCTGGCACCATTCATGCCATCATGGGCCCCAACGGTAGCGGCAAGAGCACCCTCTCAAATACCATCATGGGCCATCCATCATATACCGTGACGGGTGGTGAGGTGTGGTACAAGGGGCACAATATTTTGGAGATGGAAGTTGACGAGCGAGCCAAGCTTGGCTTGTTCTTGGCGTTCCAGTACCCAGTATCAATCCCCGGTGTGACAGTGGCCAACTTCTTGCGTGCAGCAGTCAACGCCCATCGTGCCCAAGAGGGCACGGATCCACGCGAGACGGCCATCCCGATGGCCCAGTTCCGCAAAGAAATCCGCGAAAAGATGGCCGCGCTCGGGGTCGACGAGGCGTTTGCTCGCCGTTACCTCAACGACGGCTTCAGCGGTGGTGAGAAGAAGCGCATCGAAATCTTGCAGATGTCGATGCTCAAGCCTTCAATGGCCGTGATGGATGAGACCGACTCAGGTCTTGACATCGACGCTCTCAAAGTCGTTTCACAAGGTGTCAACACCTTGCTCGAGCAGAACACAGCGATTGGTGTGTTGGTGATTACCCACTATCAGCGCTTGCTCAACTACATCAAGCCACACCAGGTCTCAGTCATGATGGAAGGCCGCATTGTGCGCGAGGGTGGTCCGGAGTTGGCTCTCGAGCTCGAAGAGCGCGGCTACGACTTCATCCGAGAGGAAGTGTTCGGCAATGGCAAATAAGCTCCCTGCAATTGCGGCATTGACCGCACAAGATGTGGTTGTGGCCGGCGAGCCGACCTGGCTACAGCAGTGGCGCCAAGATGCCTTGCAGTCATTTGTGGCCAGCGATATGCCGTATTGGCGCCGCACCGATTTGTCTGCCTTTGCGTTCGCTGACATGCAATTGGCCGGCGACATTGGTAGCCAACAGGTGGTCGGCGAGACCCCAGCCGGCGTCGTTGTGATGCCGTTGGCCCAAGCGGTGACAGCACACCCCGAGTTAGTGCAGAAGCATCTCGGCACCGCAGTCGCCAGCAACACATCAAAATTTGCCGCCTTGAACGCCGCTACGTGGCGCAACGGTTGGTTTGTCTATGTCCCCAAAAACCACGAAGCCAGCGTGCCGTTGCACCTGCTTCAGGGCTTTGGTGAGAGCAATAGTGTGGTATCACGCAACCTGGTAGTCCTCGAGCGTAGCGCCCAACTAGCATTGGTTGAGCAGTACGCCGGTGACACTGGTTGGTACTCGTTGAGCGTGACTGAGTTGATTCTCGGTGACGGTGCCACGTTGAAGTACGTCGGCATGCAGACCTGGGGCAACGATGTGCGTCATATCGGCTATCAGGTCGCCAAGGTCGGCAACGATGCGTTCATCGATTGGGCGGCCATCAACATGGGTGGCACGCATCAGCACATCGAGGCCGAGACCAACTTGGCCGGCAACGGCTCACGCGTCGACTGGGTGGCCGCAACCGTGGCCAGCGATGGGCAGCGGTTGTTGACGGCGCCGTGGTTGCGCCACGTTGGGCGTGCCACTGAGGCCCACATGGACTTCAAGACGGTCGTCAAAGGCAGCGGTTACGCCACATTTGACGGCATGATCAAAATTGAGGGTGGCAGTGCCGAGACGGTGACGCGTCTCGAAGAGCATGCGCTCCACTTGTCACCACAGGCCCGTAGCGATTCAATTCCGGGGCTCAAAATCGACACCAACGATGTGGCCAAGGCAGGACATGCCTCGACCAGCGGCGAGGTTGACGAAGAGCACTTGTTCTATATGCAGGCCCGCGGTATTCCGAAGTCTGAGGCGGTACATATGATTGTCATGGGCTTTTTTGAGCCCGTGCTCGATCGGATTCCGCTTGAGGGCTTGCGTGAGCAGGTGACTGCCACGATTGCCGCCCGTATCTAACGATTAGTCAAAGGGATGGTCATGGGTGCAATGCCGTTCGATGTCGCCGCTGTGCGCCGCGAATTTCCAATCTTGCAACTCCCTGTTGAGCGGCCGGTGGCCTTTCTCGATAGTGCATCGACGTCGCAGAAGCCACTCGCCGTAATCGAGGCGCTCGACAACTATTATCACACCACGAATTCGAATGTCCATCGCGGTGTGTATCAGTTGAGCGAGCAGGCAACGCTGGCATTTGAGCAGGCACGCCAAAAGGTCGCTGCCTTCATCAATGCCAAGAGCGCCCGTGAAATCATCTTTACGCGCAACACGACCGAGGCCATCAATTTGGTGGCCCAGGCGTGGGGCGGTGCCAATTTGCGCTCGGGTGATGTGATTCTGATTAGCCAGATGGAGCATCACTCCAACATTGTGCCGTGGCAGTTGATTGCCCAACGCACTGGTGCGGTGGTTCGAGCTATTCCGATTGATGGAGACGGTCGTTTGGTCCTCGACCAAATTGACCAGTTGTTGGCCGGCGTCAAAATCGTCGCCATCACGCATCAGTCGAATGTGCTTGGCACCATTAATCCAGTCGCGGTGTTAGCCGCCAAAGCGCATGCGGTAGGGGCATTCATCATGGTTGATGGCGCTCAAAGCGTGCCACACATGCCAGTTGACGTACAGGCCTTGGATGTTGATTTTATGGCGTTCAGTGGTCACAAGATGCTGGCTCCTACCGGGGTTGGTGTGTTGTGGGGCCGCAAGGCACTGCTTGATGCCATGCCACCGTTTATGGGCGGCGGCTCGATGATCAAAACCGTGACCATTGAGCAGAGCACGTATGCCGATATCCCAGCGCGATTTGAGGCGGGGAC
>VGPG01000286.1 GCA_016875555.1 Chloroflexota bacterium | reverse complement strand
AATGCGCCGTTGCCGAACGCCGATTCAGCTTCGCTTTTGGCGGTGGCGAAATAGCGAATCAACTCGGCTTCGTCATTAGCCACGCGCATACCTCGCCCACCGCCGCCACCAGCTGGTTTGAGCAGGATGGGATAGCCAATCTCGCGTGCTAATTCGACTGCTTCTTCGAGTGAGCGCAATTCTCCCTCTGAACCGGGGACAATCGGCACACCGGCAGCGCGCATCGTGTTGCGCCCTTCTGCTTTGTCACCCATCAAGCGAATCGCTTCGGGAGTTGGTCCAATGAATTTAATGCCGTACTGCGCACAAATCTCTGCGAAGTAGGCATTCTCCGACAAAAAACCGTATCCGGGGTGAATTGCGTCACATCCGGTGATGCGCGCAGCACTAATCAGGGCTGATTGATTCAAATATGACCGTGGTGATGGAGCTGGACCAATACAAACTGCTTCGTCTGCGGTACGCACCGCCAACGAATACCGATCAGCCTCACTATATGCAACTACAGCTCTGATGCCGAGTTCGTGACACGCACGTACGATGCGAATGGCGATTTCTCCACGATTAGCGATTAAGATTTTGGTGAACATAGGCCTCTGTCTTTACACATCCGTCTGCCCAAAAGTATACCACATCACCGCTCAACCTCTTCGGGCGTCTCGTACCATCGTACGCGGTCGCCGACGGCAGCACGCATCTTGAAGCCCATCGTTTTGGGGGTTTGATCAAGGAATGTCGTAAGAGCGGTGACTTGCTGCGTGACGGATGTGGCCAGTGCAGTATCTTGGGATTGTGCATACGTGACGCAACGCCCGAGGTTGAGCGTCAAGGTCCGCCACATACCCCAATCGTGGCCACAAATGCGCCCAAGCTGTTGCCGAGTTGCCGCATGATCTGGATGTGTGCCAAGTTGCAATTCGCTGAGGAGCGCACAGCCATCGTGGGCGTCTTTGGCATTTAGTTCGATGATTTGGAGTTTGGTGAGTAATAGTTCGGCCACCGCTACCGTGTACGGATGTGCATCAAACGTAAACGGCAGGCGGTGGCACATGGAAAATTCACCCACAAATACATCAATTTGGAGATGACTATTGCGGAACAGTAGACGACTGTCACCATTCAACAGGTTGAACTCACGATCTGCAGCATACCCGCGTGATTCTAGCACCTCGGTGAGTGCTGATTGACGTTTGGCGGGTATCGCCAAGTCAATGTC
Source organism: Chloroflexota bacterium (assembly GCA_016875555.1). Classification (GTDB taxonomy): domain Bacteria; phylum Chloroflexota; class Chloroflexia; order Chloroflexales; family Roseiflexaceae; genus UBA965. The sequence goes on along the minus strand of VGPG01000286.1, from coordinate 1,756 downwards.
GCGATATGTGCGGTCTGGGTGTTGACTGCGTGGGCAGTGAATGGCCACTCCGATGCCACCAAGCAAACGCATACGCACGCCACGCTGGGTACCTGCATCGACGAGTTCAATAGCTGATTGAATGATGCTCATGACGCCATCCTATTCGACGGGAATCTCGCGGTAGAGTACATCGAGATTGATGCCCTCTTTTTGCTTGCGGTAGAGCCGCATGCCAACATAAATCAGAAGTGCTACACCGTACAACGCACCCATGAAGTAGAGCGAGGTGGTGTTCTTGACGCCATCTGGATTGATGCTGTAGCCGATGCCGTACATCGCTGATGGATCGAAAATCCACTGGTACAACAGGAACCCTAAGAATCCTGTGCTGACAGCGCCACATACTGTTATCAATGGAATCCCTGCGACAGTGAACTTCGCAATCGGCGATGATTGATACAGTTCCTTTTTGGTGAACGGCAAAATCGTAGCTGCAATCGTCGTCCCAAAGAACGTCATGCCGATGACCAGCGTCGCTGCCAGCGTTAATGATGTGAAGCCAATCACGTTGTAGCAGTATAGGTACGATACAATTGCCCCTGGAATCACCATGAGCGCGAGTGCCCATACAGGTGTGCGCGTTTTCTCATCAATGCTGGCAACTGCCTCAGGCAAGAGGCGATCAAATGCAGCAGCAAATATCACGCGTGTTGATGACAAGAACATTGTGCCAGCCCACCCGAAGAACCACATGCTCATTGCCACAATCACCAGAAGTTGGACAATCAGGCTGTCGCTCATGAATGCGGCTAACAAGGCGGGGTACGGCCAAATCGGGAATGGCGAGGCAACATCTGTATTGCCCCAGGCCGCGTTCCAGTAAGCGCCATTAGCCTGCATGTAGAACTCCCAGGTGATTGCGTGATCGATGGCAAAGAACAAGAGAATCAACAACAGGACGGTCATGCCTACTGCGGCAGCCATGCCGGCAAAATTGCGTTTGAAATCATCGGCGCCCTTGACCTCGCCGTATAACGTGGCCCCCCAGTTGGGATAAAGCAAAAAGAAGGCAATCCATGGTAGCAAGAGAGAAATGCTCCCCCAATCGCCACCCATCAACACGTTGACCGCACCAGCGTCAGTACCTGCGGCAACCGTGGCGTCGTAGATGCCCGGTGCAGTACCAAACAGGGCGGCACTCTGACTCTCAAACGCCGCTTTGAAACTCTCGTGACTACCGGAGAACAATAAGATGATGACCATGAGCAATCCGGCGTTGCCAATCCAGAACGACCACTTTTGGAAGGTGGCGTAGCGCTTCATGCCAACCACGATAATCGCTGTGACGAATGCAAGTGTTGCCAATGATGCGATGAAAAATGCCGTGTTGTCACCATTGATCCAGAGAGCAACATCGCGCTGCCCAAGGAGTGCAAGCAATGGGACAACAATTATCTTGCGCAACATGTCGCCGTAGAGCGGTGTCCACAACCAGAGGATGAACCACCACCCAGTCACGGCTAATAAGAAGCCGACACCACCGCCCAAAATGCGACTTTGCCAGACATAATCACCGCCGGCGCGTGGCATTACTGCGATCAAACCGGCGTAGACAACCACCATCGCCAGAATCATGACGCCGAATGTGAGCAAGCCATTGAGCATGCCACCCGAAAAGAAATACATCTGACTGATGGAGTAGAGTCCCAGCGTGACCAAGTTGATGGAAAAGAACGCATAGATGAACGCATCAAACACGGACCATGAGCGAACC
>VGPG01000285.1 GCA_016875555.1 Chloroflexota bacterium | reverse complement strand
GGCCTTGAGGACGATATACGCTTGACCAAGGGTATAGCCAGCGATGACCTGGAGCAACTGCATAATCTGCTCTTGATAGACAATAACGCCGTATGTGTCCTCAAGAATCGGCTTCAGAATCGGGTGTAAGTACTTGATGCCGCGCGGGTTGTTTTTGTTCTCGATGTAGACTGGGATTTGTTCGAGCGGCCCTGGTCGGTAGAGCGCCACCATCGCATAGATATCCTGCACACGGGTCGGTTTGAGTTCTTTGAGGTAGCGTACCATGCCAGCTGATTCAAGCTGGAAGACGTTGGTCGTCTGGCCGTTACTCAATGATTCAAAGGTCTTTTTGTCGTCAAGTGGGATGTCGCCCAGCTCAATGGTACGCCCGGTGGTCTGGGCAATGTAGCGCAACGTCTCGGCGACCACCGACAAATTGGTCAGCCCCAAGATGTCCATTTTGAGCAGCCCAATTTTGGCGAGAGTCGGGCCTTCGTAGGCTGCCATGAACGAGTTTTCGTCTTTGGTGGTGCGTTGGAGTGGCACGACTGTATCAAGCGGTGTACGACTGACAACGACACCACAGGCGTGGGTGCCCACATTGCGCATGCGCCCTTCGATTTTGCGCGCCCAATCGATGATTTGTTGTGCTTCGCCGTTTGACTCATAGAGCTGGCGGAACTCAGGTACCTTCTCGAGGGCATCCTTCAAGGTGGTGTTTGCTGGCGTGGATGGGATTAATTTGGCGATGCGGTCTACGTCACTTAACGGGATATCGAGTGCTCGACCAACATCACGAATTGCCGCCTTGGCGCCGAGTGTGCCGTAGGTGATAATTTGTGCGGTGTTTTCACGACCATATTTACTGGCGATGTAATCGAGAATCTCGCTACGGCGGCTATCGGCAAAGTCGACGTCGATGTCAGGCATCTCGAGGCGTTCGGGACTCAAAAACCGCTCGAATAACAGTTTGTTGGCTACTGGATCGACATCGGTAATTCCCAAACAATACAACACGAGCGAGGCCCCAGCCGAACCACGAGGTAGACATGGGATGCCGTTCTGGCGTGCATACGACACGTAATCCCACACGATTAACATGTAATCGGGGAAGCCCGTTTGGTTGATGACATCAAGTTCGTAGGCCAGGCGTTCTGGGTAACCGACCGGTGGTGAGCCGTTAAATCGGCGCATCAACCCTTCTTCACACACGATGCGTAGATACGAGGCGGCATCGTGCCCATCAGGAATTTCAAAGGCCGGTAATTCGACGCGCCCGAAGTTCAGGTCAAGTTTGACCATATCGGCGATGCGGCGCGTGTTCTCAATCGGCGTTGTGCCGTAGCGTTTAAAGCGTTGCCAGATGTCATCGGCCGAGAGAATGTGATAGCTCTCGTCCATGTCGTATTTTTTGCTACAGAGCTCGTTTAATGTCATGTTGAAGCCCATGGCCATCACCATACGATGGGCGTCAAGGTCGTGGGCGCGCACAAAGTGACTATCACATGTGGCAACGAGTGGTATGCCGAGTTCGGTGCCGATTTTGACGAGTTCGTCGTTGATCTCTTCGAGTTCAGGGGTGTTTTCGTGTAATTGCAACTCGAGGTAGTAGCGGTCAGGGCCAAGTGCATCGCGGAACCAAGCGGCTGTTTCACGCGCTTTGTCGGGTTGTCGTGCTTGAATATACTGGGCGACTTCGCCGGCAATACAGGCTGATGTGATGACCAGGCCTTCGTGGTGTTGTAGGAGCAACTCGCGGTCAATGCGTGGACGTGCAAAGACGCCTTTGTTACCCATGCCCTCGAGATGGGCTTTGGTGGTCAGTTTCACAAGATTCCGATACCCCACATTACTGGTTGCCAATGCGAGGAGATGGTAGTAGTTTTTGCCACCACGCTGGGTGGGTTCACTCCGATGCCCGGGTGCCATGTAGGCTTCAAGCCCGATAATCGGCTTTACTTTGGCTTTTTTGGCAAGGTTATAAAAATCAATTGCACCATACATGACGCCATGATCGGTCACGGCAATGCTGTCCATGTTGAGCTCGGCAGCACGCTCGACAATACCTTGGAGCGTGGCATATCCATCAAGGAGACTGTACTCGGAATGGACGTGTAAATGGACAAAATCATTCATGGTGCTACCGTATATCTGCTGTGAGGTGGAGAATACATTCGTATCCTCTAGTATATCATGGAGAGGTAGTCGAATCACGCGCCACGCTCAGCAAATGAGGGGTTATTCGGTCAGAGCAGTGCTGACGATCGGCGATGAAAGAGGTCTTCCATGTGCGGTGCAGTGCGCTTTCATTGGCATGACATTCATGATCCATCGGTGCGTCCATTGCCACAAACAGCGGCTGGTTTTGAGAGCCAGTACTGGGGTACACACCCTATCTTACCCGTACAGGTTGATGGTAAGGCGGTATTGATTACCTGGGGTAACCGCCAAGAACGGCGTGATTTGCCGGCCACCGGTTGGGCACAACGCGAAAGCCTGATGGCTGGCAAGTGGCAACGCCATCGACCGGTACAGGTGATTATCCCTGTACAGCAAGGGTACGAACAAGGTGTGTGGTTTGCCATTCATCACGGCATTCATGGACTGATGATCGGCAGTGGCACTGCAGCCCGCGTATTCATGTTGACAGAGGCGGCGACGCCCGCGTATCACACGCTCACGAATCATCCACGTCAACCATGGCTGGTAGACCAGCAGCGCATCGAGCCGCTACCGGGGAGTCGGAGCCAAATGCGTCTATGGTAGCGGTGTAATGACGGCCGTGACGCGCCCGCGATATTGGGTCTGCCCATCACCTTGAGCAATCATCTCTGGTGGTTCGCCGACAAACTTGAGTTTGCCATCAATCCGCCATTGTGGGCCGTACGTTTGGGCAACGTGGGCCATATAGGCATCACGGAACGTGTCATCAATGGTGCGTGCTGAAACAGTGACTTCGAGCACAACGGTGACTGTTTGTGGTTCGGGGGGCGTCTGCCATGTGC
>VGPG01000284.1 GCA_016875555.1 Chloroflexota bacterium | reverse complement strand
CACGCGGTATGGCTTGGGGCTGCCGTCGCTGACGATGTAGGTCGCCAACTCGCCACGGGGTGATTCGATGGCGGCCAAGGCCTCGCCACGGGGTGGCTTGAAGCCCTCGGTCCACAACTTGAAGTGGTGGATGAGTGACTCCATGCTGTGCGTAATTTCGGTCTTGGGTGGTGGTGCCACTTTGCGGTCGCTGGTGACGTAGGCACCAGGCCCCATGTCTTTGAGGCGCTGCCAGGCTTGGGTGGCAATCTTGACGCTCTCGCGCATTTCGGCCACACGCACCAAATAGCGGTCGTAGATGTCGCCGTTTTTGGCGACCGGCACGTTGAACTTGTAGGTCTCGTAGCCACAGTAGGGCATGTCTTTGCGCAGGTCCCACGAGACGCCGGTGGCGCGCAAACCAGGGCCGGTCAAGCCGTACTGAATGGCGGCGGCGGTGTCGATGGCACCGATACCAATGGTGCGCTCTTGCCAGATGATGTTGTTGGTGAGGAGCGCCTCATACTCGTCGATGCGGGCTGGCATGATGTCGAGCAGGGCTTTGACGGTCGGCAAAAAGTTGCTGGGCAGGTCGTAGGCTAAACCACCCACGCGGAAGTAGCTGGTCATCATGCGGGCACCCGAGACCATCTCGAAGATGTCGAGAATTTGCTCGCGCTCGCGGAATCCGTACAAAAACACGCTCATGGCCGCCAAGTCGAGGGCGTGGGTGCCCAACCAGACCAGGTGGCTCGAGATGCGCTGGAGTTCGACCAACAAGACGCGAGCCGTGGTGGCGCGCTCGGGGATCTCACAACCGAGCAACTTCTCGACAGCCAGCACATAGCTCAAGTTGTTTGAGAGCGGTGCTAGGTAGTCGGTGCGATCGGTCATGACCACCGCTTGCTGGTAGGTCTTGAACTCCATGTTTTTTTCGATGCCGGTATGCAAAAAGCCGAGGTCAGGAGCCACGTTGACGACCGTTTCGCCGTCAAGCTCGACCACCAAGCGCAACACGCCGTGCGTGCTGGGGTGGTGGGGACCCATGTTGAGTACCATCGTCTCGGTCTTGCCGGCAAGGGCTGGCGCCGTGATGCTTTTGGGTGATGGTACTGATAATGAATGGTCAATCGTCGTCATATAACTCCCTCCCCTTTACTCTTTGGCAAAGGGCTTGCGGGCATAAATCTGGTCGTCGTTGATGTTGAACGCCACCTCTTCGTAGCCGAGGGGCACATCTTTGCGCTGTGGATGACCGTTCCAGTCATCGGGCATCAAGATGCGCTCGAGGCTCGGGTGGCCATCGAAGATGATGCCGAACATGTCGAACGCCTCGCGCTCTTGGTAGTTGGCCGTCTGCCACACACCGGTCAAGGTTGGCACGTGCGTGTTGTCGGCGGGTACGCCGACGTTGAGACAGACGCGGTGGCGGTTTTTGAACGAGAGCAGGTGGTAGACGACCTCGAAGCGTGGCGTGCGACCGAGATAGTCGACGGCACACAGGTTCTCGAGGAAGTTGTAGGCCAACTCGCTGTCATCGCGCAAAAAGGTGGTAACCTCGACGATGAGCTCGCGGGGGACGCCGATGGTGATTTCACCACTGCGTGTTTCACCGATGGTGCCCAGTTTGTCTGCGAAGCGCTCTTGTAAGCGCGCTAGGACGGTTGCATTCTCCATTGCGAAACTTCCCCTCGCCTATACATGAATGGGCGTGCGATCGCGCAACGTGCCATCAAGCTTCATACGTTCGACTTTTTTGTGGAGTTGGACGATGCCGTCGATCAAGGCCTCGGGGCGTGGTGGGCAACCGGCGACGTACACGTCAACCGGGATGACCTCGTCGACGCCTTGCACGATAGCGTAGTTGTTGAACACGCCACCACATGAGGCGCAGTCACCCATGGCAATCACCCACTTGGGCTCTGACATCTGGTCGTACAAGCGGCGGATGACCGGGGCCATCTTGCGCGAGACGCGGCCAGCCACGATGATGAGGTCGGCTTGACGTGGCGAGGCACGGTTAATCTCCATGCCGAAGCGTGACAAGTCGTAGTTGGCGCCTTGGGCGCCCATCATCTCTATGGCACAACAGGCCAAACCGAAGAGCAAGGGCCACATTGCATTGGTGCGCCCCCAATTGACGACTGTTTCGAGCGACGTGGTGACTACGCCCATGTCGCCGGCTTTGGTCTCTATTCCCATGTGAGTGCTCCGTTTTTCCATTCGTAAATGAGACCGACCAAGAGGACTAACAAGAAGATGCCCATGGCGTACAAGCCAGGGACGCCCAAATCGCGGTAGACCAAGGCATATGGGAAGAAGAAGATGACCTCGATGTCGAAGAGGATGAAGCTCATGGCCACCAAGTTGAACTTGATGGGGAAGCGACTCATGGCATCGCCGATCGGCTCCATGCCTGACTCATAGGGAGCAAGTTTGCGGACGGTCGGCTTTTGGGGGCCAAGAAAGCGCGATAGAGTAATCACAAAGACGGCAATGAACGCCGCGATCCCAAACATGGCCAATATTGGCACATACGCATCGAGCATGGCATATCCTCGATTAGTCAAAACAAGACTGCAGAGATTTTTTTCCTCGGCGTTATTATAAGTTGTTTGGCGATTGTGTCAAATTGAACGGATGGGGGTCAGTGCTACATCAATATGACACAATCGTGCTATAATGGCGCACATTCAAATCTGTGACCCGTTTGGCTGCGTATACGTCCAGCCAATCTATTTCAATACGAAGAGGCGAGAGTACGATGAGCAATGTTACCCAGTACCGTGCAACTCGTGGTGAGGCGATCACCATTCGCGATGGGAAGCTTCAGGTGCCCAATAATCCGGTCATCCCGTTTGTGATCGGTGACGGCACTGGTCCCGATATTTGGCATGCGAGCGTGCGTATTTTCGATGCTGCGGTCGCCAAAGCCTACAACGGTCAGCGCAAGATTGAGTGGCTCGAGGTGTTAGCCGGCGAGAAGGCCTTCAACGAGACCGGCAACTGGTTG
>VGPG01000283.1 GCA_016875555.1 Chloroflexota bacterium | reverse complement strand
AACGTGGTACTCACCTCTGTCTGCAGTGCCAGTCGATACGCACGAAATAGCTATTGTATAATCAACGTAGCGTAAATTGAGCCCTCGTAGCTCAGTGGATAGAGCGACGGTTTCCTAAACCGCAGGTCGGCCGTTCAAGTCGGCCCGGGGGTACCAGTCAGGGCAGTGAAAGCACTGCCCTGTTTTTATTGGCAAATGAGAGGGACCGTGTAGATGCACTTGCGTATTCGCCTGCATGGATAACGTGCATGTCGTGGTTCTTGAATATTTCATGATTACGTAATACAATAATACCAGTAATCAGAAAGGTTAAAATGATAAAACTCATATTGAAAATCATCTTTTATGGCTTCATCGCAGCCTGCTTGGCTATCGTGGTAGCATTATCGGTGCTGATGATAGACGAATATATCGATTTCACAGAGCCGTACGTGGCAACGAAGAAGTGGTCGTTACCGACATCTGATCGTACCGATCCGGCACCGACAGAAGAACTCGAGATCCGTCCAATCGAATGGCAAGCGTGTGATGACGACGTTGTAACGGAATCCGGATTTGAGTGTAGTACGGTGTACGTGCCACTTGACTACACCGATCCTACTGGTACGAAACTTGAAATTGCGGTGATACGCTACAAAGCCACAGCGGAACGACGCGGTGCTATCTTCTATAATCCGGGTGGGCCAGGCGGGTCTGGCTTTGATACGGTAGCACAGATAGGGAGCTACTACGTCGATGAACTCGGATTGAGCGAGTATGATTTTGTGGGGTTTGATCCACGTGGGGTTGACCGGTCAAATGGGCTGAAGTGTCAGAGTGACGATGAGATTGACAAATATCAGTACGGTGATTCATCGCCGGATACCAGTGATGAAAAAGAATTCCACTATAAGTCATATGAATCATTTATAACGGGTTGTTGGGACAAATATCGAAATACGTTGCGGCACTACTCGACGATCAACACTGCGCGTGACATGGATGTGATTCGTGCGGCGATGGGCGATGCTCAAATCAGCTACCTTGGGGTGTCGTACGGGACATATTTGGGAGCCGTCTATGCACACGAATTTCCCGAACGCGTACGAGCAATGGTGCTTGATGCAGCGTATGAACCGAACGGTGATTCTGTCGAAGAGCAGTATCTGACGCAGATGATAGGGTTTGAGGAGGCCTTGAACAATTGGATTGCGTGGTGTACGGCGACGCCAGCGTGTGCCTTCAGAGCCGAAGATGTTGGTGCGCGTTGGGATGCCCTCTATGAACAATACAACCAATACCCGGTAACCGCATCTGATGGCCGTGTTACATATCAGAGTGTCATCATGCGTGCGACCAAATCGGCACTCTACAGCGATACAATGTGGCCAACCCTTGCCAATGCACTTGCCGATGCGGAGCGCAACAATGTGTTAGGGGTATGGAAATTGGTGGATGGGTATAATGAGCGTAATCAATCTGGCGTCTATCGCTCCCTCATCCATGCCTTCGAAATCATCTCCTGTGCGAGTGGAATTGATCGGGAACGCGTAGAAGACCCTGAGGCGTTGATTGCCAAGATGCGGCAGGTTGCACCGCGCATGTCAATTGATTGGGAGGCCGACGATCTGGATAACGGCTCGCAATGTGATGATTTAATGTCGCCACAGCCTGTCGCAAATGTAGGGAACCCGGGCAATGCGCCTATTCTGGTGATTGGCGGTGAACACGACCCTGCCACACCGCTGCGCTGGTCCGAAAAAATGCACGACCAGATGGGCCCGAATGCCGCATTACTCATCTACGGTGGTGAGGGGCATGGGCAGGTTCTTAGCAGTACGTGTGTGAACCAGGCCGCATCAAACACCCTAAAAGAGTTGACATTGCCCGCTGATAATACGCGCTGTGAGGCACAATCAACTGCTGTTGAGCCGGGGTGGTGGGCCAATGTGCCACCACCGCAAGGTGACGAACAGTTTCTGCAGCGTGACCAAATAACTGCAGTGATTGACATTGCTCAGGAGGAGTATGCAACTGGCATGACGATGCCTGGCACCACAGAGGAGATTCTCGCGAGTATCCAACAACGACTCGAGTTACGCGGGTTTTTGTTGATTGACAAAGTCGAAATCAACGAACATGGTGCACACAGTGTGGCGTACTTCATCGAAGGTGTGACGCTCCGTGTCATGGTCATCGGCAACGAGACGATGTCACGCAGTGCATGGGATGGATGGCGCGAGCTTGTTCCTGCCAATCATGGTGTCGTCATCTTTATGACCGAATCGTAAGATATTGTTGCCGGTATGACGTGTTGAAAGAGCTGTGTACGATAGGTTTGGTGACGACGCAGAACAGTGCGTCAGCAATCGTGTGCGAATACGACCTAATGCGTGTTGCAAGCATGCGGTAAATTCGGTAAAATAGAAGACAACGTATAAATCACTTGCCCCCTGCTACGCCTATCGATGGCAGGGGTTTTTTGCCCCCGCGTCTACGTCACATTGTCCGGGAGGGCGTCGTGAATCTTGCCAAAACATGGAATAGTGTGCTCGGTTCTCTAGAGCTCACACTCCCACGCATTGAATACAACACATGGCTTCGCCGCAGTGAGTTGGTCCACTTGGACACACAAACAGCGGTTGTCAGTGTTGCAACGCATATGTTGCGCGAGGCGGTAGAGACGCGGTATGCGGCCATGATTGCCGATCAACTCAAAGATATTCTCGGGCATTCGTTGCGTGTCCAAATCGTGGTTGGGTCGTACACTCCACCAGCGCCACCCACGCCACCTGTGGTTGAGCCGGTTGTCGCTCCTCCGCCCGCACAGAGTTCGGCGGCGACCAGTGTGCTGCCGGTGATAACGGACGAAATGGTCGAGGCGATGCACGCCGAGCTAGCGCGTCAGGCGGCAGACGCAGACGATGATGGTGGTGGGACTGCTAGCGATGCAACAAATATGACCGACGACATCACTAGTGCGGACGAGGTGTCGACGCCAGCCCCGAGTGCATC
>VGPG01000282.1 GCA_016875555.1 Chloroflexota bacterium | reverse complement strand
CGCATTTCGGCTTACCCGTGGCACCACATACGCCACTCGCCGGCATTGTGTCGCGTCTTGCCTCCCAAAAAGGAATCGACTTGCTCGATGCCGCACTCCCCGGCATTTTTGCAAACACCCAGCTGCAACTGGTCATCTTAGGCTCCGGGGAACCACACTGGGAGCAGCGCATGCGTGAGTTATGTCAACGATATCCAGCGCGCATGGCCATTCATGTCGGCTTTGACGCCGCCCTCGCCAATCGCATCTATGCCGGTGTCGACCTCTTTCTGATGCCGTCACGATTTGAGCCAGGTGGGCTTGGTCAACTCATTGCCATGCGCTACGGCGCCGTACCCGTCGTACGCGCGGTCGGCGGGCTCAACGATACCGTGCGCGAAGGTGCACAGGGCAATGGCTTTCGCTTTAGTGATTACACCCCAGAGGCACTCAGCGAGGCCATCAAGCGTGCCATTGACTGCTACACCACGCCCACCGCATTCGCTGCCATACAACAACGCAACATGCGCGAAGACTTTAGTTGGCATCGCTCCGCCCAAACATACATCCAACTCTATCAACAAGCCATCTATCGCCGCTCAGGGGGCTAATCATGCAGACACCACTCGTGGCCGTGGTCATGGGTTCACACTCCGACTGGGAGATTATGCAACACAGCGTGAGCACGCTCACCGAGCTCGGTGTGCCCCATATGACGCAAGTTGTATCCGCCCATCGCACGCCTGATTTACTCTTTTCTTTTGCCGAAAGCGCCGCCACACGTGGATTTCGTGTCATCATTGCGGGGGCCGGCGGGGCGGCGCACTTGCCGGGCATGCTCGCAGCCAAAACCCTCGTGCCGGTGCTCGGCGTCCCCGTACCTAATGGCGCCATGAATGGAGTTGACGCGGTGTGGTCCATCCTGCAAATGCCGGCCGGCGTGCCCGTTGGCACGCTCGCCATTGGCAAACCAGGTGCCATTAATGCCGCGTTACTAGCTGCCGCCATCGTCGCCCCAGAGCTGCCCGAGGTTGCACTCGCCCTGCACACGCGTCGCACACAACAAGCGGCCAAAGTGCTGAACCATCCAGATCCGCGTCATCCGGGCACATAGCGTGCTAGGTATATGACCCAACCACTGTGCCGTCCGTGCAAGCGCCATTCGTTACACCACCAAACACCACTACGCACCTCGTTGATTCCATACTATAATGAATGGAATGGTTCAAAAAGGCAGCGCACGCATGACCTACGCAACGCAACTCGGAATACTCGGTGGTGGACAACTGGCTCAAATGCTGGCCATGGCCGCAATCCCGCTCGGGATTCGCTGCCACATATACGAACCAGCGGCCGATGCCCCGGCCCAACATGTGGCCTATCATCATCAATCGAGTTATGCACAGCAAGCAACGCTCAAGATCTTCGCAGAGCGTGTTGCAGTCATCACCTACGAGTTCGAGAATGTGCCGAGTACTGCGGCCGATTACCTGGCCACGCTCAAACCCATTCATCCACAACCCAAAGCCCTCACCATCTGTCAAGATCGCCTGTTCGAAAAGCAGTTTGTGACCAAACAAGGCTTCATGACTGCTCCCTTTACAGCGGTTGACCCCACCAAGGGGGTATCCCAATCAATCGACAAAATTCGACTCCCAGCCATCGCCAAAACCCGGCGTATGGGGTATGACGGCAAAGGGCAACAGCGCATCAACACCCTGACTGAGGCCTACCAGGTCATGGTCGATCTTGCCGGTCAAGATATCATTCTCGAGGGGGTTGTCAACTTCACCCGCGAACTCTCGATTATCGCAGTGCGTGACGCCCACGGCCGCACCGTACGATACCCGCTCATCGAGAATCATCATCATCAGGGCATCTTGCGCCTGTCGCTTGCTGCCGCTCCTAACGTGCACCCACTCATCGAGGCCCAAGCAGATGCCATGGCCAAGTTACTCACCAATGCCCTCGATTATGTGGGCGTGCTGACCATTGAGTGTTTCGAAGTCATGACTCCTAACGGCCCGACACTCCTTATCAACGAACTCGCTCCGCGTGTGCACAACTCCGGTCACTGGAGTATTGAAGGCTCAATGACCTCGCAATTCGAGAATCACGTGCGCGCTGTGTGCGGTCTCCCGCTTGGTCCCGTTGCACCGCGCGGTATCAGCGCCATGATTAATTTGATTGGCGACATCCCGAATCCCGCTGATGTTCCGGCAGGGACATTCATTCACCTCTACCACAAAGACGCCCGACCCGGCCGCAAAGTCGGTCACCTGACCATCGTGGCGCGTAACATGGCTAGTCTGCTCCGCAAAATCGAAGAATGTCGTGCGTTGCCGGGGGTCTGGTTACCTACCCTCTAACCGGTTCGGGCAATTTTTATGATTTTCTTATACCAAAGAGCCGCAGAATTCGCTACCATACAGATGTATAGAATAGTCACTTCTTGGAGGAACACGTGACCACTGACACCGCTGTACCATTTCGTGCCGAAATGCGTCAACTTCTCCGCATTTTGACGCACTCACTCTACTCCGATCGCGAAATTTTTTTGCGTGAACTCATCTCAAATGCAGCTGATGCCATTAATCGGGTGCGCTTTGCCCAATTAACCAACCCCAACATTTTGAACCCCGAACTCGATCCGTGTATTACCATTACCGTTGATGAAACGGCCAAAACGATTACTATCAGCGATACCGGCTCAGGTATGACCGCCACCGAGATGGCCGAAAACTTGGGAACCATCGCCAAATCGGGCACCAAGGCCCTGATTGAATCGCTCGAGGCCGGTCAAGCTAGCGACCTCGTCGGTCAGTTTGGCGTCGGCTTCTACTCTGCCTTTGTGGTCGCCGACAAAGTCACCGTCGTCAGTCGCTCATACGATCCCGAGGCAGAGGCTGCCGAATGGGAGTGTGACGGCAACGACACCTTTGTTATCCGCCCGGCTACGCGTGACGCGCGTGGTACCACTATCACGCTCCACCTCAAAGACGACGCGCACGAGTTCGCCTCA
>VGPG01000281.1 GCA_016875555.1 Chloroflexota bacterium | reverse complement strand
CACTGGAAAGACGCCACTGGCCCAGCACCGCTCGATATCCCTATCGACGAAAGCATCTACGACACCCAGGTGCAGTGGTTTGCCGCCGTCGGCACCGGTGTGGTCGATTGGCCAGCCTGGATGCGCCTGCTTCGTGACATGCAATACACCGGCTGGGCGATTTTTGAGCTCGATGCCGCCGCCGACCCGGTGGCAGATCTGCGCCAAATCATGGCCTATGTCAACCAAGCACTGTTGCCGATTTATCGCTAAAAATCAAGGGGCGCACTGTACGATACCCAGAGGGGCGCGCAGCTGTGCGCCATCCCGGGTATCGTTACGTAAAAATGAAATTTTCGTGATATAATCACAATCCGGTTGGATTCACCGATTATGAGAAAGAGAAAAAGAATGCCACAGAACTTCGATGTGTTTATTGCACGCGCGCATCAACGCTTCGTCCAAAGCTCTCAAGAAAACGAGCAACCAGACACGCACTGGTGGGGTGGTTTTTTCTACAGTGATGCATCAGTTGTCCACGGCGGTGGGGTGGGGCATTTCAGTTGGCACGCCAGCCACACTGAGTTGTGTACCTTCATCAGCGAGGTGTTACCGTATATCACCGGCACCTCCGGGCAGCATGGTGCAGTCGCAGAGGTGACCGCGGCCATCATTGCCAACATGCAACATGGCGTTATCAGTGATATCGAGGGCATAGAGTGGCTCAATCATGTGCTGAAGCACTATAGCCAAATCAGCTGGATTGGCACATTCGGTAATCTGTGCACCAGCGATGACGAATTTTGTACCAATGTACGCTCTTGGTTTCGGAAACAAACAGATGATGACAAAAAGACCCAGGTTGATCGCCATGCACCAATTAAGCCAGATGAACTCGAATCGTTTTATGAAATCATCCGAGAGTACGGGTTGTAGCTGGAGAATCAAGATGGGGCGCACAGCTGTGCGCCCCCACAATCCGATGCATCGGGCGCTCTTCGGACGCCGCACGCGACGCCCCTACGCAGGAATGAATTGCACCACGCGGTGCTCGAGCTCACGCAACAACGCCAATTCATTGGTATCAGTGGTCTGTTGTCGCGCAGAATCCAATCTATCCAGCCACAATTGACGCAATCCTGAGCGGTGAGCGCCACTCGCCAACCAGGTGAGATCGCTTTCGAGTAGGTGTTGAAGGTGTTCGGCCTCAGTGTAGCGCGCAGCCACGGCCGGCAGGCGCTCACGTTTGGCAATCGGGTACGACGTGCCGGCCACCAGCATGGGTGGCTCGATGCCGAACAAACCGGCCAAGATGACGACGGTGCGTTCGCCGGGCATGGTCAAGCCCATTTCGATGTGTGAGACGGCCACGCGTGAGACAGCCAGGCGCTCAGCCAGGCGCTCTTGGGTCCACCCGCGCGCGATGCGCAGATGGGCGATGCGTTTGCCGAGTGATTCGGATTCAGTCATACAAATATCACCTAGACGATAAGTCACTTAGCAGACACGGCGATGGAGACATGCTACTATTCAGTATAGTCTGTTTGGTCGGGGATTGTGTTGAGGAGCATCATGAGTCGTAAACGCGCGTTAATCACCGGTATCACCGGTCAAGATGGTTCGTACTTGGCAGAGTTTTTGTTGGAGCAGGGGTATGACGTGATTGGCATGATTCGCCGATCGAGCACCGTCAACTTCGAGCGCATTCGGCATATTCAGGACAAAGTGACCTTGGCCACAGGCGATTTGCTCGACGAGGTCTCAATGATCAACTTGCTGCGCGAGCATCGCCCGAGCGAGGTCTACAATTTGGCGGCCCAGAGCTTTGTGCAGACGTCGTTCAGCCAGCCTGTGTTCACCGGCGAGGTGACTGGTCTCGGCGTGACCCGCATGCTCGACGCCATTCGCGTGGTCGACCCGGGGATTCGCTTTTATCAGGCCAGCTCATCCGAGATGTTCGGTAAGGTGCAGGCCGTGCCACAGGTCGAGAGCACGCCGTTCTACCCACGCTCACCGTATGGCGTGGCCAAGCTCTACGGCCACTGGATTACCGTCAACTACCGTGAGAGCTACGACATGTACGCCTGTAGCGGCATTTTGTTCAACCACGAGAGCCCACGCCGTGGCCTCGAGTTTGTCACCCGCAAAATCACCAACGGCGTGGCCCGCATCAAGCTGGGCATCGACAAAGAGTTGCGCCTGGGTAACCTCGACGCCAAGCGCGACTGGGGCTATGCCAAAGACTACGTGCGCGCCATGTACCTGATGCTCCAACAAGAGACACCCGACGATTATGTCGTGTCAACGGGTGAGACCTACTCGGTGCGTCGCTTCTGTGAGATTGCATTCGGCCACGTGGGACTCAAGTACGAAGACCACGTCGTGATTGACGAGCGCTTCTACCGACCAGCCGAGGTCGATTTGCTCGTCGGCGATCCGGCCAAGGCCCGCACCAAGCTCGGCTGGACGCCTGAGGTCAGCTTTGAGCAGCTGGTGACCATGATGGTCGAGTCCGACGTCGATCAAATCAAACGCGAACGCGGTCTGTAATTTTAGGTGTGTGGCCCGGGGAGACGCATGGCTATGCGTCTCCTCTTTTTTGTGTTACAATACAAATATCACCATTACGTATTTAATGAAAGAAACGAACACATCATGCAGTTAACTCCCCGATTTGAACAGGCGCTCCAGTACGCATGCATTATCCATGCAGGGCAGCGACGCAAGGGCTCCGAGGTGCCCTATATTTCGCACTTGTTGGCAGTAACAAGTTTGGTGATTGAGCACGGCGGCAGCGAAGACGAGGCAATTGCAGGATTGCTCCACGATGCTGGTGAGGATGCTGGTGGCAAAAAGCGCATCAGCGACATTCGCATTCGCTTTGGTGATACGGTGGCCGACTTAGTGGTGAGCTGTACGGATACGCTGATTGAGCGTAAGCCTGAATGGAGTAGCCGCAAAGAGGCGTACGTGGCCACCATCCCGCACAAATCAGCGGCTGAGTTGCTCGTGACGGTCGCTGACAAGCTCCACAATAGTCGATCGATTTTGCACGATTATCGCCAGAT
>VGPG01000280.1 GCA_016875555.1 Chloroflexota bacterium | reverse complement strand
CGTTACATGGTGCGTTATTACCGTTACAGCAGCATGGATATGCGTGGGATGAACCAAGTGGGGGGTACTTTTTATGGATGCGATTACCTGCGCATACCAATGCGGCTGATGTGCTTGAACGGATTCGTGCTACGGAAGTTGATGCATTACCAGGCACGTTGTTTAGCCAGTTGCCACTCCCATATCACGCAGTCCGGTTTGCATTTAGCTTATTTGATGCTAACGATTTACGCGAAGCGGGCCGACGGGTGGTTGGAGCATTGACATAACCAAGCTAACGCCACAGCGAAGCCAAACGGCTTCGCTGTGGCGTTTTTGTGTAATCTACAGCGTGGAACCGTCTGCAATGGTCATCGGTGTGCCGCCCTGTGATAATGGTGCACGTGGTTTGATGATTACATTCGTGCCAATCGTGGAGTTAGCAGGGATGGCATTGTGCGCGCCTATGAGCGTTAAACCGGTATTGAGTAGATCGGGCGTTGCATGATTTGGCGAGGCATTCTGTTTGTGGCCAATCGAACTGTTTTGTAATACGTGCGTATCGCGATCGATTATGCTTCGTGTAATTGTACACCCTGGTTCAATTACAACATTTGGAAAGATAATACTGTCGACAATTGTGGCTCCTGCAGGGATAACGACTCCTGGTCCAATTATTGAACCACTGACACTGCCGTTGATGCGACTGCCATCACATATCATGCTGTTGCTAATTGTGGCGATGGTACCAACTTCGGCTGCCGGCATTTCTGCGCTTTTGGTGTGAATCACCCAATTTGGATCGCTGATGTCGAGTGCAGGAGTTTCAGTCAGGAGCGCCATACTTGCTTCGAAATATGCTTGAATGGTGCCGACATCTGCCCAGTACCCTTGAAAGTGGTATGCGTGGACATTCGTTTCGCGTACAAACTTCGGCATTAAATCACGACCAATGTTTTCTTCGGTTGAGGTTCGAAGTGCATTGAGCAGAAAATCCTTGTTGAACAAATAAATACCCATTGAGGCAAGCGTTGATGCGCTCCGTTTGGGCTTTTCTTCAAATCGCGATACCGTGCTTTCGTGGTCAACGGTGACGATTCCAAATCGATGAACTTCGTGCCCCCCAACCGAATGCACAGCGACCGTCATCTGTGCGTGCTTGGCAATGTGAGCTTGAATCATGGGACGATAATCCATTTTGTAAATGTGATCACCGGCTAGCACTAACACGAGTTCTTCAGGTTGTTCTGCAATGAAATCGATGTTCGCACGGAGTGCATCCGCATTTCCCTTTTGCCAGCCGATGGTAGCTCCAATGTACGGATGCAAAATATGCACGCCACCAATGCGCCGATCGAGATCCCACGGTTTGCCTACGCCAATGTGTTCTTGTAACGAACGTGGACGATACTGGGTCAAAACGCCCACATTTGTGATGCCAGAATTCACACAATTGGACAACGAGAAATCGATGATGCGGTATTTGCCAGCAAATGGTACAGCCGCTTCTGCACGTTCGGCAGTCAAAACACTAAGTGCAGGATGCTCACCACCTGCGAGAATGAGTGCAAGCACACGATTCATGACGCATCATCTCCTTGCTGTTCGTCTTGTGCACGCTGGCGAGCGGCACGCATGAGCGCAAATCCATTACTCCCCCATGCAACGCCCCATACAAACATGATGAGTAACACGATCATGTGCATCAGGTACATCAGCCACTCGTTGACGGATGTTGCACCGGTTTGTGGCAGTTCGGGGAGAAGAAAACGACTTACTTGCCATATTACCATCATACCGACTACGCTAAACAGCAAGTGCAGTGGTTTTGCTAGCAGGGTGATATGAATGAGTTGTCGCTTCAGTAAGAGGATGAGTAGCACCGCTTCGATGGTGTTGGTAATGCTAAATATAAGTGTGATGATGAAGACGTTTTCAATGAGTGAGTCTGTGCGTGTGAAAAACCAAGCCAGACTAAGATTTAAGAAAACGGTGATGATTCCCACAACAACGGGTAAGCGAGTGTTTTGTAATGAAAACCAAATGCGTACTGCAATTTCTGCAAGGCTAAATCCTGCGATACCAAGCGCATAACCACGTACTGCTTGTGCTGTTAATGCGGCCGAATTAACATCGAATGAACCACGTTGATAGAGCAGACTCACGATGCTTTCTGCGCCGAGAAATAATACGACTGAAGCCGGTAATGTTACGGCGAGCACACTCTGAAGTGCGGTACTCGCATGTGATGCGAATGTTTCGAATTGTTTGGTGACAAAGAGTCGTGCAAGCAGTGGGAACATCACGGTGCCAATACTTAAGCCAATCAAGCCATGAGGTAGGAGCATGATTTGCATACCATACCCGGTTGCAGCCACTGCACCTACACCGAATGTCGACGTAATGCTAATCATTACTGCGAGATTGATTTGCCACACGGATTGGCCGAAGATGCGTGGGAGCAGCAGTTGCCATATCTCACGGAGGCCAGCAGTCTTGTAACCTGCAAATTGCCATCTCCAGCCGAGACGCAGGATGCTGGGAATCTGTACCACAAAAAAGATTGCCGCGCCGAGCACGACACCATACACCACACCATAAATACCCCAACTTGGTGCCAAGATGGCCACGCCAATGATGATGCCAATGTTGTATAGATTTGAGCCCACGGTGGGGATTCGAAAGTTGTCGTGTGCTTCAAGCGTGGCTTTGATGATTCCTCCGATACCGAGGAGAATGGGTTGAAGCAAGAGGATGCGCATCAAGTCGACCGCTAACATTTGTGTTTCATTGGTGAATCCACGTGCAGTTGTGAGGAGCAGTAGTGGCTCGGCCCATATCCAGGCCATGACCGATATGCCTACCAACAACGGCAGAGACATGTTTATCACGGCGTTGATCAACTTCCATCCTGCAGATGGATGCGCGTGCTGTTGTTGTTGATACACCGGAATAAGCGCCGTGCCGAGTGCACCGCCGGCAACTACCAGGTAAATCAAATCAGGCACAGCAAATGCGGCTCGGTAAGCGTCTACCACGTTGCTCGTTCCGAACTGTGCTGTGATAAAAATATCTCTGACAACACCGAGTACGCGACTCAGAAGAT
>VGPG01000279.1 GCA_016875555.1 Chloroflexota bacterium | reverse complement strand
CAGTAAGGATCCAGCGTACCATGGCACCACAACATAATCATCACACCCCCGGAGTCATGCTCGAAGCGCAAGATGGTCGTGACCGACTGGCCCTTGGCCTCTCCAAACACATTTCCCCATTTAGTTCACTCGTTGCAGGCCACGTCATTGCCGCAGTTGCGGTTGGTGATGCACGCGTCGGCTGGGCCTGGTCCGTCTTGTCCTTGCTCATTCAGTTGTTGCCAGCAATGACGCTCTACCGCATTCGCATGCGTCAAGGTCGGTATAGCGATCCCGATATGTCACGCCGTTCTGATCGCAACGAAATGTACGTCGTTGGCGGAATTTCGTTGTTGACTTCTGTGGTAGTATTGTACCTGGCCAATGCCCCCGCACCTGTGCTTGCACTGGCAGTCAGTTATACCGTGATTGCCGTGGCGAGCGGTGTTGTCAACATGTGGTGGAAAATCAGTATGCACGCTTCGGCGATAGCTGCAGTGGCGACCCTTGCAACGATGCAATTGCGCAGCCTCGGAGCCGTTATGTGGGTACTCGTTGTCGCAGTCCTCTGGGCTCGGTTGCACACGCGCAACCACACGTTGGGCCAGGTGGTTGCCGGGAGTATCCTCGCCACGACGGTGGTCTTTGGGGTCTTTCGTTATATCGTTGTTTCGCTTCCGTAGCATAAGGAGAGGTTGTTGTGACCAAAGTCAAAATTACCAAGGGTAAGTACAATCATTTGCTGGCCTGTTCGGATGATCATGGCGTCATTGCGGCAGCAGCAGCAGATCAACGTGGTTCATTGCAAAAGGCCATCGCCAAAGCCCGCGGTGCCGACGGCAAAGCGACGTCGCAAGATTTGAGCAACTTCAAGACCAGTGTCACCCGCATCTTGACCCAGCACTCAAGTGCTATCTTGATGGACCCCGAGTACGGCATGGATGCCATCAAGGCCCGCAAAGCAGGCTCTGGTGTGCTCGTCTCATACGAAAAGACCGGCTACGACGCCAGCGTCAAGGGGCGTTTGCCCGACCTGTTGCCTGAGTGGAGCGTCAAACGTATCGTTGAGCTTGGTGGCAACGGCGTCAAGATTTTGCTCTACTACAATCCATTCGACGATGCCAAGATTAATGCCATCAAGCACGCCTTCATTGAGCGTGTCGGTGCTGAGTGTGCCGCTAACGACATCCCGTTCTTCCTTGAGCCATTGGCCTACGACGACGAGCTCGGTGACGAGAAGGGTTTTGAATTTGCCAAGGTCAAGCCCAAGTACGTGACTGCCTACATGCAAGAGTTCTCGAAGCCACGCTATGGTGTCGATATCCTCAAAGTCGAAGTGCCGGTCAACATTGCCCATGTCGAGGGTACCCGTGCCTTCAACGGTCAAAAGGCCTACTCAATCAGCGAGACGATGAGCTTCTTCCGCGAGGCCGGCGCGGCCGCCAGCAAGCCGTTCATCTACTTGAGCGCCGGCGTGACCGACGAGATTTTCCGCGAGACGCTCGAGATTGCAGCCGAGGCCGGCACCCAGTTCTCCGGCGTGTTGTGTGGTCGTGCCACCTGGCAAGACGGCATCCCCGTCTATGCCACCAAGGGTTCTGATGCCCTTGATGCGTGGTTGCTCGACCGCGGCGTTGCCAACGTCAAGGCCCTCAACGAGGTATTGGCCAAGGGTGCCAAGCCGTGGTGGGACTTCTACGGCGGCAAGAGCAACATTGAAGTGGTTGATCAGGTCGTCAGCTAAACTGACACGAGATTGTAGTGCGGGGGAGGATGCACATCATCTTCTCCCGCATCTGTGTTATACAGGGGGGATTGTGACAGGCGAATTCCGTGATGTGCTCTTGGCTGGTGTGTACAATGTACGCGATTTGGGCGGCTTGCCCCAACGTGACGGCGGTACGACGCGCCGTGGCGTCTTCTTGCGTGGCGATTCACCGCATTTGCTGACTGCACCCGCACGGGATGACCTGTTGACACAGTATCAGGTACAGACTGTCATCGACCTGCGCTCAACGCGTGAGACCAATCTCCATTCGAGTCCATTTGCTCATGATGCGCGGGTCCACTATGTGGCTGCTCCACTCCAAACAACGGGCGTGCGCATGTTTGACTTGCGCCAAATCACTCAACTGCATCTCTACTATCAACACCTGATTCGCACGGCACACGCACCACTCCGACGGGTGTTTGAGACACTCGCTGATGCGCCTGCGACCACGTACTTCCATTGTCGGATCGGCAAAGATCGGACGGGTATCGTGGCGGCCATGCTACTTGATGTGGTGGGCGTCTCCGCCGACGTGATTATCGACGATTATCTCCAGACCACCGCAAACATCGTGCCACTCATCGCCCAATATGCCCATGAGCGCCCATTTTTTATTCGAAAATCGCTCTACGAAGGGTTGTTTGAGGCGCGCGCCGAGACCATCCAGCGCATGCTGTGCTACATCCAACAACGCTACGGCAGTGCTGATGGTTATCTGCATCACATCGGAGTCAGTGACCGCCATGTCACGCGTTTACGTACCAAACTCGGCACCTAATACGACGTACCCGCAGTGTGTCACTATATGCCACAGTGTAAGGCACTGGTGTGGAGCACCTTGAGGGGTTCACCACGTGCGAACGTCTGCCCCTGCGCCACTTGTCGGCTTTTGTGGTCGAATGCAGTGACTAAGTCGTCGAGCCCAGCGTCATCAAATTGTGCGTGATAACTGCGCAAGGCGGCGACCTTTTGTGGCCAAGTAGACGTAATGTCGACGATTGCATTCGGTTCCCGCGTAAAATAAAACGCAATCCCCGCAATCTGATGCGATTGATAAGCCGCATCAACGGCCGGATCCGACGAGGCAATCCGCGTCAATCCGGCGAACATGACCGCCTCGCTGACGGCAAGGCCCGTCTGAATGTGGTCACGATGCCCCTCGTACGTCAACCATGGGTCACACGTCATGACGAAGTCCGGTTTGATGCGACGAATGTGCATGAGCACGTCGCGCCGCACCGCAAAGTAGTCGTATGCACCTGCATCGGGGTAGTCGAGCCAGTGTTGCTGGGTGACGCCGATGTGTGACGCCGCTGCAAATTGATCGCGTTTGAGGGCT
>VGPG01000278.1 GCA_016875555.1 Chloroflexota bacterium | reverse complement strand
CACGGTACAGCCGTGGCTCCTGCACTAAATGTGTGCAACGAGTACAACGCAAAGAAGACCGCTAGCGTGGTGGTCGTATCAAACGGATTGCCCATGAACAACCACAAGCCGATAAATAACCACGGGATACGCTCAAAAAACGTCAATACTAACATGGGCGCTTTGCGCGTCCACATGTGCGCAATCAGCGGCGCCACAAATAATCCGGGCAAGAGCCACCCGGTACTGCCAATCGCCGGAATCAACCCTTGCACCCAACTTTCTTGCGTATATTGCTGCACAAAATATGGCAACACGGTGTAGTTCGACACCATGTTGTAGCCGAACATGAAAACGCCGCCTTCAAAGACATTCAAAATAAAGTTCCGACGCGCATAGCGCTCTACGACCTGCTCAACCGAATGCCCATCGGTCATGATGCACCTTTTTCCTTATGCTGGCTATGCGGCTCGCGCATGATTCGGTAATTGCACCCGTGCATACAAAATATAGACCCCGACGAGCCCGAGTGCGGCCAACACCACAAATAACCAGATGTAGCCATATTGCCCGGCGAGCCACCCGGCTGCCAACGGCGCAATCGCCGAGACTGGCACATTAAATGTGTTGGCCACCGCGATATAAATCGGCCGCGTTTCGGTCGTGGCAAAGTTCATCACCATGGTGAAACCAGAGAGTTGATAGCCACCCAGTGCAATCCCACCCAAGATAAAAATCGGGAAGAACCAGAGCGCATTCGGCGCTCCCCACGCCAGTAACAACGATGCCGACCCCAAAAATCCCGACAAGATCAACACCTGCCGATGCCCCCAACGATCAGACAATGCACCGAGCCCAAAGTTGCCAACTGCCTGTGCCGCTAATAACGCTACCGTGAATGCTCCTACCATGCTCCCGTCAATTTCAAACTTTGAGAGTGCGGCAGCCGTCACAAAACTATGCCCTAACATACCCAACGACAAACAGACACGTGCAACCAGGTACGTCGTAAAGCCAGGGTCATCACGCAATACCTGTGGCATGTTTTTGATCAGCGCCCAAAACGGCTGCTTCGCCTGGGTTGGCGCAATTACCGGCTCAACTGTTAACGCCAAAAAGATGTACGAAATCATCATGCAACCAAAACAGGCCAACGACAAAAAGCCAATGCTAAACGGAAATGATTGGGTGCCCAGAATCTGCCACTCACCAATGACCAATGGCGTACCCGCTAATACCTGCGTCGCCACAGTGGCACCGGCCACCCCGAGCAAACTGCCAAACCCGCTCTGCATACCGAAAAATGTCCCCCATCGGTGCTCGGGAATAACCCGCCCGATGAAGTCCTGCCACGGCACCGAGGTCGCACCCGCACTAAACATGTGCATCGAGTACAAGCCGAAGAAGACCAGCAACGTCGTCGACGCATCGAATTGATTACCACCGATTAACCAGATGCCGATGATGAGCCACGGCAACCGTTCAAGAAACGTCCCAATCAACATGACAGGCTTACGCCGCCACAACTGTGCAATCAACGGTGCCACAAATAATCCAGGTAACAGCCAGCCAGTGTTGGCAATCGTTGGTATAAGCCCCTGCAACCAACTCTCCTGCGAGTACTGCTCAACGAAGTATGGCAACACGGTGAAGCGTGATACCATGCTGATGCCAAACATGAACAGGCCACCCTCAATTACGTTTAACCAAAAATTGCGCCGCGCGTGGCGCGCCACAAATGCCGCTGTGGCCTCTGTCATGAGATCGCCTCTTGTTTCTTCCTGCGTTTGACAGCCGTATATACCTCAGGTATGCTTATGATAATTGTGAACTTCGTCGCAAACTAAGCGGGCATCATGCGTTCAACTGACAAGCACACACAACCACACCTTGATGCCATTGATGCATTAATTACCGCACGTGTAGCCCCCAATGCGCTCCCTATTGCCAACGAGGCACTACAAAGCGATGCAATCGCCATACCACGCCATGTGGCAGCAACGCTCCTCGTAGCGATTGCCCATGTGGGCGAAGCCGAGATACCGCGCACATACCATGCCGCCGCCGCTCTCGAACTCATTCGAGCCGGCGCTGCCATGCATCGACGTCTACTTGAACCACCACATGATAATCATACCACGCCAACACTGCTCCACGGCCCAACACTCATGCTTGGTGACTACTTTTATGCCCTTGCTGCCAGCGAAATGGCAGAAGCGCCAGACGCACACATCATTGCCGGCTTCTCAACGTGTGTCATCCAACTCGCTGAGGCCTTTTTGGTGACCATCCCACGCGACACGCCCGATGTAGTTGCGGCTGCATACACCCAGATTGACGACGTCGAACGTGTCATTCTCCAACATGCCATCAACGCTGGCGCCGTGTGTGGACACATCCATGCTACGACGCTCCCGATCACCGCGCTCGCTCAGGCACTTGCGCAATACTACGCACTGACCCGCCACATACACGAAGCACAGCATGAGCCACTCCGTTCATTGGGGCGCAATAGTCTTATTCTGCCACTCGCCTACGCACTGGCCCACGATCGGGTACGTACAACGGCCTTAATTGATGCGAACGCCAGTACAGCGCTCATTGACCATCTGGTCAGCACCGGCAGTCTTGCCGCCTGTGAGCAACAACTCGCACACGCCCAGCAACGCGTCCATGCAGTAATTGACACATTCCCTGCGGGCACCGGTCGCGATATGCTGGCGAGCCTCGCATAGGCCTATACCCACCACATCCGTACCACCTCAATCACCAACAACCCAATCGCCCCCACAGTCATGCGTTGCGCAATAGTGTGGCGTGACCACAACACCATGGCGACGACCAGCGCAACGAGTACCCCCCACTGGAGCGGTGAATTACACGTCGTCGCACGGGTCAGTATCAACGTGCCACACCCCTGTGCCAGGGCATAGGCGGCACCAATCCATGCGCCCAGCGCCACCCACCGCCACGACCAGCAATCGCACCAGGTCTGGCTGGCAAGCACCGCCAAAAGCAACAGCCACGCCATATCGCTTTCACCGACACGCGCCACATCGGAGATAGGCACAAACACCAGCAACAACCATGCGGGCATGAGCGTACGTACCGTAAGTCGTGGCCAACCCAAGGC
>VGPG01000277.1 GCA_016875555.1 Chloroflexota bacterium | reverse complement strand
CACTGCTGACTTGTTCGCCGCTGACGGTGACAATTTGCCACCCACCACCGATACGTTTGATTTCGCGACGCGCCACGTCAAGGTCGCGCACTACGAGGGTACGACCAATCAAGTAGTCGACGACTTTGGCGTATTTGGCGTCGGCGGTCACGAGCTGTGATGCAATACCGATAACGCCATCGCCGCTCGTGGGTGTTTTGGCATCGCCGCCACCACCACTTCGGAGCGTATCAAGAGGCAAAAATGTCGCACGCCCTTGGCCGCTTTTTTTGAGGGCTGCAATAGCGGATTCGGCTTCGTTCCAGGTAGGGGTCACAATATGTTGGAGGCGTGCACCAAGGGCTGTCTCGATGGCGAGTTCGAGATCGGCAGGTGCACTAATGAGCGTCGATACCAATGCAAAATCAGCCCCACTTTTGCTGGCCCACTCCATAGCAGCTTTGACACCTTGGACAACGCCACCATGACTGCGTTGAATCTGTAGCAAGGCTTGATAGCGTGAGTCGAGTTGATTGAGTTCACGCCGGGCTGTGGTGATGGCTTCTTCGTTCGTCGCACGCTCGGTGCGGAGTGTTTCGATCTGTTGTCGGGCCTGTGTGACGGCCTGTTGCGTATCGGCGAGGGTACCTTGATGGGCATCAAGCGCGCGTTGGGCGACGTTTAGGGCAGTGTGGTGTTGTGCACGTGTGGCTTCGGCCTGCTGTACCAGCAGTTGATCGTTTTGTTGGTGCTGACTGAGCGAGGCTTTGAGTTCATTGAGCCGTTCAACTTGTCGTTGTCGTTCACGAATCGCCGCTTGTGTGCTGGCTTCAGCGCGTTGCGCTTGATCAACCGCGTTGCGTAAGGCTCGACGTTGCTCGTTGTAGCTTGCACGCCCCCCATCAATGCGTTGTAAATCGCGTTGGTATTCATCGCGTTGGTGTTGTTGTTGCTGGAGCGTCTGATTGAGTTCAACCAGCTGTTGTTGGAGTTGCGTCAGTTGCTGTTCAGCTTCTTGTTGCCCTTGGGTGAACTCATGCATGCGTTGCGTTACTGCTTTGGCGCGTTCATCCGCCACGGCAATTGCGCGTTGGAGTGTCTCGGCGCGACTGTGCAGACGACTCCCCTCTGCATACACGGCACTGATTTGCTCACGGAGTGTGCGGATATGCTCACGTGCCGTGGCGATTTGGGCACTCATCTGATCGCGCCGTGTTTGCAGTTGTTGGACCTGCTGTTGGACCTGCCCATGCTCCGCCTGTGCATGCGCAAGTTGGATCTCACTCTGCTGTTGTTGTAGGCGCAATAAGCGTATTTGGACGCTATCAAGATCATGCTTGATATCGCGGTACTGTTTGGCTGCTCCTGCTTGTCGGCGCAAACTTCGTAGGCGTGGTTCAAGTTCGGTAATCACATCGTCTGTACGACGGACGTTTGTGTCCGTATCGCGCAGTCGGCGCATGGCCTCATTGCGGCGTTGTTCGTGCACGCTGATGTCGGCGGCATCTTCGAACAAGCGCCGGCGTTCTTCGGGCCGTAGGTCAAGAACGTTATCCACTAGACCCTGATTGATGATGGTGTAGGAGCCACCGAGTGTGGCTGTTGCCTCTTGTACGTCGCGTAGGCGCACTTTGGCACGATTGATAAAATATTCGTGGTCACCAGACCGCGTACTCCGCCGCGTAATGGTGACCGTATCAAAGGCAATTGGGAGCGTGCGATCGCTGTTGTCGATGGTCAACGATACTTCAGCAAAACCAGACGGGGCACGGCGTGGACCGCCACCAAAGATCAAATCTTCGGCCTTGCGACTCCGCAACGTTGAATAACTTTGTTCGCCTAACACCCAACGAATGGCGTCAACGACATTGCTCTTGCCACTCCCGTTTGGTCCAACAATCGCAGATACACCCGGTTGGAACTCAAAAACCGTTCGGCTGGCAAATGTTTTGAATCCTTGGATTTCGAGTCGCTTGAGATACACGCTACCCAACTTTTCACATGCTACTTCGTTCCATTATATACCATTGTGATATCAGTGGGTGTGTAAGAAATAAAGCTAGTCGATATCAATAATATGTACAATCTATGGTACAATTTTGATACGATATTATGACTAATTTGCGTCGAATTATCGAATTGTTGAGGTTAATCTTATGAGTAACGAATCGCGTGCAGAAGTGCAAGCACAATTTGAACAACTCGTCAAAGCGTTTAATACCAACGACGAACACACGATGTGGCGTTGCTTTGTGTGGCCATATACCGAAATTCAAGGGAACGATTTGACACTGCGTTATGCGCCGATCTCTTCGCTCGCAACACTCAAAGCATCAACCAACTGGTTTTATAGTCAAATCGCAACCCTCAATATCCATGCAACTGCGCAAACCGCCTATGTTATTGCGAATATAGTGCGCCTTGACTCCATAAAACATGTCATCGGCGAAGTTTCGTCGCTCTATGTCTACAAAAAAATATCCGGCGAATGGAAGATTCTGCTAATCTCAGAATCGTAATTTGATTGGGTGTATTTTTTAATGTAAATATATTTATACAAAATTACTCGATTTTGGTTAATTAAATTTATCAACATTGATGAGAATGGTAAGAAAATTCATACCAAAAATACGGCATTTCAAAGATTAAAACCCCAATTGTTATGATAATATTAATTTTGAAAAGCATCAGTAATTATCATGGTAAAGAGGCGTGATGTGAAACAGACACCCAAACAAGTCCAACATGCGTATGAGCAGTATGTTCGTGCATATAACGCACACGACACGCATGCATATTGGGGCCTTTTTCATTGGCCATATACGGCCGTCATTGGTCATGAATGTGTTATTCAGACGCATCCACCCTGTACAGTGGTCGAACTTACGCACCAGAGTGGATGTGCGTATATGCAAATAATTACGCTCCAGGTGGTTGCCTACAGCGAGTGCACTGCCCATGTAGTTGTGCGTTTAGCGCGCTTGAACACGCAACAGCAGCTCATTGATGAGCGTGACATGGTATACATTTACAAAAAATATGTGATGAATGGAAGATATACGTGATCTCTATGGTGGATGATGCCCGTACTGATACTGCGTTCGGTGCAGAACTATCGGGGTAATCCGCTATAATCAATCATCATTCGATACATGTATGGT
>VGPG01000276.1 GCA_016875555.1 Chloroflexota bacterium | reverse complement strand
ACCCATTGCATGACGACGAAGTCGAGAAAATTGTGCGATTCTGGCGCACCGCCCAGCCACCTGATGAGCCAACCGACGACCAAAAGCCGTCTGACAAATCCCGCACCACCGCCAGCATCCCAGTGGTGTCCCCAACAGGACATACCAGCACCGAACTCAACCCCGAACTTGCCAAGGTTGAACGCCTCCCCGTCTACCCGCGCGAGCCAGTCCCGCACGCCGATGCGACCCAACCAGCTGACGACGACGATGACGAAAACGTCAGCCAGATGCAACCGATAGCCGAATACCTCAGTCACAGTGAACAAGATGCACTGTTACCCGAAGCAATACGCCTCGTGCAACAGCACAAACGCGCCTCGGCCTCGCTTTTGCAACGCCGCTTGCGCATCGGCTATAGCAAAGCCTCACAGTTGATTGAGATGCTCGAACAACAAGGGATTGTCGGCCCTGCCGATGAAGGACGTTCTCGTGAGGTCCTCATCGGCGACCAGCGACGACCCGAATAATAGCCATATACCAGACGAGCCGTCATGCGTATCCGCATGACGGCTCGTTCGTTTCGTTCCATCGATCAGCTACGAGATATCCACGTCGCATCCGAACGCCTTGCGGAACAGTCCGGCTGCACGATTGGCATCCCACACCTCGAGGGCATTATCGCCGGCTGCCACGGTGATAATCTTGACGATTGCACCCAATTCGACAACCACATCTTGGACGACTTGGCTTTTGCGCCGCTCAAGAAACTCCGCCAAGCGTAATAATGCGGACATTTTGGCCACTAATTCGTCATCTCCAGGGGCTAATACGGTGCGGTAGTGATCGGTTGATACATCGCCCTTACGATGATATCGCACCAGCAGTGCCAAAATCGCCACCTCACGATGACTAAACCCCTGCATCGTGCTGTTCAAAATTAAGTAGGCACCATGCTTGTGGTGATCATAGTAGTTCACCGCATTCCCGATGTCGTGCAAAATTGCCGCATGTCCCAACAACTCGCG
The DNA here is from genome assembly GCA_016875555.1 of Chloroflexota bacterium. Classification (GTDB taxonomy): domain Bacteria; phylum Chloroflexota; class Chloroflexia; order Chloroflexales; family Roseiflexaceae; genus UBA965. The sequence continues at coordinate 2,155 of VGPG01000276.1, read as the reverse complement.
CACATCGACGCCATATCCGTGTAGTGAGTGCATCTGGTCAAACATCGACAACGCCAAATCGCGCACCTTGGCCGAGTGAATCGCCTCGTAATGGTACATGCGTGCCAAATTGTAGACGCTGAATGCACGAATATCGGGGATGAGCGGCGAACGACCATGCGTGAAATGCTCAAAAAAGACCCCTTCACGCAACCCTTGACCGCTTATCATGATCTGATTGAACTTCCCGCGTCGCATGACCTCAGCCAGAATCGACGCACCCGCCAGAATCAAGTCGGCGCGGTCACGACTCAACCCGGGAACATCTTCTCGTTGCTTGATAGTCAAGCCACGAAACATCTCAATCAACTCGTACACACGATCGGCTTTGAGAATATGCCCGTGCACACGATCAATCGGATGACTGCGCAACTTCTGGTCAATCTCCGCCAATGCACGAATCGTCCCACCAATACCAGCCAACGTACCGCTATAGCCGTTCAACCACGGCACATCATCGAACTGCGTGCTGATGGCGCGCTGTAATTCACGGAAGTCGCGACTACTAATCGGATCGCTCTTTACGAACCGATCCGTGAGACGTACTGCGCCAATTGGCCGACTAATCGTTTGTCCCATTTGACGTCGATGCGCCTGACTCACCTGCGTGCTCCCACCACCGATATCAACCACACACCCATCACGCACGTCGAGGGTGTTCATGGCTCCCAAAAAGCCGTAATAGGCTTCTTCGTGCGCAGTAAGCACACGAAATTCAAGTCCGGCCTCATCTTTGACTCGTTGCAAAAATTCTTCGCGGTTGGTTGCCTCGCGCACAGCACTAGTTGCGACGGGCACGATACGATCTACCCCAATACCGCGACACATCTGATGAAACAGTCGCATCGTCTTAATGGCACGATTCATGGGCACCAATTGAAGGTTGCCGTCGCTCTCTATGCCATGGGCAAGACGCACCGCTTCACGAATCTCATCAATCAGTTTGTATGTCTGATGTGGTACATACCCGACCACAATCATGCGCGTCGTATTTGACCCCAAGTCGATTACTGCAATTCGTTCCTGCATGCCCATCCTCGTGTTCTTCTGCACATACTATTGTACGGCATGCAATGCCCACCTGTCACAACAAGTCACCGTGAATAATTGACGCATCCAAATCAGCATGCTATCCTACCATTCGTAGTACATGAAGAAGTAACAGCACGAGGTAGCATCCATGATTGATGATTTTGGGCCCTCCGGCACGCCACCGATGGTGGGTGAACGGCTCAGTGTCAATGAATGGCTCTCATATCTGGCATCCTACCAATTTGGTCCAGTCATGCCCACCAAGGTCGTACTCCACCACACCTGGCGACCAACCGTCGCCCAATGGCAGGGGCTCACCAGTATGAAGGGCATGCAACGCTACTTTGCGGGCATGGGATGGACTGCTGCACCACACCTGTTTGCAGCACCTGACGGCATCTGGTTGTTCACCCCACTGCGCGAGTTAGGTGTGCATGCCGGCACCGGCAACGGCAGCTTTACCAAGGGCTGGTACACCATCGGGCTCGAAATGGTCGGCGATTATGACAACGAACGCCCAACTGGCCCGGTGTGGGATCACACCTTGGCGATTTTGGGTGGCATGTCGTTGCGCCTCGGCATCCGCCCATCACAGCTCATCTCGTTTCATCGTGATTACAGTGGCAAAACCTGCCCTGGTCGGGCAGTCACCCCCGACTGGGTCATCGGCCAAGTAGAAGAATGGTTGACGCGCAACACGCGTCTGCCGGCCATCAAACCAGGTGCCGTTGGCCAGCCCAGCACCCAAATGCAACAACTCCACGATATTCTGGTACAAGCCGCCTGGCGACGATTTGGTGATGGGTTTAGCAGTTCATCTACACTCCACCAGAAGGCCCTCGACATGCGCCTCGGTGCACCCATCGGCCGTGAACGTACCATTACCTTCGAGAATCGTCCCTACATGTTTGTTCCATTTGCCCTGGATTCACTCTTCAAAGCACCCGGCTGGGATAATGCCGGGAGTATGTGGCAAACAATTGGCGCCAACGTCCCCGCCGAAAAAACCTTTGAACGGCTGCTCCTTGACGAGACCTTGCGTGTCGGCGGGACTGGCTTTCGACCGGATAATCCCTTCCATCTC
>VGPG01000275.1 GCA_016875555.1 Chloroflexota bacterium | reverse complement strand
CCGTCACCCTATCGTTCGTTGGTACGACCAATCCGGGAATATGTGGAACAACTTACACACCGCTACAATCATGATGTCGTGACCGTGGTGATGCCAGAGTTCATCCCCAATCGCTGGTGGCAAAACTTCTTACACAATCAGACCGCACTTGCCATCAAGACAATGCTGCTCTTCACCAAAAACGTCGTGGTGGTGAGTGTCCCCTACCACCTCGATCATTAAGCCTAGTCCATCATCCCACCGCCACATATCCGACCTTCTATTGGTTGTGTGGCGGTTATGTTTCAGCGCTGTACAACGATTTCGACCCGTTCTACAGCGTTGATTTATTACAAAAAATGGTCTTGTGCGCACCACTCCAGCTACTGTCTGTAGGTGTCGTGATACGGTAGAACGCACATCGAATACGCACACACAATCAACTTCCCACAACAAAAACCACGGACGTCGTTGACGCCCGTGGTTTGTTCCGATCAGCTATCCAATGGAGTTACGGGGTAATCACCTGCGACTCTTGGATGATTTGCTGGGTGACTGCGGGGTTATCACTGGCCATCTTGTCAAGAAGCAACGTCAAGTTGGTGTTGGGGTCAACAAACCAGATGTTACCGCTCTTGAGCATCTCGACCATCAACTCGCGTTCGCGCAAGCGCAAGAGCTCTGGGTTATCGCGGAACGACTTACCCTGCACCGTACGTACCTGCGACTCGCGGCTGGCGGCCTCGAGGGCGGCAGCCGTGCGACCTTTTTCTGTGGTCAAAGCGACTTTGGCCTCTTGTTCGGCGCGGAACAAGTTATTGGCTTGCTCTGCTTCAATTTGCTGCCGGCGCTTCTCTTCGGTCTCGATTTGCACCTCAAGGTTGGCCTTCTCGGCCAATAACTTGGCATACTGCTCACCGACGTTGATATCAAGCACCTTCACGGCTTCAAGATTAATGTAGAGCTGCTCCGCCGGTGCAAGTTGCCCATCACCAGGTGATGTCGTCAAGTACTGGCGAATACGCTGACTAAAGCCACCACGATCTGACAAGGCCTCGTCCAAGGTGAACTGTGTGGATGCCGTCTTGAGTGCCTCGCTAATAAACCCATCGAGTTGCGAATTCAACTGCGCATCGCTCACCCCAATACGACCGTACATTGCTTTGAGTGCATCAGGAGCTGTTTTGCGGCTGAAGTCAATTTGAATGGAAATGTCGTACAGTTGCTTGTCGCTACTCGCAACATTCTGTTCGATTTGGCGGGACTGACGACGAACGTTGACAATCTCGATACGCGTGAACGGCGCAAATGGTCTGAAGAACAGACCCGGCTCCTGGATACCCTCAACCGCTCCTTGCGTCACCACGATACCGCGTGTACCTTCATCAATCTGCGCGAAACGGGTGGTTGCGGCCGCCAGTGCCAAGATGGCCGCGATAATTGCTACGATGGCGGCAAGACGTGACTGCATATTCATGCGCACAAACTCCTACTAGAAACTCAGCATAATAACAGGCATTACTATGCGAACGACATCAGACTCTGACACAAGTCGTTAGACGCTGACACGCACGACTTGGATGCGTTCCCTAAATACTCATGTTATCATGCTCAAGTGAGTGTTTGCTAAAAGGAGCCAAAACATGTTGACTGAAGAACTCATTCGCAGTGCGCTCAAGAATGTCATCGACCCCGAAATCGGGTTGGATATCGTCAATTTGGGTCTCGTGTATCGAGTGGACATTCTTGAAGAAGGCAAAGTCGTCGACTTGGACATGACGTTGACCACCCCTGCCTGTCCCGCCGGTCCACAAATCATCGAGCAAGTCAAACGCGAGGTTGGCGCACTCGGTGATGTCTACAAAAACCTCGAGGACGTGCGCGTCAATCTGGTGTGGACTCCGTTCTGGAGCCCGGCCATGATGACCGAAGAAGCACGCGATCAGTTGGGATTCTTCTAGGCGCTTCACGGGATGAATACAAAGCAGGGGGCGCACAGTGGTGTGGTCCCCTGCTTTCTGTTATCGGAGGTGTGGCGCACCAGCCAATGCCTCATGCGGTACATCGTTAACAAATTGCACGAAATTCTCGTGAAAGCGTTGCGCGAGTTCTTGTGCAGCACGATGCCATGCATCAGTACTCTGCCAGGCAGTTTGTGGATTCAGGAGTGCTGCAGGCACTCCTGGACAACTGTTCGGCATCGCCAAGCCAAAGACGGGATCAGCCATATACTCTATGTCATCTAATGCGCCTGCGATAGCCGCATTTACCATCGCACGCGTGTACGTGAGCGAAATGCGCGACCCAACCCCATACGCACCACCACTCCACCCCGTATTGACCAACCAGACACACACATCATGTGCAACGAGTCGTTGATGCAGTAACTCCGCGTACCGACCCGGATGTAGCATCATGAAAGGTGCACCAAAACATGTCGAGAATGTGGCCGTAGGATGATTGACACCACGCTCCGTGCCGGCCACTTTGGCGGTATACCCCGAGACGAAGTGGTAGAGCGCTTGTGCCACACTTAAGCGACTAATCGGTGGTAACACGCCGAACGCATCAGCGGTCAACATGATGATGGTACGCGGATGGCCACCTTGCCCACTTGGTTCGACGTGTGAGAGCATCGAAAGCGGGTACGCCGCACGGCCATTCTCACCACGCGACACATCATCGAAATCCGGCTGATGCGTGTCATCGTCTATCGTTACGTTTTCGAGGATGGTACCATAGGTCGTTGCCGCACGAAAAATCTCAGGTTCTCCCGTTGCAGAAAGTCGATTCGTCTTGGCGTAACAACCACCCTCAAAGTTAAATATACCCTCAGCACTCCACCTATGCTCATCATCCCCAATCATCGGTCGCGCCGGATCCGTGGATAGCGTCGTTTTGCCGGTACCAGACAAACCAAAAAATACGGCGGTGTCTCCTGCACGACCTACATTCACTCCCGCATGCATGGGCATTACGTCACGTTGCGGGAGCAGATAATTGAGCATGGTAAAGATGGCTTTTTTGATTTCACCTGCATACCAGGTACCTCCAATCAGCACCCTCTGTTTTGGAATGTTGAGAATAATGAACACGGGCGAACGAATCCCATCTGACGCGGGATTTGCCGTCACAGACGGCGCATGCAACACGGTCAACGTGTCGTTCTGTGCGCGCCAATCTCGCCGAAAAAGGTATT
>VGPG01000274.1 GCA_016875555.1 Chloroflexota bacterium | reverse complement strand
TACCGGCCACGCCCGCAGCTCGTCACCACACAGACGACCATCAGCAAGCCCCGATTCCCCGTGATTGACGCTCACAACCACCTTGGCCCAGATTTTGGTGGCGGCTGGGACCAAAAGCCCGTCTCGCACCTGCTCGAGGTGATGGATCGCGCCGATGTGCGCCTGTTGGTCAATCTTGATGGCGGCTGGGGTGAAGATATTTTGCACCGACACTTGGCCCACTTCGTTGATGCCGCCCCCGATCGCTTTCGGGTGTTTGCCGGCGTGAACTGGGCGGCCTGGCCCGCACACGGCGACGAATTCGGCCATTGGGCCGCCGAACGCCTCGCCGCCCAAGTGGCAGCCGGCGCCACTGGCCTCAAAATTTGGAAGCCGTTTGGCCTGCATGTGCGCGACCAGCACGGCACCTTGGTGGCCGTCGATGACCGCCGTCTCGATCCGCTCTGGGCCAAAGCGGGCGCCCTCAACATCCCCGTGCTCTTCCACGTGGCCGATCCGGTGGCCTTCTTTGATCCGATTGATGCCAGCAACGAACGCTGGGAGGAGTTGCACGCCCACCCCGATTGGCAGTTCCCCAGCCCACCGTTCCCGCCGTTTTTGACGATTCTCGAGGCCTTTGCGCGCGTGGTCGAGCGCCACCCGGGCACCGACTTCGTGGGTGCGCATGTGGCCTGCTATGCCGAGAATCTGGCTTGGGTCGCCGATTGGATGGACCGCTGCCCCAATTTGTACATCGATTTCAGCGCCCGTATCGCCGAGGTTGGTCGTCAGCCATATGCGGCGCGGCGCTTTTTTTGCAAATACGCTGACCGCATCTTGTTTGGTACCGATATGCCGGCCGATGTGGCGATGTACCAGCTGTACTACCGATTTCTCGAGACGGACGACGAGTACTTTCCGTATCATCTCGGCCCCACGCCGCCTCAAGGGCGCTGGCACATCTACGGGCTGTATTTGCCTGATGACGTGTTGCAAAAGATCTACTTTCGCAATGCCGAAAAAGTCATGCTCCGCCGTGTACAATAAATGCCAGAGCATGCATACAGGTGCCCATAGTCGTACCAGAAAGGGAGTACAATGCGGGCGGTGATGTTTGATGGAGAGCTCCGATTAGTGCACGACCAGCCGCTGCCCACGGTGCCGGCCAACGAGGCGCTGGTCAAGATTCATATGGCGGGGATTTGTAACACCGATATCGAAATCACCCGTGGCTACAAAGGATTCAACGGCATTCTCGGCCACGAATTCGTCGGCACTGTTGTCGAGTGCGCCGATGCCCATTGGGTCGGCCGGCGTATCGTCGGCGAAATCAACGCCGCCTGTCGTACCTGCCCGACCTGTTTGCGCGGCGACGACCCGCATTGCCCTAATCGCACCACCGTCGGCATCTACAAGCGCGCCGGCGCCATGGCCGATTACATCAGCTTGCCGATTGACTGCTTGCACGAGGTGCCGGCCGATGTGACCGATGCCCAAGCCGTCTTTACCGAGCCGTTGGCTGCCGCCCTCGAAATCATCCAGCAGACGCATGTGCGCCCGCCCGACCGCGTGGCCTTGGTCGGCGACGGCAAATTGGGCCTGCTCATCGCCCAAGTGCTACGGTTGCCCGGCTGCGAGGTGACGATGGTCGGGCGCCACCCCGAGCGCTGGGATTTGCTCCACCGCCAAGGGATTGCCACTTGTCGCCCTGAGCAGGCCGAGGGCTGGTATGACGTGGTGGTCGATGTTACCGGCAACCCCGAGGGTCTCAAAACCTCGCGGCGCCTCGTGCGCCCCCGTGGCCGACTGGTAATGAAAAGCACCGTCGCCGCCGAGACCCAACTCGATTTGACGATGCTGGTGGTTGACGAGATTCAGCTGATTGGATCGCGCTGTGGTCCGTTCCCGGCGGCACTACGCTTGCTCCAACGCGGCCTGATCGAGACGGCCCCGTTGATTACGGCTACCTACGCGCTCGATGATGCGATGGCTGCCTTTGCGGCGAGTCGCGGCGCTCTCAAAGTGTTGTTGCAGATGGAAGGATAACCAGTATGAGTTTGGCAGATCACACCGCAAATCTCTCCCCGGTTTGGGCGCGCTATAGCAACATCATCGTTGAGCGTGGTGAGGGTGCCATGCTCTATGCCGACGATGGCCGCGCCTACTACGACTTTACCTGTGGCATCGGCGTGACCAATACCGGTCATTGTCACCCGCGCGTGGTGGCGGCTATCCGCGACCAAGCCGGCCTGTTGCTCCATGGGCAAGCCAACATCGTATATCAAAAGCCGATGCTACGCTTGGTAGCGGCCTTGAAGCAGGTTGTTCCGTCAGGTATTGACGCGTTTTTCTTTAGTAATAGCGGTGCCGAGGCAGTCGAGGGTGCGCTCAAGTTGGCGCGCCAAGCGACCGGGCGCACCGATGTCATCGTGTTTGACGGCGGCTTTCATGGGCGCACCTCGGGCGCCATGGCGTTGACTACCAGCAAAGGCAAGTACCGTAGCGGCTATGCGCCGTTGCCGTCGGGCGTGCACGTGGCGCCGTATGCGAGTTGTTACACCTGTGCGATTGCTCGAGCGGCTGGGCGCGATACGGCGGCCATGTCGGCAGCGGCGCCGGCAGATAACGGCTGTTGTAACGACCCGATTGCCCGCATCGAGCATATCTTGCACGGCCACACGACGCCCGATGACGTGGCGGCGATTTTGGTCGAGCCGGTGTTGGGCGAGGGTGGCTATGTGGTGCCGCCGGCGTCGTTCTTCCGCGGGTTGCGTGAGATTTGCGACAAGTACGGCATTTTGTTGATTGCTGACGAGGTACAGAGTGGCTTCGGTCGCACCGGCAAATTCTTCGCGATGGAGCATTTCGGTGTCCAGGCCGACATCATCGTGGCGGCCAAGGGCATCGCCTCAGGTTTGCCGTTGTCGGCTGTGATGACGCGCCAAGAGATTATGCAACGCTGGCACCCGGGCTCGCACGGTGGCACGTATGGTGGTAATGCGGTGGCGTGTGCAGCAGCGGTGGCCACGCTCGAGGTCATGATCGAGGAGAATTTGGTTGAGCACTCGGCGGCTATGGGGCGCGTCCTCAAAGATGAGTTGGCCGAGTTGCAACAGGCGATCCCGACGATTGGCGACGTGCGCGGCATCGGCCTGATGGTCGGCGTCGAGTTGATCGACGACAAGGGCGCGCGCAATCCG
>VGPG01000273.1 GCA_016875555.1 Chloroflexota bacterium | reverse complement strand
CCACACAAACGTGTGTGCTCACGACACATTTGGGTAGTATACCACAAGCGTATGCGTTTGCCATAATCAACTCTGCATATTTCTATGGGGTTGTGGTACAATACTGGTGCGTTGACGAAGACACGTCGGCAAAGTTTCGTTTGTCCAGCGATTGCGCAATTGGTGAGAGGCGCAACAACGACCGTGACCGATATCCCTTCTGAGCAGAAGGCCGAAGGAGTCTAATCCACTCTGTGTAAGCTGACCGGGAGTCCACCGAAAGCAGGACAGGGCGTGTTAGCGCCCACAAGTGGTTGTGCCATACCGCACAACAATCAGGGTGGTACCGCGGGGTAACTTGTACCTCGTCCCTGTCTGGGGCGGGTTTTTTGTTGTCGTTTTTTCTTTGAACGGAGCAGAGTCATGACCTTTCGCGCTGTTGATACACGTGCATCGTTTGTGGCGCTCGAGGATCGCATCAGCGACTACTGGCGCCAACACGATGTCAAACGTAAGGCACTAGCCCACGGTGATCCGCACAAACCCTTCATCTTCTACGAAGGCCCACCGACGGCTAATGGCCGCCCTGGCATTCACCACGTCGAGGCGCGCGTCACCAAAGACATCATCATCCGCTACCACCGCATGTGCGGTCAACACGTCATCGGGGCCCGTGGCGGCTGGGACACCCATGGCTTGCCCGTCGAGATCGAAGTCGAAAAGAGCCTCGGCTTTAGTGGCAAGCCCGACATCGAACGCTACGGCATCGCTGAGTTCAACGCCGCCTGCAAAAAGAGCGTGCAGACCTACATCAGCGAATGGGAGAAGATGACCGACCGCATCGCCTACTGGATCGACATGGAGAAGCCCTACAGCACCTTCGATAACTCATACATCGAGTCGCTGTGGTGGATTCTGCGTCAGTTCTGGGATCGCGATCTGCTCTTCCGCGATTACAAAGTCACCATGCACTGCCCTCGTTGTGGCACCACCTTGTCGGATGCCGAGGTTAACTTGGGGTTCGAGGACGATGTCGACGATCCGTCAGTGTGGCTCCGCTTCCGCGTGACGCCGTCAGGGCATGCACTCGATAGCGCCTTGGCCGGCGCCGCCTTCGTGGCTTGGACGACGACGCCGTGGACATTGCCGGCCAACGTGGCTCTCGCCGTCAATCCCGATGCCGAATACGTCTTGGCAGAGACCGGCCCCGAGGATCGCCGTGAGCGCATCATCATGGCTGCTAGCCTCGCCACCCAAGTCCTCGGTGAGGGGCATGTGGTGTTGTCGACCTACACCGGCAATCAACTGGTTGACATGCGCTATACGCGTTTGTTCGATGGAGTGCCGGGTGCCGGTGACAAGCCTGATTTGACCCAGGCTTACCGCGTCATCAGCGACGACTTTGTCTCGCTCGAGGACGGTACCGGCATCGTGCACATCGCGCCGGCCTACGGTGACCTCGAGATTGGCCGTAAGTACAATTTGCCTACGCTCTTCTCGGTTGACCTGAGTGGGCGTACCATGGCGCAGTTCGCCGAGATGGGCTTTGCGGACATGTTCTTCAAAGAGGCCGATCCGATCATCACCAAGGTGCTCAAAGAGCGCGGCGATTTGTTCAAGAGCGGTCGTGTCAAGCACGCCTACCCGTTCTGCTGGCGCTGTAAGACGCCATTGTTGTACTACGCCAAGCCGAGCTGGTATATCCGCACGACGGCGCGCAAAGAGCGTCTCGTGGCCGCCAACCAAGAGATTCACTGGGTGCCCGAGCACATCAAGGGCGGCCGCTTCGGCAACTGGTTGGCTAACAATATCGACTGGGCCATCAGCCGCGAGCGCTACTGGGGCACACCGTTGCCAATCTGGGTCTCGGCCAACGGCAAGCACATGGAGTGTATCGGCTCGGTGGCCGAACTCGAGGCCAAGGTCGGGCGCTCACTCAGCGACCTCGACCTGCATCGCCCCTACATCGACGAAATCACCTGGGAGGATGCCCAGCACGGCACCATGCGTCGTATCACCGACGTAGCCGACTGTTGGTTCGACTCCGGCGCCATGCCGGTGGCGCAGTGGCACTACCCGTTTGAGAACAAAGAACTGTTCGAGAACATCGCCGGTCAGGCCGACTACATCAGTGAGGCCATCGACCAGACGCGTGGTTGGTTCTACACCCTGCACGCCGTCTCGACGCTCTTGTTCGATCGCCCGGCTTTTGAGAACGTGATTTGTCTCGGCCATATTCTCGACGGCAAAGGCGAGAAGATGTCGAAGTCCAAGGGCAATATCGTCAATCCGTGGGACGTGATTAACGAGTTCGGCACCGACGCCGTGCGCTGGTACATGTTCGCCTCGGCACCGCCGTATAATCCACGCCGCTTCTCCCGTGAGTTGGTTGGCGACATGTTGCGCCAGTTCACCTTGACGTTGTGGAACACCTATTCGTTCTTTGTCACCTACGCCAATCTCGATGGGTGGTCACCGGCCGGTGTACTCAACAAAGACGGCTCGCTCAACGTTGACGTCACCACGCTGACCAATCCACTCGACCGCTGGGCACTGGCCCGGCTCGATGACCTGGTGCGCACCGTGACCAATGAACTCGACGGCTACGACATCTATGCGCCCGCCAAGGCGATTGAGCGCTTCGTCGATGAGCTGTCAAACTGGTACGTGCGCCGCTCGCGCCGTCGTTTTTGGAAGACGGCAAACGACGCCGATACCCAGGCCGCCTACACCACGCTCTACACCTGTCTGGTAACCTTGAGCAAGGTGCTGGCGCCGTTCATGCCGTTTATCGCCGAAGAAATGTACGGCAACCTCGTGCTCAGCAAAGCCCCAGAGTCCGGTGAGTCGGTGCACACGGCCCAGTGGCCCCAAAGCAACCCGGCTTGGCGTGACGACCAGTTGGTGGCCAGCATCGACGTGGTGCAAACCCTGGTTGGTCTGGGCCGTGCGGCTCGCCGCAGTGCCGCCCTCAAGGTGCGTCAGCCGCTGCCGTCGATTTTGGTGCGCGTGCCGAGTCATGTGGCACAGTCGATTACCGCATTCGAAAGCGATATCCGCGAGGAGCTCAACATCAAGTCAGTCAACTGGCTCGAGACCGGTGCCACCTTCATTGACTATCGCTTCAAGCCGAATCTGCGTGTGGTCGGCCGCAAGTACGGCAAATTGGTGCCAGCCTTGACCGAGGCCCTCAAGCAGATGAGCAGCGACGTGGCCCGTGCCAAC
>VGPG01000272.1 GCA_016875555.1 Chloroflexota bacterium | reverse complement strand
TCGTCCCCTCGGTACCGGCCACCTCGTCACGCAAATCCATACCACCACGGAACGACCAACTCACCTCGAATTGCCCCATGGCGCCGTTCTCATAGCGCACCATGCCGACCGCATGATCCTCGGCCTCGATTGGGTGCACCTGCGTGTCAGCCCAGCACATCACCTCAACCGGGCGGATGTCTTTGCCGATAAAATTGCGCGCGATCTCGATACAATGACAGCCCATGTCGATGATAGCGCCACCCCCAGACTGCTCTTTGTCCCAAAACCAGGCACTATGCGGCCCTGGGTGCGTCTCGCGCGAGCGCGCCCACAACACAGTGCCGACTGCACCGGCTTTGACCGAGTCGAGCGCCTTGAGCGTCTTGGGCGTATACGTCAAATCCTCGAGATAGCCATGGAACACACCAGCCTGCTCGACCGCTTGCAACATCCGATAGGCCTCGGCCGCATTGCGCCCGAGCGGCTTGGTGCACAAAATCCCCTTACCGGCCGCCACGGCGGCCATCACGGCCTGCTCGTGCAAGTGGTTGGGCAGACCAATCACCACCAGCTGCGTGTTGGGGTCGTTGATTGCGGCCTGCATATCGGTAGTCGCATGCGCCACGTCGAACTCTTTGGCAAAGGCGTCGACGCTGGCCTGACTGCGCGAATAGACGGCCGTCACCCGGTCACGACTGCGGCCACTATGCAACGTCATCGTATAAAACCGGCCAATCAACCCGGTTCCTAACATGGTGATGTTCATCAGTGAATCCTTTCGTTACAATGTCTCACGCACCATCTTGACACCCGCCACCATGTTCGCTAATTTGCGCTTGGCGGCCCAACGTGCGGTCTGGCTCAAGCCACAATCGGGCGCAAAGGCTAATTTATCGGCTGGCGCATACTGCAAACAGGCGCGCACCCGATTGGCGATATCGTGAGGCGTCTCGATGTAGTAGCTCTTGACATCAACAATACCCACCGCCACATCGTAATACTTGACCAACTCGGCAATCACCTCGAGCTCGGCGAATTCACGACTGGCCATCTCAAGATGAATCTCGTCGACCGTCATCTGATAAAACGCAGGGAACATCGGCGCATACTGGCGCGGCCCCACTGCGCGCCCTTTGAAATTACCGAAACAGAGATGCGTCGACAACCGCGTCTTGCCGACGACCGGCGCCACGGTTCGATTAAAAATATCAACAAACCGGGCAGTGTCCTCTTTGTAGGCATAACAGCTCATCGACGGCTCGTCGACGGTCAATTCCTCACACCCGGCCTCAACCAATGCCACCAACTCGGCCTGCACCATCGGTAACAAGGCCTCGGTCAAGGCGTAGCGATCAGGATAATCAGCATTGGGCAGCAAGCGGCCACTCAAGGTATACGGCCCGGGCACACTGGCCTTGAGCGTCGGCCCTTTGGGAGCTAACTCGACGAGTCGTTTGTACTCCTCGACTACGCCTAGCCCGCGTGGCGCCTTGAGTTCACCGACTAGCATATGCTTGCCGCGCTGATCATGGGCCGGTGGGCCGTAGCGCCGCGCTCCAGCATCCTCACGGGCGATGCCCTCGATATAGCCGTAGAACGACAAATTAAAGTCAAAGCGCGTCTGCTCGCCATCGGTAATCACATCGAGACCGGCCTGCATCTGGTCATAAATGGCCACGATGGCGGCGTCACGTTGCATCTCGGCGATGTCATCGCGCCCAAAATCACCTAGGTGCTCGACCGCATGCTCAAGCCATGCGGGGAACGGGTAACTGCCGACGACCGTAGTGCGTAGTGGATGTCCCTTCATTTAGTCCTCCCGTCGCCCGCTATACAACGGGGCAATCCGTGCGCGAAAATCATCGTACGTACGATCAAACAACTCGGCCGACGCCGCACTGCCAATCAGCGTGCTACTCGTCAGCACCAACGGCGGCTGGCCGCGCTGGGTCAACGCATCGGCCACCAAACACTTGAGCATGTTGACCAGCGCCACATACCCGATTGATGAGCCTGGGCCAACTGGGTGCTCAAGCCCATCCACCGTCACCATGGCGTCACCGAGTGGCGAGCAGTTATCCAGCGTAATATCAGCGATATCGGTCAGGCGCATGCCCGAGCTGTGCTTGACAGGCGACCCCTGACAATGTGCCAACGACACCACACCAATCACCGGCATACCGCGTTGTTTGGCGCCCAGTGCCACATCAATCACAACCCCGTTGACGCCACTGTTTGAGAAGACCATCATGCAGTCGTGTGGCCCAAAGATGAAGTTGCGCAGAATAATCTCACCAAATCCTTCAAGTTTCTCGAGGTACATCGCCTGACGTTGGCCATTATTGCCCACCACTTGTGTATGATTGGTCAGTGACAACTCGATAATCGGATGAAAGCCTGGAAAGCTGCCATGCCGAGGAAAAATCTCCTCCACCGGGATACGTGAGTGCCCCGTGCCAAATAAATGCACCAAACCGCCCTTGGCAATGCTCTCGGCACATATCTGCGCCGCCTGGCGCAACGCCGGCAACTGCGTTGCCCGGATATCGCGCAAAATCTGTTCCGCCGCATCCAAGTAGCGCTCGGCGGCATCAGCCTGTGTCATGAAATGTCCTTTCGATATGGAATTGTCGATATTGTCAGTCGATGTGGGATTGTTGATATGTGTGTTGGTGTATGGCACGCCCGTGTACCTCGCTACCGTATCTCATCACCTGATTGAATATTTTGGGGTCGCTCGGGGTAAGGACATGCCTTACCCCTACGGTACTACGGTGCCTTACCCCTACGACAACGCATATCTTCCTTACGGGATCAACGGTTGGGCCTTTTTGGTTTGGGCGCTGAGCACTGCCGTCTCAACGATTTGCTGGCCGATACGGCACACTTCAATCGACAGCGGGCCATGCACTGGTGCGCCGGTGCTCAATGCATGAATGAAGTTCTGAATCGGGTCTTGCATCGGTGACTCGAGCGTATCAACCGGCATCACAAAGCCTTCAGGCTTGGCGCGTGTCTGCACGCGAATCGTCTGCTCGTAGTCGTACGAGGCAATCGTGCCATCAGTCCCCACAATCACAAAGCCACACTTGGGTTGCGGCTGATGCGTCCACGGGTCGCTGAATGCACCCCAACGCGTCTCAAATTTGGAGAGACCCTTGGCGTAGCGCGCCACGGTGATGCTGTGTTCATCGACCTCGAGCCCGAGTGGCTCATCGACCA
>VGPG01000271.1 GCA_016875555.1 Chloroflexota bacterium | reverse complement strand
TCAGTTATTAAGAGCACAGCCATTGACCCGGCTGTGGTGGATTCAGACGGTGTATATCGCAAAATCGGCCCGGCCAAAGTATTTACACGCGAACGTGATGCCGTCCGCGCGATTAAGGGGCAAGGTAAAAAAAGTGTCGTGCCCGGAGATGTGCTGGTGCTGATTTGTGGCGGACCTCTTGGTACCGGCATGGAAGAGACGTATCAAGTCACTTCTGCACTCAAGCATATACGTTGGGGGCGCGAAGTTGCCGTCATCACCGATGCACGATTTTCTGGAGTGAGTACTGGTGCGTGTATCGGGCATGTAGGTCCTGAAGCTCTGGCTGGTGGCCCCATTGGAAAAATCATTGACGGTGACATGATTGAGATTGTTGTCGACCGTGTCAATCTGGTTGGCACGGTAAACCTCGTCGGCACAAACGGCGAGATTCATGGCGCCGCCTACGGCAGTGCCCTATTGGCACAACGTGCGTTACGCGACGACCTTTCTGCACATCCGCTCTTACCAGACGATACACGACTGTGGGCGGCACTACAACAAGCTAGTGGCGGTACATGGGGAGGATGTGTGTATGACGTCGATCAGATTATTGCAAAGCTCCAAAGTCAATAATCTACCCAGCGTCAGATGATTGCGATTCATCAGGTGGCAGCACGGTTACGAGCAAACGTGGATGACGAAGATAGGCACTCTCTTCATGCTGCATACGACGTTTGGAGAAGAACATGATTGGCTCAGCACTACAGATGTGCAGCTTATTCTCATCCTCATAAATTTCAAACGAACATTTGTATGTTCCATTACGTGGATAAAGTGGCGGTATCGTCACTTTGATGCGGTGAGTTCCTTGCGTCAACTCATGCGGGTCATTCGACAAGTACAAGTTTTCCACAAGAGGCAAATCGTCAGATACATCGGTAATCACAAATCGTGTACGCACCAACAGTGTTGGCACACGCACATCAACTTCATATTCGAGTTCAGTAAATGCACCAATCTTCCAAGGGTCCGTATCGGATAGCGACGTTGCTTTCGTTATGACAACCATGGATTGACTGGTCTTGACCGCATTTTTATCACCACTTTGTTGTACAAGCTCGGTACCGGGCACAAACTCGGTGCCTTTTGACTCTGTTTCTGCAGCGAGTACGCTTTTTTCATAAATAAGAAATTTGGTATATGCATCTTGAACCTCATTGATATCGCCGTCCATTTCAATACGCCCATTTTCTAACCATATCCCACGCGTCGCAATGCGTTGTACTTGCCGGGCACTATGCGCGACCATCAAAAACGTCGTGCCATTCGCAACTATTTCATCTATCCGATCGAAGCACTTTTGTTGAAATAGAAAATCGCCAACCGACAACCCTTCATCCGCAATCAAAATACTGGGCTGCATGGCGAATGCACACGAAAAAGCAAGACGTTGATACATCCCCGAAGAATATGTTTTTACAGGTTGTTGAATGTAGTTGCCGATATCGGCAAAATCACAAATCTCGTCGTACACCTCACGCACTTGTGCACGATTTTTTCCCATCAGTGCACCATAGAAATAAATGTTATCTGCGCCTGTGAGTTCAGGATGAAATCCTACGCCGAGTTCGAGGAGCGATGAAATTGTCCCACGCACCGCTACCGTACCTTTGTCAGGGAGCAATATGCGACTGATAATTTTGAGCAAGGTACTTTTGCCGGCACCATTACGGCCCACAATAGCAAGTCGTTCACCTTGATTCACAGTCAATGAGATGTCGTCCAAGACAACTTTATGCGATTCACCTGGTGACTGATTGGGCTGCGTGCGTGACAAAAACCGCCAAAGGATGCTCGTCTCTTGCCGCATGGCAAATTGCTTCGTAATGTTCCGTAGTTCAATGACGGGTTCCATTTACATCCTCTCGATGATTTTGTCTTGTAATCGTCGGAATGTCCAATAGCCAATCACGAAAACGATGATTGCCGTGACGAACGATCTAAGCAGAGAATCCGTTGCCGGGATATTTGGTGTAGGCAGAAGACCACTCACCGAGACTTGTCCATAAAATATCTCTCGGTAGTACTCGGTAAATGATGCCATCGGATTAATCCAACGGAAAATGCGCGAAATTGAATCATCAATCTGTGTCAACGAGTAAACAATTGGTGTCAAGAAAAACCAAATATGCAAGAAAATACCAGTCAAATGAATGGTATCTAGCGAGACAATACTCATCCCGGCCAAAAACAATGTAAGCCCTAAGACGAAAATGGAATGGATTAACAAAATAATTGGGAAGTACAAGGCGGCCATAGGCACGGGCCATTCCATGATTCCTGACGTTGAGTACTTCACGATGAAAATGAACAAAAACATCACTGGCAACGACAACAGATAATTCACCAAACTGGTGATGACTGCAGAGATTGGCAATACTTCACGCGGGAAGTAGGCTTTGCGAATCAACTGATAATTGTCCATGATGCTACGCATACCACTTGTTAACGATTCGGTGGTGTAATGCCAAGGCAACAAGGCTACTGCCATGAATACGGGGTAATACGGGATAAAGTTGTTCCGTAGGATATACCCATACACAATCCAATACACCACTAATTGAAGAATTGGTGCGATTTGGGTCCAGGCAAATCCAATAGCTTGACCACGATATCGGAGCTGCAAGTTACGCCGAACGAGCAGCATAATTAATATCCTGTACTCCCAAATCTCTCGGATACGCTCGACAATGCCGATAGTCCGATCAAACAGCAAAAAGAAAAACCCAAAAACACATCCACCAATAATGGCTGCCACCACATACCAAACAAATGCAATTTGTGCATCCTCAACAGGGACTGTGGTGTCAGCGCTTTGGTAAATCGCTGGATTACCGGTTACATTAAAGACAATTGTAGGACGCACACTCACCAGTGCGTTTTCGAACTTTTGCAACAGGACAATCTTTTGTTGGAGTTGATCTTGCGTAATCAAATCAACCTCACCGATTGCCGCAAATTGCAACTGCAATCGATGAACCTCTACCGCCCGCAGCAAATCACTCAAATCACTTGCATTCAAATCAAGCAAATTCACAAAGGAAGAGACTGGTTCAATCGGTCGATTAAATGTAAATACGCCGAGTCGCACCATATCACGAACCATGGTTGTCAGCTCATCACCTGCATCTTCACCCCGAAGTGAACGCACCGTCTCCCACCCGA
>VGPG01000270.1 GCA_016875555.1 Chloroflexota bacterium | reverse complement strand
TCACTGGTTGCGCACGGGATTCGAGATGTTCAGTGCCAACGGCCAGAACGGCTATGTGGCTGAGAAGGCTGAGGGCGATACGGGCTGGCTCTTCCCGGTTGGCGATGAGGTGGCCGCACTCGGATACACGCCGATGTTCCACGATATGCTCGAGGCGTTTGAGCAGCAGCGGGCGCCGATGGAGACGTTTTATGATGGGTATGTGGTCAATGCCATCATGGATGCAGCGTATGCGTCTATTACTTCAAAAAAGTGGGAGCCGGTGCAGTTGGCCGAATGGCGCGGGCGCGTAGGCGTGCCCCATGTGTCCGTCCGGCGTGACTACGATGCGCACTACTTGTTGATCAAAGAAGAGTTGATGCCCGATGGGTCAACTAAGGTGATTTTGCGCCACAAAGAGACTGGGGCGCTCGAGCAACGAGTTCGCAAATGATTGAACCACTCCAGTGTGATGATGCGTTTATCGCCGATGTGACTGCCACAATGACACGCCGTGAAGGTGTGTCATTGTGGTGGTTGGGTCAGAGCGGGTACTTGATTGCCTCCGACGGCGTGTGCATCGCAGTTGACCCATATTTGTCGGATTCGTTGACGGCCAAATACGCCAACACCACCAAACCGCATATCCGCATGGGGCGGCGTGTGATTGATCCGGCGCTCCTACGCATGGTGAGCCTGGTGACATCAAGTCATAATCACACCGATCACCTTGATGGCGAGACGATTGGGCCAATGATGCAGGCGAATCCTGTGCTGCAGATTGTCTGTAGTCAGGCGAATGTGGCGTTTGCATCGGAGCGTTTGGGCGTGGATGTGACGCGGATGACCGGAGTAGGGCGAGGGAGTCCTCTGACGCATGGGCCCTTTCGGTTGCATGTGATACCGGCTGCACATAACACGCGCGAGCAGGATGCAGATGGGCATGAACGGTATATTGGTTTGATAATTGAGGTCGGTGGCAGGGTGATTTATCACAGTGGTGACACGTTGTGGTACCCAGAGTTGGTGAGTGATTTGGCGCCATGGGCCATTGATGTGGCGTTGTTGCCGATTAATGGGAATGATCCGGCGCGCGGTGTGGCCGGTAACTTGCACGCCCACGAGGCGGTTGATCTGGCACAACGCATCAGCGCTACGTTGTTGATTCCGTGTCATTATGATATGTTTACGTTTAACACCGTAAATCCATCTGAGTGTGTGCACCATGCTAACGTGCGAGCGCAGCAATGTCGAGTGCTACAGCTAGGTGAGCGGTTTGATGTGGTTCGTTGACATCGTCTAGTGTGAAAGCACCCTCGCGCATGAGCAATTCGACTTCTCAGGAACTCTCTTCTCGTCGTATGTGGAGACTGATTGGCCTGACGGGAATCAACATCATCGTACAGCTGATTACGGCAGCAATCATCAAAGAATCAACCGTGCTCACAGCTGCAGAGTGGCTCTTACTAGTATTTGCGTACCTCGCAGTACTCGGGTTTAACGGAGTACGTTTTGTGGTATGGGGCGTGATTCACCGACAGTTTCCCATTGGTGTTGCATATGCATCAACCGCTCTGCTTTTTCCTGCCATTGTGTTCATGGCATATCTCTACGGTGAGCCCGTCACGCTAAAACACATCGTTGGTGTATTACTGGTAATGATAGGCGTGATTTCGTTGGTGCGAAAAGTCTAGAGAGGACGACTATGGCGTGGGGCTTTTTACTCGCAAGTGTCCTCTTTACCGTGCTTGGACAACTTGTATATAAACACTACAGCAACAACAAACAGCTGACCTGGTTCATCGGCGGTATTTGTCTTTTCAGTGTCGCGGTTCCGTTTACGATGTGGGCGGTGCGCGATTTGGGCATCGGCATGTTCTATGTTGGGTCATCGCTTTCGTACATGTTAGCGCCGTTGCTTGGTCAATTCTTTTTCAATGAAGCCGTCACAATGCGACAGTGGTTCTATTTTGGTCTGATTATGGTGGGAGTAATTGTCTACGCATGGTAGTGGCCACTCCCAGCGCCTAATAGTCAGTGTCGGCGTCCGGCATTCAGCAATTAACTCGACAGCCGATGTGCCAGAATCGGCAGGGCCTGTGTAAGCACATCAATCGATCGTACGAATTCGGCCAGATCAATATGTTCGTGGGGTGTATGGTCGAGCGTTGAATCGCCTGGTCCATACGCAATAATCGGACACCTCCAGATGGGACCAACCACGTTCATGTCGGCGGTGCCCGTTTTGAATAGATAGCCGGGCTGCCCGCCTTGCGCCCGAATCCCCTGCACAAACGCATTCGCCGCTGCATCGCTGCGCGGTGACTGCCAGGCGGGTGAGACATCGCGGAAGAGTAAGGTCGTGTGCGCATCGCCGTATCGCCCCAGCTCGTGCATGAGTTCCCACGGCGGGCGTTGTGGCGGTAGCCGAATCCCGACCACGGCGTGTGCCCAATCGGTAAGCCCATCACTGCCCGAGGCGATATGCCGGAGTGACGGCAAGTATTGATCAAACAGGCGTGGTTTGTCAGCGTTGTAGATGTTGCAGTAGCGCTGAATCGCCTGCCACACAGCCATACAACGCTCGGGGGCTGACTGCTCAGGACCGGCACTATGCGCACTCCCTTGGCGCGTGGTGATATCAAGCAAGATGCGCCCTTTGTAGCCGAGCGTGACCCTGTCCCACCCACTGGGCTCGCCGATAATGCAGGCGTCGGGCTGGTAGCGTTGCGCCGCATAGTGCGCCCCGCGCGAGGTGGCGTACTCCTCCTCTACTGCACCAATCAGCGTCAGTCGAAAGGGTAACGCGCCTTGTTGCATCAGGGCTGTGGCAGCGCCAATGAACGCCACAAATGGCCCTTTGGCATCGACACTGCCCCGGCCGTACAACTTGCCGTCACGGATCTCGACCGGCACATGGCCGGGGGCCGTGTCGATGTGCCCGAGGAGTACAATCTCGGGGCCGTGGCTACCAATCTGCCCCACCGCATTGCCGACGCGGTCGACATAACTGTGGATGCCACGTTGGTGCATTGCGGCCACGAGGTACTGCGCCACGGCCGCCTCGTGAGTTGATGGGCTGTCGATGCGGATCGCCCCTTCGAGCAGGGCAATATCGGGGTGGGTGGTCATGCCAGCACCTCAGATACGATGGTGATGACCTGGTCGATTTCGGCATCGCTGATAATCAGCGGCGGCAACAAGCGCAACACGTTGGGGCCAGCGGGGAGGGCCAAGACGCCGCGCTCCATCAAGGC
>VGPG01000269.1 GCA_016875555.1 Chloroflexota bacterium | reverse complement strand
GCGCACTGCCTCGGGACTGGTTTGCGTGTACACCAACATTTCAACCGGTGTCTCGCCGGTGATGTAGTTGATGCGCCATGAACTGCGTATTTCGTGGAGCGCCAATATACCACTGAACACGAATACCAACATGCCCAGACTCAGGATTGGGCCGATGTTCTTTGCGTGGGAGAGGCACAGGAGTACGACCAAAACGATAAGTAGTACCGGAATCCACGGTGTCATCCACGCAAAGTTCGCCGTAGGACTAATCGCGATTGCCATCATGATTGTGGCGATGAAGGCCAGAATGGCACTGAATCCGATGACCGTGAGCACACTTTGTCGTGGACGTCCGCGTTCACGATATTCGTTGATCCACGCATCAATCAACTGCCCCATGCCCCATGCGGCCAAGAAGGTCAACGGCGTGAGGGGGTGAATCGTCAGCCATGGCATCTTTTCACCAGCCCATGAAAAAATGAGAAACGCACCAACCGACCACCACGTGAAGAGCATGCCTGTCGCCAGATTGATACTTGGTGTCAGTCCTTGACGGATGACCGTGTAGGCACGCTGGAGTACGATTACCGCACTTACAACTGCCGCTATCACCACCAGTGGTTGGTAAATGGCCAATATTACCGCATAGTAATGGTCAGGCTGCCCACCGCGTTTGACCTCGTGTTGTGCCAACCAATACAACAATGAGCCAGTGGTGCCACTGACGATGCCAATGGGATTTGAGAAGAACGAACTAAAGAATAACGCATACGGAATGAATCCGAGTCCCAATGCGGTGATGACGCGTCTGTCTTGCCCAAGACTAGCAAATGCACTGATAATGGGGGATGGCTGTTGTTTGGCGATGTCCCACCGTGTCAGACCATCTGAAACTTTCTGCCGCCATACCAGATACCACAGTGCACCTGCCCCGATCAACGACAAAATCATGCCGCCCAAAATGGCGGGATGCCGGAAGAACTGCCAAACTTTGAACAAATATGCGACCCAATCATTGTCGGCTTGATGGCGCACACATAGTGCATACGCATTATCTGCCGTTTCGAGTGGTCCGAGTCCAAAGATTGGTCCAGGCTCCGCGACACGTAGTGGATTCTCAATGTACGTCTCTAATGGAGATCGTGGACATTGGTAGTTGCCGTTTTCACGGCCACCGGTGACGTTCTCACTGGGGTTCATTGGAGGGAGTGGTTTGCCCGGCAGAATAAATGCTGCCGAAACAATCACGATGCCGATCGCACCAGCAATCACGATGCCGGGTCGCCATACATCCCAGAAAAAGACGACTACGATCACGGGCAAAAATATCGCAAGATAGAGATACGCTGTTTCGAGTGTAGTGAGCATTAAACTAAACGTGACCGCTCCCAGGATTAACCAGCGAGGATCACGTTGACGCGCATACCGGATGAGTGAGATGAGAACGAGCACTTCGAATAGCACTGCATAGATGTCATGCCTGAAGAAGCGCCCTATGTACAAGAATACAGGGGAAAACAGCATAATGGCGCTGGCAAACAGTGCGCCAGTGCGACCGATTTCACGGCGAAGCAAGAACGGTGTCATGCCCAACGCAATGCTGAAGAGCGCAGGTGACAAGCGTGCGGTGGCATCGTTGTCGCCAAACAAGAAATAGGAAAATGCGCCCATAATGTACAAGAATGGTCCGTGGAGCAGAGGGTCATGTACAAAGCCATAACCGGCGAAGAGGGAAAATGAGTATTCGGCGTGGAGTGTCTCATCGTGGTGAAGCGCACGCTCCCCCACAGCCCAGAGGCGAGTAATTACACTTAACACCAAAATGGCAAGGTATGCCGCATGTTCCCAGGTTAGGATGATTGACTTGACTGCAGGTGTGGTTGAAATTTTTGCTGTCATATCACATCTAGCTCAAAATAATCTAACTACAATTATACACCATATCATCGACTCATTTGCTTTGCACGCACGCTGTACATGGTCGTTTGTGGGATGCCGAGTTGCCACAATACCATTCGACACACATCAACCGTCTACCCGCTCAACACCATCTAGGTGCATCGCATCGTTGTGTCGCACTAATTGCCATTCAATGCGACCGTCATAGCTACTTTGACGTTCTTGCCACACGGTGAGTGCCGTGTTACGTGCTGGGAATGCAACGCGTCTGCGTACGCCGGCACTCAAATCAAGGGCCCACAAGAACGAACATTCAATGACACCACCATGACACACGATGGCCACATGGTTCCCTTTATTGGCGCTGGCAATCGCATCAAGCGTTTTTGCGCAGCGTGCAGCAAACTCATTCCAACTTTCTCCACCAGGTGCTACTTTGATATGCACATCTTTGATAGCCCGATCAAAACTTGGATAGCGTTGTGTCACCTCCTGATAGGTCATGCCATCTACTTCACCGACGCGCAGCTCGTGTAAATCATCTTCCCATTGAATTGGCCGTTGTATGGCGGGGGCCAAGATTTCCGCCGTCATCCGTGCACGCTTCAGCGTACTGGCATAGTACGCATCAAACGCGGGTTGTTCGTTGTGGAGTCGTCGTGCTAACGCCTCCGCTTGACGAATCCCATATGCGGTGAGTCCATGACAACTGTACGTCTCGACCACCTGGTTGATGTTGGCGTACGATTCACCATGTCTGATTAGGGTCAATGTTGTTGTACTCATACGGCAACGTCCTTTGGTATGCGCTTCATGTGTATCATCCGTGCAATAAGCAACACGAGCGTGGTTACGCCTAGGCTCACCAGTGCGAAGCTCAGTGGGATTTCGCGTTGGAGCCAAATACTTCGAAGAATCAAGCCCAAACTACACCCCACTATGTTCCATGCCAGAGTACGGCCAAGCCATGCCCAAAGTGGTTGTGGCTGCAGTAGACCGGCCGGCCACGCAATCGCCAGCCAGCCGATGATGAAGGGGGCAGCAGTGGCAAGTATGGCGGTAATCGGGTTTGTTTCGTGATGACTTTGTCGTCCAATCGCTGCAAAGATGATAAGTGCAGAAACATCACTCAAAAGGACCCACACATCAACTGGTTTGCGCCACATTTAGCGATCTCCCTGGTCATGAAAAAGCGTGAACAACGTAGCTTCTGGAGGGTTGCCGAGGCGGAGTTGTCGCCCACTGAGTCCAAGTGAAATGTGCAACCACACCTGGTGTACACGTTGAGTTGCATGTGTGTACAAACGCCCAAAACGTGGTCGTGCGAGCAGTCCTAATATAGGAAGTCGTACGTGCCCGCCGTGCACATGTCCCGACAATTGTAATACGATATGCGG
>VGPG01000268.1 GCA_016875555.1 Chloroflexota bacterium | reverse complement strand
GGCATCATGGCAGGCGTCTTTGGGCGCAACGGCGTATTTCGCAGTAACTCGCCACAATGGGTTGGCGCCGCTGTAGGTGGGTTGTTCTTCTTTGCCTTGTCGCTGTTCATCATGACGTTCCTCAACGCCAACGAAGATGGCTCACTCCCGGCCATGGCTGACATCATCAGCGCCAACGCCATCGTCTTTGCAGTTACATCGATTATCGGCGTCATTGGCGGTGCACTGCTCATCAAAAACGGCGGCTACGCCGGGTTGGCTGGCATCGTGACGGGCATCGTGGCTGCCATCATCTCAGCGCCCATCACTGCCTATTTGTTCGGTGGCGTGACCGGATCAGGGACCGACGTGTTAGTCGCATCGTTTATGGCAAGTGGGCAAAACATCCTGACCTCGGTTTTTGCGCAGGGTGCCGTGTCGGATCCATTCGACAAAATGACCTCGTTCATGGTGGTCTGGATCATCATCAACTTGTTGCCAAAGCGAGTCCTTGAGCGCTTCGAAGACTGATACATCGAGGATGCACATACACTGATGCAAACCGGTTGGTTTGACCGTCTCCATCCCCTCACCAAGTTGAGTTGGGCCATCATCGTGGCGATTGCCGCCTACATCACACCAGCGCCGTGGGGTGCCTGGGCGATGATGGGCGTGGCAATCGCCACACCCTTGACATCGTCGCAACGACGAAGCATTTATCGCACCTTGCTCGGATTATTTGTGCCGATTGCCATTTCGCTCTTCATCATTCAAGGACTCCTCTTTCCTACGCCAGGATATGGCCAACTCTCACTCGGGGGCATGACATTTGAGTTGGGGGGATTCTCCATCGCCAGTGTCAGTTTGGCGCGAATTGTTGCACTCGGGAGTGGTCTGTTAGCTGTCATTATGACAACCACACCTTCAACTCTGGCTCAAGCACTGGCAGAACGCGGGATGCCCCGGAGCATTGAGTATATTCTACTGATGGCGCTCCAGATTTTGCCGGATATGCGGCAACGCACCGACGCCATTCTTGAGGCCCAACAGGCACGCGGATTGGTCATCACTTCGCTACCAAGCCGCATCAAAGCGCTCATTCCACTCATCGGGCCACTCGTGGTCGGTGCTTTAATTGATGTCGAGGAGCGCGCCATGGCGCTTGAACAACGCGCCTTTGCAAGCTCGACGCCACCGACACGCCTGCACCACATCGACGATTCACGTAGTCAACACATCGCCCGCACAAGTATGTGGCTCATCGTTATTGGACTCGTCATCGCTCGCATCAGTGGAGTATGGTCATGAACACAACCGTGGCGCTTGACCAGTTCACATTCCGTTATCAACGCAAAACCGTTGACGCGCTCAATTCCATTACCTACCACATGCAATCACACCAGATTACCGCCGTGATTGGCGCATCTGGCGCTGGCAAAAGCACCTTGTGCGCAGCAATGGCCGGATTCATGCCGCAATTCTTTCGCGGGCAGGTTGACGGGAGCATCACCGTCAACAATCAATCCCCGATTACGTCAAGTATCATTGACATGCTCCCACACGTCACTCTTGTCACATCGCAGGCGAGCAGTCAAATTTCGGGCGTCTTTTTTACGGTGGCCGAGGAGGTCGGCTTTGCGCTCCAGAATCTTGGCATGGCACCCGATACTATTCGCCAGCGCGTGGCCGATGCTCTGCATACCATGGAGATAGCACATCTCGCTGAGCGCTCGCCGTTTGCCTTGTCGGGCGGTCAACAACAGCGCATGGTGATTGCGGCGGCACTTGCATTACAACCACCTGTACTCATATTCGATGAACCAACAGCTCAACTCGACCCGCCGGCGGTCGAGGCCCTCGGCATCACATTGCGCACGCTCGCAGCCCGTGGCCATACCATCATCGTGGCCGAACACCATCTCGATTGGGTGGCCACATACGCCGATGCAGTGATGGTACTCGATAGTGGGCAGCTGGTCGCACATGGCTCGCCACCGCATGTCTTTCAGGCATATGCACAAAAAAGTGGGCGCCCGTTTGTTATGCGTGTATCACAGTATCTTGGACAGCAAGGAATATGCGACCCGACACGTGTCGTCAATACACTTGATCAATTCGTGCTGACACCAACTGAGGCGATAGCGCAACCCACAATCAATGACGCCATACCGCGCGCACTATCCCCGATCCTACATGTTGACAGCGCACACTTTGCCTATACCCCTGAGACGCCGGTCTTGAATGGCATTAATGTGCATATCTACGCTGGGGAGCGCATCGCCCTGCTTGGGCGCAACGGTGCCGGCAAAAGCACGCTCTTGCGCCATCTCAATGGCCTCTTGCGACCAACCCAAGGGAGCGTGCGCATCCATGGCCATGACATCGCCCGCACAGCACCTGGGCAGAACGCCCGCCACGTCGGCATTGTCTTTCAGGATGTGCGCAATCAACTCTTTGCGGCTACCATCCGTGACGAAGTGGCGTTTGGGCCACGCACACTCGGCCTCAGTACCAACGACATCCAAAAACGCGTCGATGCCGCATTACAGACCTGCGGGCTCACCGATGTCGCCGATATGCACCCGTACGACATCGCACCCGCTAAGCGCAGACTCGTAGCCACCGCGGCCGTCATGGCACTCGAAAGCGATATCCTCGCCCTCGATGAACCGAGTGCTGGGCTCGACGAGGCGAGTATTGCGCAACTCGTCAACGCTATCGAGACAACGACTACCCACGGGCGCACCGTGATTCTCGTCAGCCATGACCTCAATCTATGCGCGGCCTACACCGAGCGCGTCGTCCTAATCAAAGCCGGCCGTGTCGCCATCGACAGTACATGGCAGACCTTGACGCTCGCCGAATTGCAACTGCTCAATGACGAGGTCGGTCTGCCTATTGGCCACAAATTGGCCTTGATGCATCAGATTGAACCCAACACTCCACTCGGGTGCCATCTTTGCAACCCGCGCGCCTTGCGTTAGGATGTAGGGCGCATCAAAAGCAACGTAGTGGTGCCGTGCGCATACAAATTACCGGCCGCATCATAAATACGCCCATCGGCCGTTGCCGTGCGACTCCCCACATGGATAGCTCGGCCTTCGGCACGGAGTTCACCAGCCTCAGCAACAATCGGTTTGGTAAAGTTTATCTTGATCTCGAGCGTCACATAGCCGACGCCTTTGGGCAACATGGTCAACACTGACACCGCCATGGCCGTATCGAGCAACGCACAAGCCAAACCACCGTGTGCCATGCCCATCGGGTTGTAATGGAACTCTTGGGGCACCACGGTAAACAAGGCATACCCCTCGCTCCACTCACGCCCATGAATATCGA
>VGPG01000267.1 GCA_016875555.1 Chloroflexota bacterium | reverse complement strand
ACGCACTGGTCGAGGCCACTCCTGTCAATCTTGTCGACGGCGAGCCTGCCTTGAGTGCCGTTAAGACAGCGCTCCTCAAAGGCATGCACGCCATCTTGGCCAACAAGGCCCCCTTGGCACTGGCCTACCCTGCCGTATCAGCACTCAGCGACATGAGCGGTGACTTTAGCAAGCCCAAGTTGCGCTTTTCGGCCTGTGTCGGTGGCGCACTGCCCACCATCAACCTCGGGCGCCGCGATTTGGCCGGCACCGTGATTAGTTCGGTCGAGGGTGTCCTCAACGGCACCACCCAATACATCTTGCGCACCATGGAGCAAGGTGGGAGCTACGCCGAGGCCCTCAAAGAGGCCCAGGTACGCGGGTTGGCCGAGACCGACCCCACCCTCGATGTCGAGGGCTGGGATGCCGCCAACAAACTCACCATCGTCGCCAATGCCGTACTCAATCAACCCACCAACGTCCGCGACTTTAGCGTGCAAGGGATTACCCACCTCACCGCCAAGGATTTGCAAGATGCCGTGGCCAACGGCGAGCGCATTGTGCTGCTCTGCAAAGCCGAGCGCCAAGCCGATGGCCGCTACGATTTGAGCGTCAAGCCAACCGCCCTACCACTCGACCACCCGCTCGGGCGCATGACCGGCTGGGAGATGGGCGTCGTCTATCACACCGACATCTCAGGTCGGGCTAGTGCCACCTCGGCCGAGCGCGGCCCCATGCCTACTGCCGCCGCCATGTTGCGCGACCTAATCGACGTTAGTCGCTAAATCTACTCCAGCACCAGGTGCCATAAATGGCACCTGGTGCTCCCCAACTCATCCTCAGTGTGAACCGCAAGTACATTCAAAGGAGCGTGTGTATGCCACGGCCATTCACCATCGATGACATGTTCGCATTTGACTTTGTGACTGAAGGGCAACTCAGTCCGACTGGGCGTTATGTGGTCTACACGCTGATGCGTAACCACCATGCACACGCCTGCGAGTATACCAATCTGATGCTCATCGATATGCACACGGGCATCCACACTGCGCTGACTACTGGCGATTGGACGGATAGTACGCCAGTGTGGTCTGTTGATGAATCGCATGTTATCTTTCTTTCAAATCGGAACGGCAACAATCAACTCTACACCGTGACACGCACCGACGCCACAGTCACCCAGCTCACCAATATGCCCCAAGGATGTGCGGGACCCCTCGTGCAATCACCAGATAGTCGCACACTGGCATTTAGTGCTTCACAGCGTGTTGAACCGTTTGATCTACAAAAACCACACCGCTGGACGCGCCATATCCCACGCTTTGAAGGCATCGGCAATGTCGACGCGTTTGTCAAACACATTTACACGATCGATTTGATGACCCACGCCGTTACACAACTGACCACCGGCTCATGGCACCACACACCATGTGACTGGTCGCCTGATGGCGCCCGACTGCTCTACACAGCAAGCCTCAATCCGCAGTCAATTCTCACATCAGCTGATTTATATGTCACCGATAGGCATGGCAACATACAACGCATCCTCGATTCTACTTGGGGAACCATTCAACAGGCCCGCTGGCTTGATGACGCACAGATTGTGATAGCCGGCATCCCGAGTCAACGCATTTACGGCAGTAAAAACGACATCTTTGTCATGCACATAGCCAGCACTCATCTGACCTGTCGGACTGCATCGCTACCCAATCACCTCGAAGCGCGCATGCACGATGACTCGACCGTTCCGTGGGTGGAATTGCCGATACCGCTCATTCTCGACATCACCACACAATCGGTCATCACCTGCTACCAAGACCGTGGACGTATTCATGTCATTCAAATTGCCTTGACTGGCCCTGAGCAGATAACGACACTCGTCGGTGGTAACCGCTTCTGTATGCCGTTTGGTTTCGTCCATAATCAGCTCATCTTTGGCGTGGCCACACCAACCGACCCATCCCAAATCGTCGTATTTGACCGCGTGAGCGGTAGCGAAAAGCCATTGACGCATATCAATCAGGCCATTCGCGCCGAATTACTCTGGCCAGAAATACGTCCCATCCACACCACCGGGAGCGATGGCTCTCCTGTTGAAGGCTGGATGTGGCTACCAATCACGGGTCAGGCGCCCTACCCAACCATGCTACTCATCCATGGTGGCCCAAACCTTTCGCATGGGTATGCCTTCTACTTTGATGCGTTGTCGCTGACGAGCGCCGGCTACGCCGTGCTGATGATTAACTACCGCGGCTCAACCGGGTACGGCAATGCCTTTAGCACCGCGATCCACGGCGATTGGGGCAATCTCGACCATCATGACTTACTCGCCGGCGTCGATGCTGCCGTGGCCGCTGGGCTCGCCGACGCCAATCGCCTCGCATGCGGTGGGCTGTCGGCCGGTGGCTACCATACCTGTTGGATGGTAACGCAGACCCATCGCTTCAAAGCGGCCGTGGCCGAGAATCCGGTCACCAACTGGGTCAGCTTTTATGGCACCGCCGACATCGGACCCACATTTGCCGTGCGCCAACTTGGCGGTACACCTTACCAAATACCCGAAACGTATCATCGCTGTTCGCCCATCACGCATGCTCCATCCTGCAAGACCCCAACACTGCTCGTCGTGGGCGAAGAAGACCGCCGTTGCCCAGCCGAACAATCTGAACAATTTTATACGGTGCTCAAAACGATAGGATGCCCCACCGAAATGCTCCGCCTCCCCAAATGTAACCACGTCGATAGCATCTATGGACCATGGGAGAGTCGTATCGCCCACAACACTGCCATGGTCGCATGGCTCGATCAGTTCGTGTGAGTACTACCTACATCCAAGCACTCATCAACGCTGTACAGTATGTTCGGACGAGTACGTGTATGCCCTCTTGGCATCTGAATGGTAGGTACGACCATGAAATTCACCGTAACCGGAGCGATTTTTGAATGGCGTGGGCCGGCGCCGTTCCTCTTTGTGGCAATCCCCGAGAGCGTGAGTCGCGACATCAAGGCCCTCTCCCAATTGGTCTCGTACGGCTGGGGCGTTATCCCGGTGACGGCGAAGTTAGGCGAGACAACCTGGACGACCTCACTTTTTCCCAAAAAAGGCCAATACCTGATCCCCGTCAAAGTGCTCGTGCAAAAAGCCGAACAGGTCACGGCTGGCGATATCGTCGAAATCGAGGTTACCATCGGATGAGCACACTCAACACCTTGTTCATGCAACGCTACACACCACTGACCGACTTCTACCTCGCCGGATTCTGGCAGGTTGTTACGCCTGATCAGATGCGCCAGCGCCCCCACTCGCGCCTCAACTCGATCGCCTGGAATCTGTGGCACATTGCGCGGGTCGAAGATGCC
>VGPG01000266.1 GCA_016875555.1 Chloroflexota bacterium | reverse complement strand
CCGATGAGTTGGATGAGGGTACGCCAGATGCGTGGAAAGTTGAAGAACTGACTTTCGCCATATGTACGATGGTAATGATGAACTGGCACCTCTGCGAAGCGCTTGCCCGCATCTTGAAGCTTTTTGACGAGCTCGAGACAAATCGTGCCGCTATCTGATTCGAGCGCGATATCATGCATCGCGGTACGACGAATCAAGCGAAAGTCGCAGTCGACATCGCGCAGTTTGAAGCCAAATAAGAATTTGACGGTATGGTGATAGACACGTCCAATGATTTTGCGGTGAAAAGGATCGCTGCGGTCAATTTTGTACCCGTTGACAATATCAATATCATCGCGCAAGGCCGCCAACAACAACTTGAGTTCACGTGGATCGTATTGGGCATCGCCATCCGTATAAAAAATGAGTTCCTTGCTACAGGCCGCAAATCCTCCTCGGAGTGCACCACCATAGCCGAGCGGCTCACGATGCGCTTGAAAGTGAAAGCGTTCGTACTGCGTCGCTAACTCTTCAAGTACTTGGACCGTATAGTCCGTGCTGCCGTTTTCGATGACGATAACCTCGTAATCATCAGTGACTTCGGCCAGCGTTTGCAACGTTGTGACAACCAGACTCCCTATCGTTCCACCATCGTTATACGCTGGAAAAAACGCTGAAATACTCGGTCGCTTCGTCACCATGCTCCATCCCCTCAAATTCACCAAATTTGCATTAGTATACCATGGAGCTCTCACGCTTTCGGTACATATGCACAAGAAGTCTGGCGATGACTACCGCAGATGATCAGCGAGTTCATCCTATTGCAATCATCCGTTAGAAGAATTTAACTGAGGTTACATTACCATTACCGTTGCCCGCAACGGCGGTTTTCTGCTTGACTTTTATATGTTAAGACTATAACCTGTAGTAAGTAACTACCGATACTCGTACTATTTGTCATAGGGATTCTAAAATGGGAAACAAGCCGACCATATATGTGCATATTGGTGCAGGAAAAACCGGCAGTTCGACCATTCAACGTTTTCTCAAGATGCATGAGGATCGGTTACAGCAAGCCGGCTATTTAATATTCAACAGTACCTTTCAGCCACATACCGGCAACGAAGTACTCAGCATACAACAACACTTCTTTGAGACGCTGCATATCAACAATCCAGACCGTGTGGGCATATTTGTGCAACAGTTCATGGCCAATCTACAGTACATGCAGCAGCACGGGTATAAGGCCGCAGTCATCAGCGCAGAAAATCTGATTAACGACTGGGAACACTTCATCGATTTGTTCATCCCTGTTGTCGACCTCTGTGAGTGGAAGATTATCATGTATGTGCGTAACCAACCACAGTACTTCGAAAGTGCGTGGAAGGAATGGGGCTATCTGCACAATACAAACATGCACAAATGGTTTGAAGAAGGTCTGGGTATCGCTAACTGGACAAAACTGATGGCTCCGTGGGAGCAGACGTTTGGCAGTGAACACATGATTATGCGTGTACTCGATAAACGATTTCTCTATAAAGGCAGTTTGGCAAGCGATTTTGCCCGCATGATAAAAGTAAGTTTCCAAATTCATGAAGATACATCAAATCTCGTCATGAATAAATCGCTGTCAAATAGAACCGTACGTGTGCTGGAATACCTGCGCGATGAAAACGTCATTGCGGCAGAGCGCGAACGCGTTTATGCCGAAGCGCGTCCGGTAGAATCGGATAGTGCTCGTAGGGTCGAACTCAGAATGCGTCTCAACAAAATCGTGCCCAACTACAAGAACTTACTCAACCGCACCAAACCAACCATCGCCTTCGATGATCCAGAAGAAATGATTGATGTGTTCCCTGCGGAATTTTATGTGCGCATTCATCAAACCTACTACGAATCAAATCGTGCCATCGTTGAGCGCTTTTATCCGGGTGTCTCGGTTGATGATATATTCCCACCGAAAACAAAAATCAACTTTCGACAGCTCTCTGAGAGTGAATTGCAACGCCATGCGCTACGACTCTCGTTCGAAAACATGCGCATCATTGAGCAGATGGTGAGTGCACAAGAAGATACACAAGAGGCAATGCGAATTGATGTCCAGCAGTTACGCACAGAACACGGCAGTCAGATTGCGCACTTATGGCATGCGCAGCAGATGATCCAACAACAAATCGTTGCATTGCAACAGGCACATCAAACAACCTTGCTATCAAAGATGCGACGCATCATTTCGCGCGTGTTCAAACCGAACGCACGCAAAACGCGACAACCCGTGCCCGCGGTCGTCACTGCCGCGTCACCACGCACCGAGGAATTACGTCTTACACAACTTCGTCAGCACACTTCGCAGTAAATATCCACACAAAGGGGGAGCAGTTGCATCTGCAACTGCTCCCCCTTTGTGTGTCAGTGAATGATTAGGCCATTCGACGGCGCCAAATGCGTGTTGCGCGTCGTACTGGCATGCGCAGTGGTCGCACACCAACTCGCTCAGTAGACTCAACAGAGCGACTTTGTGGGAGGTCCAGCGTTGCTTGTGGATATCCCAACAAATGCATGATGTCATTGAGTTGCTGTGCAGGCACGTCACGCACCACTAGATTATCGCATTCTGCTTCAATTACTATTCGACGCATCTCAGGCGTCAAACAGTGGTGAGCACCGCCACGGCCTGCAATCATTTGTTGGTATGCACCCACACCAAAGAACGCGACGACCATTCCCTCACCACCAGTAGGTAGCAACAGCGGCGGTTGACCAGGACGTGGGTAGAAGTCGTCCGTATCGCACGTGTAACGCCCAGCTAGTCGCACAGGACGAACCGGTTGATGCCATTGATCGAGTGGTAGGACGATGAACGACTGCCCATCAACGATGAGTGTATCTGGGAGTGACACCATCAGACTACCATTCAACAGAAGCCAATCGGGCGCGCCACCACGACCACTTTTGACGGCACCAACCTCCATCATGTAGAGGCTGTGTGACGCAACCGTGTAGCGACCAAACTCACCGACAAGATGCGGAACTGCAATCTGGCGAGCCTGACACTCGTTGCGCATCATCTGCATGATGCCGCGTAAAAAGCCGTCGTAGTCGAAAGTAAAGCCGATGTCGTAGGCGTCTGTGGGCATTCCACCACCGAAGTTAAAGAAGCGCAGACTCGGCACGCGAGCGGCCAGTTCGGCATATCGTTCGACAGCAGCGCTCAGTCGGATGCGCCAGGTGGTAGCATCCTCCATTTGGCTACCAACCATGACGTGATACAGCACGATGGCGTGCTGAGTACCTGCCACCATTTGCACAGCCGTGTCAATTTCGGCATGGGTCAGGCCAAAACGCTCACCACCGGGATGATCC
>VGPG01000265.1 GCA_016875555.1 Chloroflexota bacterium | reverse complement strand
CCACACATCGGATCTAAAAACACATCGGTTGGTTTGGGTTTGGTGAGCATCACCATTGCGGCAGCGGCAGTTGGGCGTAACGATGCTTCGATGTGGTTGATTTTGTAGGTACGATGTCGCATTGTCTCATCGCTTACGCGCAAGCCAATGATGGCCACATCATGCGATTGTGTAACCCAAAACTCTAAACCATCGTCGGCAAGGCGCCAACGAAAGTCGGTACGTTGGCCGATCCCCTTACTCACCGCTTCTTGCAAATCAATGCGCCGATACGGCATTTCACCCTGTTGTCGAGAAATTACGCGATAGCGAATTTTACCCTCACCACCACGCTTCGGAAAGAGTGCACGCACATCGCGTGTCGCACTTTGCACTGTGGGCGTGGTCAGCAGACGTTCTTTGATGGCCTTGAGTGCAGCATATTTTGGCGGCAAATCTGCGTAATATCCAATAAGAATGAATACATCATCAACGGTGCGCAGTTTAAGTAAATCGTCTACATCACCATGGTATTCCACGATTAACATGCCGTTACGCCCTGCATGCACCAATTGTTCTTGAAGACGCGCGCGTTCAGGAAGCTGCTTGAGCTCCTCAGTAACAATTGCATCAAAACCAGGAAGTGCGTGCAGAATATACATATTTTCTGGATTACGCATGGCGACCTACTTTCCACTGCCACACAAACGCCGACGGAATAGTTCCGCCGGTGAATACCTCGACTCGACTTACTTACGCTGGTTGTAATGCACCCTCAATGGCATCCATTACCGCAGATGTCAGTAATGGTACCACATCAAGTGCCTTCATGTTTTCATGCACTTGGCTTGCTTTACTGGCACCAGTGATGACCGTGCTTACTTGCGGATTCTTCAGACACCACGCTAATGACATTTGGGCCAACGAAATTCCTAGTTGATTGGCCACAATTTGCAAGCGCGCCACTTTGGCCAAGCGCTCAGCATTCGTGACACTATCCTTGAGCCATTCGTATCCTTTTACCGCCGCACGGCTCTCCTCGGGAATTCCGTTTTGGTACTTACCAGAGAGCAACCCTGACGCAAGTGGGCTGAAGATGGTCGTCCCTAGTCCGATGTCGCGATAGAGAAGTTTGTACTCTTTCTCGACACGGTCACGATGGAGCAAATTGTATTGTGGTTGTTCCATCAACGGTGGGGTCAATCCATATTCACGGGCGATGCCATACGCGGCACGAATTTCATCGGCTGACCACTCCGACGTTCCCCAGTAGAACGCTTTGCCTTGTTTAACAACAATGTCCATGGCACGGACCGTCTCTTCGATTGGGGTATTCGGATCGGGGCGGTGACAAAATACTAAGTCAACGTAGTCCATTTGCAGGCGCTTCAGCGCATTATTGACGCCTTCAATTACATGCTTATGTGACAAACCAGTGTCATTCGGACCTTTGCCACCCCAGAATATTTTGGTGGAGATGACCAAGTCTTCCCGACGCCAGCCTGCGGTCTTTATGGCGTTCCCCATCACGATTTCTGATTGTCCGCCCGCGTATCCTTCTGCATTGTCAAAGAAATTGACACCATATTCTAGTGCGGCTGACATACACTCATATGCGACATCGTTGGCAATCTGGTTGCCAAATGTAACCCATGATCCTAGCGACAATGCACTCACTTTGAGGCCAGAGCGACCTAGTCTGCGGTATTCCATCATCTCCTTCTTGTATTCCCTTGACATATTGTACTTGAATCTGCATCTACCGGCATTACGATTGTTGTGGTTCGGTTCCTTTGGCAAATACCGGATTTACCACAAACAACAATGCACCGACAAGACGCAACACGCCCAGGGTTATTACAAGGGCTTGTGCACCTATCAAATCGATCATGGGTGCGACGAGCAGGCTACTCCCCATAAGGCCGAGATTCATAATGGTGACAAACACACCCATTGCGAGAGCACGGCGTTGCGGAGAGCACACTTGTAACAGTATGTTGAAGTGACTGACGTCAATGCCGGGATTTATCATCCCAATGCATAACGAAAAAATAAGTATCAATGTAAGGTCAGGGACCGCACCAATTGCGAAAAAATAAAGACTACTCAACAATGCAGCAGCCGTCATGGTTTTCTGAAATCCATGCTTTTCCATCATTCTTGGCCAAATCAAATTGCCAAGAATTGCACCACCGTTCGTAATTGCAAACCAGATGCCTAACCATTGATCGGTTGCGCCGAGTTCACGAACGAAATATATCGGTTGCAGCGCAATCGCCGCCCATGGAGCAATATTGAAAATAAGCGTATTCCAGGTAATTGCATTATATGGCTTGCTCTCAGTGAAGAGTGTCAACATTCCTTTCACCGATCGATCAACCGTCACTGATGTGTCAATGGGTGTATCAGGAATATTGAGCTTCATCACATAAAACGTACTCAACATGCTTGTTATGAGCGCCAGCGTGAAGAGTAATTGATAATTCGACGGAAAGATGTCGTGACTCTGCTCCAGCCAAAGTCCAAACACGTATGTGCCCACCATCATGGTGGCACCGAGCGTGACGTTTCGTGCCGAAAAAAGCCGTGCACGTCGG
The DNA here is from genome assembly GCA_016875555.1 of Chloroflexota bacterium. Lineage (GTDB taxonomy): Bacteria > Chloroflexota > Chloroflexia > Chloroflexales > Roseiflexaceae > UBA965. Next base: position 792 of record VGPG01000265.1, on the reverse strand, counting down.
TGGATGGGGACAATATCGGCGAACATCGGCAACCAGCCCGCATTAAAGAGCGCCACAGGCACGTTGGCCACAAGCAGTATGATGACGATTGCTTCAGCCCGATATGCCGGCAAAAATGGCACGAATATCAGAAAGATGTGCAACATGCGAAAGGCAATTAAACTGCCAAACATCCACGGTCGCCGGTTCTCTGTACGTTCCATTAACGCTGCGAATGGAATCGTCGTGACCGCATTGACGACCGCTGCCGCCGATGTAATTAAACTCACAATGAAGTTTGAACCACCTAGTCGAATCACATACGCCGCAGCAAAGGAGTATCCAGCTGCCGCAATAGCAGCCCAAAATAATTCAATAACCAAATACCGGACATTTCGATCAACGGTGGCATGATTGGTCATACTGCGCCTCTTTGATGAGCTTATCTAACATTAGCACATTTTTGGCCACATAATTTGACAACCTATCAACATGGTCGTATGCTATGACTAATCAGTCACATGACTAGGAAGTCATATGCCAAGCGAAACATGGTGGAATCTGGATGAACAAAAACGCATGACAATTATTCATGCTAGTATCGTCGAGTTTGCGCACGCAAATTATGCACAGGCATCGCTGTCGCAGATTGTCAAAACCGTTGGCATCGCCAAGGGAAGTATGTATCAGTACTTTGCTGACAAAGAAGAACTCTACTTATACATCGTTCAACTGGCAAGTGAACACATGATGGCAGAGTTACAACAACGCATACCACTACAAGTATTAGCCACGAGTGATGTCTTCAAGATA
>VGPG01000264.1 GCA_016875555.1 Chloroflexota bacterium | reverse complement strand
CCAACCCAAGGCGGGTGGTGCAATCTTGCTGGCAATCAAAAAAACCAGTGCCGGGTACAACAATACCCGCTCCCAGGCATAGACGATACTGACCACACTACTCCACATGGCGATCCTCGTCTCTCCATTGCACCGCCACACTGCCAAGCACCACCAACGTAGCCACCATCGCCAACCACGGCACCGTGGCCACCGCCTGTTGCGCAGCATTGACCATCGTCAAAGCCCCATCACCCCACAACCGCCCAAACGCCGACAGACTTGTCTGTAGGCGCGCCTCGGTGGCAGTAATCGGCACCAACGCCCACAACAACCATACCGCCACAACCCGCCATGGGATTGGCCACGTTAGATGGGGTGCAACCATGACTAATGCTATCAGGCCACCAATCACCGCTACCGCACTCCCGGCAGCTACCAGTGCTGTCATCGTTGCCCACACCACGACCACCAACAACCACGGTGCCCTCACAACCGCCACCACCATGGCCCACGGCACCACAGCGAGCCCCGCACCCGTGTTGAGTGCCAACACGAGCATTACGATGATCCAACGGACTAGTTCGGGACGACGTTGCCACAGCGTCACACCGACGAGACTCAGACTTATGACAAATACACCCACATCCCACCACTGCGGCCACGCCTGCAACGCCGCCAACTGCACCCAGGGTATATACCAGCGCCAGGCATCACGTTGCGATGGCGCATAGAGACTCATACCAGCCACGGCGATGACAACAATCCACTGCAGTGCGGGCCACACCAGTGCCCACACAACAGCCAGCGCACCACTCAGTACCACCCGCTGCCACCAGCGATGGTCAGCAAAAAGCGGCGCCACGATGGTCAAGGGCGTCGGCAAGGCACTCAACAGCGCCGCCATACCGTTGCGCCGCGTCGGCGCATGCCCGAGCAGGAGTTGACTGGCCATGACCACGCCAACTAATGCACTTACCCCCAACGATGGAATCATCGTGGGGGTAAGTAAACAGACAATCAGTATCACCGTGTGGATTACACGATGCATCTTAAGCACCAACGGGCTCGTTTTGTGAGGCCAAACTGCGCAACACGTAGTGCAAGATGCCACCGTTGCGGTAGTAGTTCAGCTCACCCTCTGAGTTGATGCGCACCTTAGCCGCAAAGCTGGTCACCTTGCCGTCCAACGAAGCTTTGACCGTCAAGGTCTGGCCAGGTTGGAGCGACTCAATGCCCTCAATCTCAAACGTCTCGCGGCCGGTCAAGCCGAGTGATGCAGCGTTTTGGCCATCCACAAACGTCAACGGCAACACGCCCATGCCGACCAGGTTTGAGCGATGGATGCGCTCGAAGCTCTCGGCAATCACTGCGCGCACGCCCAACAAGAACGTGCCTTTGGCCGCCCAGTCGCGTGATGAGCCCATGCCGTACTCTTTGCCGGCCAATACCACCAACGGCGTTTGCTCTTGTTCGTATTTCATGGCCGCATCATAAATCGACATCTGCGTGCCGGTCGGGATATGAACGGTGTAACCGCCCTCAACACCTGGGACCATGGCGTTCTTGAGGCGAATGTTGGCAAAGGTACCGCGCATCATCACCTCATGGTTGCCACGGCGGGCGCCGTATGAATTAAAATCAGCCGGAGCCACATCATGCTCCTCGAGATAGATACCCGCTGGCGAGTTCTTGGGGATATCGCCCGCCGGTGAGATGTGGTCGGTGGTCACGTTGTCGCCCAACACGGCCAAGGCCCGTGCCTGACGGATCGACTGCATCTTGGGCAGCTCTTTGGTCATCCCGCGGAAGTACGGTGGGTTCTGCACATACGTCGACTGGTTGTTCCACGTATACAAATCACCCTGCGGTACTGGCAACTCGTTCCAGGTCTTGTTGTTGGTGAAGACGTTGGCATACTGGGCGCGGAACAAATCAGCGCTCAATGCACGATGCAACGCCGCGGTAATCTCAGCCTCTGATGGCCAAATATCGGCCAAGTAGACCGGCTTGCCATCAGACCCCACGCCCAACGGCTCGTTATTCATGTCAATATCAACCGTACCAGCAATGGCGAACGCCACCACCAACGGCGGCGACATCAGGTAATTCGCCTTGACGATTGGGTGAATGCGCCCCTCGAAGTTGCGGTTGCCGCTCAACACCGCCGACACCACCAAATCACCCTGCTTGGCCGCAGCGCTCACCGCCGCATCAACCGGCCCCGAGTTGCCGATACAGGTCGTACACCCGTAGCCGATGACATTAAAACCGAGCTGGTCGAGGTACTGCTGCACATCGGCCTTCTTGAGGTATTCGCTGACCACGCGTGAGCCAGGCGCCAATGATGTCTTGACGTACGGTTTGCGGGTCAACCCTCGGGCGACTGCCTTCTGGGCCAACAAACCAGCCGCCATCATCACTGATGGATTCGACGTGTTGGTGCACGACGTAATTGCCGCAATCACCGCTGAGCCGTGCGTCATGCTGGTCTGCGCACCACCGACCGTCAACGACACGCGCGCATCAGCATAGGTATCACTATGAGCGCCAGTCGTCAATGTCACGGCTGCACTCGGCTTGCTAAAGACCTTGCCCATGGCGTCGTTGAACGATGCCTTGAGACTCTTGAGTGCCACACGATCTTGCGGGCGGCGCGGGCCGGCCACGCTGGGCTCAATCGTCGACAGGTCCAACTCGAGCAACGAGTTGAAGGCCGGCACCGGCATGCCGTCGATGCGGAACATGCCTTGGACCTTGGCATATGCCTCGACCAACGCCACCTCGTCCTCGGTACGGCCCGTGCCACGCAAGTACTTAAGCGTCTCGTCATCAACTGGGAAAAAGCCACACGTCGCACCATACTCGGGCGCCATATTAGCAATCGTGGCCCGATCGGCCAAGCTCAATGCGCTCAAGCCGTCGCCACAGAACTCCACAAACTTGTCGACCACACCGTGCTTGCGCAACATCTCGGTCACGCGCAATACCAGGTCGGTCGCCGTGGCGCCTGGCGCCAACTTGCCGGTCAAACGCATGCCGACTACCTCAGGCGTCAACATGGCCAGTGGTTGCCCCAACAACACCGCCTCGGCCTCGATGCCACCGACGCCCCAGCCCAACACGCCCAAGCCGTTAATCATGGTGGTGTGGCTATCGGTGCCGACTAAGCTGTCAGGCATGGCCACCGACTCGCCGTCAATCTGCTTGACGAGTACACCCTTGGCCAGGTACTCGAGGTTGACCTGGTGACAAATGCCGGTCTCGGGTGGCACCACTGAGAAGTTCGTGAAGCTCTGCTGGCCCCAGCGCAAAAACTCGTAACGTTCGCGGTTGCGGCTGAACTCGAGGTCGGCGTTCATCTGCAACGCCATACCATGCCCGAACGCATCAACCTGCACCGAG
>VGPG01000263.1 GCA_016875555.1 Chloroflexota bacterium | reverse complement strand
ATGTTTGAGTGCAGTAAACAAATCTTGCCCTGGGCCATTGACCCACTGCCCAACGCGCGCTGTTGGTTCACTCGCAGGCACCTCCCAATAGGCAGCAAACCCACGGAAGTGGTCGAGGCGCACGAGGTCGTACAACGCCGCATTCGCACGAATGCGTTCGATCCACCAGCGATAACTCTGTGCTTTGTGGGCATCCCAGCGGTAGAGCGGGTTGCCCCAGCGTTGACCGTCTTCGCTGAAGTAGTCGGGTGGCACACCGGCGACCACGGTGGGGAGTCCTTGCGCATCAAGGTAGAAGAGTTCAGGTGCACTCCATACATCTGCGCTATCGTAGGCCACAAAGATGGGTGCATCACCGATGATGATGATGCCGCGCTCGTTGGCGTATTGACGTAATGTGCGCCATTGACGAAAAAAGAGAAACTGCAAATACGCATAAAACGACACTTCAGCTTGAAGTGCGTTACTCGCCTCAGCGAGTGCTTTGCTGTCGCGCGTTGCAAGCGGCGCTGGCCAACTACTCCATGTCTGGCCGTTGTGCTTGTCTTTGAGCGCCATGAATAGCGCGTAATTGCCCAACCAACTTGCCTCAGTGCTACAAAAATTCGCAAAATCCGCCACAGCGTCGCTCTTGGCACCACGAAAGCGTTGGAATGACTTGCGCAACAGCGCTAACTTGGCAGGAATCACGTTGCCGAAATCAACGCCACCATCACCAAATTGCGGGTAATCAGCGAGGTCTTCATTCGTCAATAACCCCTGATTCAACAACAAATCTGGACTGATGAGCAGTGGATTCCCGGCAAATGCAGAGAAGCACTGGTACGGTGAATCGCCGTATCCTGTCGGCCCGAGAGGGAGAACTTGCCAGACGGATTGGCGTGTGTGGAGCAATAAATCAACAAACTGGTACGCGGCGGCACCGAGATCGCCGATGCCCCAACGCGATGGCAAAGATGTCGGGTGGAGAAGAATTCCACTTTGTCGCATGAAGAGCTCCTCATTGGTCGTATGTCTGTATTGTTGACATTATATGTGAAACGAGTTAACGGCTATTTACGTTTTTTGTCAAGCTTGTCGAGGATTTTGTTCCATTCTTTCATGCGATTGCTATCCCCTCCTTGATCAGGATGGTGTAGGCGTGCCATGGCCCGGCGAATCGCACTGATTTCGTCACTTGTGAGTTGTGGGAATACGTCTGTCCACTCGATGGAACCGTTGTGCTCCGCGCGTTGTCGCCACATATCTCGTTCACGCTCAATCATGGCGAATTCACGATTCATCTCCATGATGTTTGATTTCATTTGCTCATACGCCTGTTTTGTCTTAACTTGTTGTTCTTGTTCGTCGGCCAGTCGGCGCATCAACGCACGAATAGTTCGATGCGCGTCGTCTATCTCTCGACGCAGCAACTCGGCTGTTTCAGGTTCGTGCCATGTACGGGTTGACGAATCATTATTTGATGACATCGCAGTACTATGCTGTATGACGCATGAAACCTACCACTATCATACCCGATTATTTCATTGACTGTCATTGGATTGCGATTTTCGTTACAATACAGATGAACTGTCGTTCCATTGTTGTGTAAGGGAGTAGGAGATCATGCAAACTCGCCGCATGGGCCGGACCGGTCTAAATGTGACGCCAATTTGTTTTGGTGGCAACGTACTTGGATGGACAACCGACGCACAGCGTTCATTTGAGGTGCTCGACACCTTTGTGACTGGTGGTGGGAACTTCATTGATACCGCAGATGTCTACTCTCGCTGGGCACCGGGTCATGTTGGCGGTGAATCAGAGCGCATTTTGGGTGACTGGATGCACGCGCGTGGCAACCGTCACAATCTGATTATCGCCACCAAGGTGGGTATGCGCATGGGTGACGGCCCCAACGATGAAGGTCTTTCGCGCTATCGCATTATCAAATGTGTCGAAGATTCACTTTTGCGCCTCAAGACTGACTACATTGACCTCTACCAAGCTCATGCCGACGATGGGAATACCCCACTCGACGAGACAATGCGCGCATTCGAAGATCTTGTGTCATCCGGCAAGGTGCGCTACATCGGTGCCTCGAACTACAGCGCATGGCGCTTAACCAAATCGTTGTGGGTCAGCGATTCACTCAATGTGGCACGCTACGACTGTGTGCAACCGCGGTATAACCTGGTGATGCGTGCCGATTATGAGCGCGAACTTGAGCCGATGTGTATTAGTGAGGGTGTGGGAGTGATTACCTACTCGTCACTGGCCAGTGGTTACTTCTCGGGCAAGTACAAAGCCGGTCAACCGTTGCCAAGCACCCCACGCGCTGGTGGCGTGCAGCACAACTACATGAACGAGCGCGGCTTCAAAATCTTGGCTGAGGTCGAGCGTGTGGCCGCCGAGCTCAATACCACCCCTGGTCAAGTCGCCTTGGCGTGGATTATGGCGCGCCCTGGTATTACGGCTGCAATCGCCAGTGGTACGACCATCGAACAAGTGAAGGATTTGACCGACTCTGCCAACCTCGTGTTGCCGGCGGATGCCATCAAGGTCCTGACCGACGTCAGCGCGTAGCAGAGACGCATATGGGGTGATAGTAGAGACGCATGACCATGCGTCTCTACTATCACCTATTAATATCACCCTTATTTGCCCAATAAATCCCATTTGTTGCCATAACAATCAGCAAATTGCACTACCCGCCCATATGCCTCATGTCGCGGTGATTCGAGGAATGTGATACCCATGGCATGCATGCGCGCGTATGCTGCATCAAAATCGTCCGTCGCATAAAAAAACGCTACTCGCCCCCCAGTTTGATTGCCGATATGGGCAACTTGAACTGCTGTGGTGGCTTTTGCGAGGAGGAGGCCACATCCCGTGCCGTCGGCACTCCCAATCACTACCCAGCGCTTCGTCGCAGTCATTACCATGTCTTCGCGTACCACATAGTTCAGCAACGCGGTGTAGTAGGTGATGGCTTTGTCATAGTCATCAACGACGAGTGTGACATAGCGAATCATGATTTTTTGCCGACAATTAACGCCAATACCGCAGTAATAACCGCAAAAAACGTGCTCAGCCAGAAGAGTGGAATCAAGAGAAATGGCTCACGCAACACGCCAGCCGCATCAACGCTACTGCCGATGAGTACGTAGACGAGCATGGTGACGCCGGCAGCGGTGGTGAACAACGCGCTTACGCGCCAGAAGAGTCGGTTCTTGTGCATGTGATGGTCCTCATTTAGCGCCGTGGCGGCATGGCCGCCGCAACAGCTGGTTCATTCGTATAGTGCTGATTGAATCGATCAAGCGCGAATGCACGATGATTGACCCACGGTGCATCACCGGTAACAACCAAATCGGCCATCATGCGCCCAAGGCCGGGTGCGTGTGTCACCCCTGCTTCATTGTCG
>VGPG01000262.1 GCA_016875555.1 Chloroflexota bacterium | reverse complement strand
GAACGTCGGTCGCATCATCACCTAATGTAAAGAAATTGTGGAGTTTCTTCCGGAAAATACAAAAATACACACAGATCGCATATTTTTCGTCAAAAATGACGAAAAGATACGATAGAAGGAATGGTATAACTGTCATATCACACATTTGTCACAGAGAATTACGGATTGGCGTATTTCAGTTTGAGAGAGGCCAAGATATGTTTTTGCCACCACTGCAGTTGGCACCATTGTCATTAGAATCGATGAGTTTGCCAGTCAAAGTTATTCATAATCTCGTGCGTTCAACGCGTGACATTGTACAGCGTGGCTGGTACGTTGCGCCTTCTCAACAAAAGGTTATATTCAGGGATGCACAGGATGCAGCATGCGCATGTACTGCCGCGGCGTCACATCTTGCAAAGCCTCGATATCGCAGAACATACGATGCAACCTCCATTATGGTACATAATCAGACGGCGTTGGCGGTTGGCCATGCCTGGCAACAACGCGGATACCGTGTTGCAGTGGTGAATCCTACTCCGCTACGACTCTGCCATCCAAGTCTTATTCGCAGCGTAGCCGAACAAAACATCCTGATGCGATCATCAGGTTTGGCTGAATGTATCTTCAAAAGTGGGAGTTATGCACTAAATCAACGCACTGAACCGGTTGTAGTGCCACAGTTACCTATTTTGCGCACACACGACGGTGATTTACTCGACACGCCGTGGAATTGCGATGTCATCACGTTGACGGATAATGCGTTTGATCAAGATATATACGCGCAACGACATGAGCTGGTGTTGCAGTGGGTACAGACGGTAGTATATGCCGTACAGCACGTCGGCGCAAACATTGTCGTGCTGACCGTTGGTAATGATGTGAATGCAACCATCCTCGTACGGCTGATTTATGATGCGCTGATACGTGTGAAGCTACATGCTATTGCAGCGATTAATATTGCGGTGACTGACCTTAGTTATGAGCGGAGTGTCTTATTGCCTTTTCAACAGCGATTTGACGGCTTGACCATTACGAATTGTTAATTACTGAAAGGAATACCTCGACACTCATTGCATGCAATTCAACGAGTGTTTGGTGTGTGAGATGTCCACCAGCATAGCCGCCGGCAAGACACGCCACCACACACAGATTGTGTGCCGCAGCCCATTGGCTCACGTATACTTCTCGTTGTCTGATGAGATCAGTATTCATACCTGCAAGACCGCCGATCCGACAATCTTCATGCACATCCATACCTGCGTTGTAAAGCAACACGTCTCCGGCATTGACCGTTGTACTGATGCGTTCAAGTGCGTCTTTCAATGTGGGTAAGTAGTCGTCTGCGTTGTTGATGTAGTGTCGCACATGCGGTTGTGATAGTGGGTACGAATCGTAGTAATTGGTATGAATATCAAGATGCACAAATCGATCCCAATGTGCGCAAATACTCATCGTCCCACCGCCACAATGCGCATCTGCATCAAGCAAAATCACGTTGCGATCAGAGTAGCGTGCAAGTACTTCGCCGGCGGCTATGGCCAACCCATTTAATGTGCAGAATCCAGCGCCGGTATCTGCTTGTGCATGATGAAATCCTGCGCTGAGTGCGTAGGCCCGACCGTGTTCACATGCATATAGGGCGGCGTCTACCATTGCACCTGATTGCGCAGTCACCGAACTCCACATGTATGTGTCCCACGTAAACCCTTGAGATTCGGCCCATGCACGTGGTTCACCGTGTATCAGTGCGTCGATGTAATCTCCATCGTGATACCGCTCCGCAATTGTGCGATTGAGCGGTTGTGGTGTTGTGATGTGCCAGCCGCGTTCTTGCAGGAGTCGTGCAACATCCGCACCTTTGCGTGTTGTATCAAATGCATGCGCAGTCTTTGTGACATCATCGTGGTAAAAAATCGTCATATACACCTCAATATGCCTAAACCACAAATGTGGACGTAAAAAGTTTTATAATTATTTACGGTATAACGTATAACGTATTTGGTAAAGTATACCATACGCTGGATGCATCAAGGATTGATATGCGAAAGAACTTAACACTTGATCTAGCACCTATCACTCATGATGAGTTCCATCTGCCAGCGAATGTGGTTACGGCCATCCATAATGCGACGCAATCGATTCTTGCACGAGGTTCATACACGAATCCAGCAGGCGTTGACATGTCAATCCGTGCCATGCAAGATGCCGCACGCAACCAGCAAGTACGGTATTCGCCAGCCGATCAGATCCCAGCGCCAACAGGGCGCTACTCACATACACACCTGTATGTGTACAATCAGGCGTCGCTCACCGTAGCACAAGAGCGCGTTCGTCAAGGGTATCGAGTTGCTGTCCTCGCATTTGCCAACCCAACGTTGAACAGCGCACATACACGTCGCGCGTCTATTTCACAAGAACACAGCATTCATCGCGCTACAAGTATACAGTACTGCACGTTGCACCAGGATTGGCTAAAAGACGCCGCGCAACAATCACCGCTGTATGATGACACTGTCGTGGTGACGCCACTCGTGCCAGTATTTCGCGAACAGACTGGTGATTTACTCGGATCACCCTATGCATGTGGATTTGTCCATGCGATTGCAGTTGATGCGCATGCGGTGCGTCGTACAATGCCCGAGCGTGAAGCAGAGATCCCCAATCTCATGTTACAACGGGCACAGCGTGTCTTGCGTGCTGTCGCAATGACGCGTGCAAATGTGTTGGTGTTGGGAGCATGGGGATGTGGTGGCGCTGGGATCGATGCAAGCGTGATGGCGGCTATTTGGCAGGTGGCAATCGAACAATCTGGTATCCGCACATTTGGGATAATTGACTTTGCAGTGCCGGACGTTTCGAGTACGCAAGCCACTTATCTCAATTTTTATCGGAGACTGCACCAACGACTCATTGACTTACCGTGATCATCGCTGTAATCGTGTATAGTACATGTGTTGTGAGTCTATCAAAACGCAGGTGCTATTCATGGATAATCAACGCGATTTGCGCAGTGCAGTTGATACCTTTTTGCACGTCTTTCAGCAAGGTTATGAGCCGTTTGTACTCACAGCCATCAAGAGTGCTCATGGCCATCAATGGCTCGAAGTCTTGCGTAATACTCCTGATCTCCGTGTCAGTGCACAGCACGTCCAGGTACGATTAGATGCTACTGCGCTCGTTCGCGTCATGTTGCATCATTGGGATGAAACGTTCTCGCGCATTCTGACGTCAACTGAGCGTAATATGCTCTACGAAGTACGCCATATTCGAAATAAATGGGCGCATCAGAGTCCGTTACTAATCGATGATGTAGACCGACTAGCCGATAACGTGGTGCGACTGCTCCGTTCGATTAATGCAGCAAACGCCGAACAGGCAACGCAACTGCGAGAGTCACTGCGTGATAGCCGTTATCGCCGCAAATCAAATTTTAAGAATTTGTGGGTGATTATTCCCATGGCTATTCTGG